>PYJC01000146.1 GCA_003635255.1 Candidatus Poribacteria bacterium | reverse complement strand
AAACATAAAAATGTAGTAAAATAGTGGAATAAAAGGCGATCCTTTATGTCCCTTTATTTCCACTTTTGATAGTCACTTACTTTATGAGAGGTGCTCTTATGACGGTCTCCGAGTCCGAAAAGTCTCCGAGATACAACGGTATTCCGAAGCAGGTTTCGCGTAAGGATTTTAATCGTTATATCTTGCCACATCTGAAGAAACGTGTTAAAGGTCCAAAGCCGAAACTCTCTTTCTACAAGATATTCAACTACATTCTCTATGTTTTGCATACGGGTATTCAATGGGAGCAACTCCGAACACGGCGGAATGAACTCCATTGGTCTAATGTCTATAAATGGCATCATCGCTGGTCAAAAGATGGCTCGTATCAGAACCTCTTTGAAGCGTCGGTTATACACTTGCTTGATACGGATCAACTTGATACGACACACCTTCACGGTGATGGTTCAAACACCGTCGTGAAAAAAGGGGCGACGGTATCAGCTACTCAGGACACAAACATCAGAAAGGCGAAAAAGAGTTGACGCTCACCGATAATCATGGGTTCATCATAGGACCGATAACGCTGAAACCCGTCAACGCACATGATACAACGATTTTGCCCGAAGCCCTGAGTGATATAATCGCTTTTAGCAAACGTATTGGCATGGATCTTTGCGGTTCGGCTCTGACACTTGATTCTGCCTTTGATTCTAAGGTGAATCATAAACTTATTAGAGGACACGGGTTGAGACCCGTGATTTATCCTAACCGTCGCAATGCTAAAGAACCTATTGTCATTGCGCGTAAGTTCCGTTGGTTTGACAAAAGGATATACAAAGACCGATATAAAGTTGAGCGAACTTTCGGGTGGCAAGACACTTACCGAAGACTTGCCCTGAGCTATGATAAACTCAAAGAGACCCGTCTGGGGTTTCGTCATCTCGCATATTCAATGATTAACTTTCGTATAACTTTCAACCATTCATAGCGCGTACTCGCTATGAGTTCGTTATTAAACGGTATAACTGCGGGACAGTAACGGAGAAATCGCCGGAGATGTGGTATCCCTCACCGCCATCTTTCACCGTACGAATGAGGATCGTCTTTTTGGGGCGGTGATAGTAGTGAGCATCGGTAGGGGCACCTTCGTCTTGGAAGTCAGGGAAGTCGATGATGTCAAAGTTCGCTGTTGTGAAATGCCGAATCTCCTCCCCACGCTGGGTTGCGATGTTGCGTGCCATTGAGAGGCTTTTGAGGTAGACTTCGGGTCCCATCACAGCAGAGCCTAAATTAAGAAAAACGCCGCCTTCCAATTGAGAGACACTGTGCGCAAACCTGAGAAAATCTTCACCTGTCGTCCACCCCATCGCGGCGTAATCGGCAGCAGGATGTTGGTCGATGATGTCAAACCCGATCCCCTTGTGAACAGTGAACGGCACGCCTAAACGAAACGCCGCTGCAAACATACTCACATCGCGATGCGGAAAAGCGGTGTCCTGTTCGCCTTCTTGGATGAATCTACCGATTGCCTCTCCAAAACCGATTTTATCCCGGTATCCCCGAACAATCGCCTCATTTAGGTAGCGTCCTGTCTCTTCCCAATTGCCGAATTTACCATCCCAGATATAGTCTTCTACATCTTCAAGCGTTGCTCCGATGTGCGCGAGTTCAAAATCGTGGATGGCACATGCCCCGTTGGTGGCAACATGTGTTATGATACCGCGTTCCATCAAATCAATGATGAAGCGGGAATTGCCGCGCCGCATGACGTGCGCGCCCATCATCCAGATGACCTGTTTCTCCGCGCGATACGCCTCAACGATTCGATCCGCAACGATGTGGAGGTGTGGGTTTTCATAGGACGGCGGCTCCGCGTCTAACGGATAGATATCTGCCACCGTCATTTTGTGTCGGCGTTCGGAGAGCGGGAGAACTGTGAGTCGCTCACGATTCAGTTTGTCCATATAGGATTATTCAGCAAACTTGGCGGAGACAATCTTTGAGATACCCGCCTGTTCCATCGTTACACCGTACATCACATCAGCGATTTCCATTGTGCGGCGGTTGTGCGTGATAATGATGAACTGCGTATTCTCGGCGTAGGCACGGATGAGATTTGCGAAACGGAGAACATTCGCCTCGTCAAGTGCAGCATCAACTTCATCAAGCACACAGAACGGACTCGGTTTGATTTTGAAGACAGCAAACAAGAGTCCGATAGCGACGAGTGAACGTTCACCACCAGAAAGCAGCGTAATGCTCTGCGGACGTTTGCCCGGCGGACGCGCAATAATGTCAATACCTGAATCAAGCACATTCGACGGATCGGTCAATAACAATTCCGTTTCGCCACCGCCGAAGAGCTGTGTAAAGACCTCTTGGAAGTTCGTCTGTACTTTTTCAAACGTCTCCATAAATACGTCTCTTGAGGTCTGATTGATTTTTTCTATCACCTGATAGGTAGCCTGAATCGACTGTTGGATATCTTCACGCTGAGAAATAAGGAAATCGTGTCGCTTCTTATGTTCCTCATAAGCCTCGATCGCTTTAAGGTTCACCGCACCCATCGCTGAAAGTTCTGCCTTCAATTTTTCGATACTATCAAGCAGATCAATCTCATCCATAGCTTGCTCGTTATTCGCCAGTGGCGGCAGCGCATCAATCGAGACTTGATACTTCTCATGGATACGGGTTGAAACCGATTTGATCCGCATCTCAAGTTGTGTCGTTTTGACTTCAAGTTGATGGCGCGCTTTATTCTCTCTCTCAAAGTTTCTACGGGTTGCCCGCATCTCCTTTTGAAGGATGGCTACCTCTTCAAGAAGCGTTTCCCGTTCTTCATTCAGTTCATCAACATGTGATTCGGCTTCGGCGCGATCCCCTTCTAAACGCAGGAACTCACGTTGTGCCGCCTCTACCTGTTCTCCGAGGTCAATTTTGGTCTGCTCATCTGAGTCAATAATGGCTTGCTGTTCAGCGATATCCTTTGTTGCCCGCTGCTGCGCCTCTTCAAGTGCCTGTAGTTCAGATGCCATGCTTTCCAATTTCTGATGCTGTCCTGCTAAGAAGATTTGCATTTCTTGGCAGCTCTCGGCGACTTCAGCACGTTTCCGGTCTTCACTCTCAATCTGCTCGGACATTCGCTCAATCCAGCGTCCGGTGCGATCCCGCTTTTGTGTCAATGCCAAGATTTCAGTTTCAAGTGTCTGCTGCGCCTCGCGTGATACAGCGACTGCATCCTTTAATTCCTTGTTTTCTACCTCAACCTTGGCGAGTTGCTGCTCAAACTGGGTGACTTGGAGATTCGCTTGTTCCACGTCTTTCGTTAGGGACGCCTTCTCAAGTCGCTTATCTTGCCAGGCTCTGGTAAGGTTTTGCCGCTTTCGTTCCAATTCCGCTATTGCTGCGGCGTATGCCTTGCGCTTTTCAACCTTCTTATTGGAACTCTGGGTCAACTTTCCAATCTCATCTTCAAGGGTCTCAAGCTCACGTGCCCGACCAAGCAACCCACGCTGTTTCTGACTTGTTTGACCGCCGGTGATAGCCCCAGACGTATCAATAACCTCACCATCTAAAGTAACGAGACGTGCCCTCGGACGGAATTGACGGGTCAGTGCGACCGCAGCATCCAAATCCTCGATGACGAGCGTATTACCCAACAGGTATTGCATGGCAGGCTCGTATTTACCGTCGTAATCAATCAATTCCTGAGCGATGCCGATGACACCGGGTTTGTTGAGCAGCGCCTCATCATAGAACCTGCGTTCCCGTATGAAATCAAGGGGGAGAAACTTCACCCGACCCGCGCGATGCTTTTTAAGGAAAGCGACACCGCTTTGCGCGTCCTCTGCAGTCTCAGCAATAACGCTCTGGATATCACCACCGAGTGCGACCTCTATCGCAACCTCATATTCGGAATCCGTCGTGAGCAGCTCGGCAACAACACCACAAACGCCTTGAAATTGATCAGGATAGTGCGTTTTCGCCTGCATTATCGCCCGAACACCGGCGTAATACCCTTCGTAAGCAGATTGTAATTCCTGTAGCGATTTAAGCCGTGAGACATTACTCCCTAAACTATTCTGTAAACCCTGAATCTCGGCTTCAATCTTGCGGAGTGCGTCCTGATTTTCCTGCAGATCTGTCTCTACCTGACTTCTCTCGGCTTCAATCTGAACCAATTCCGCCTTCAGTTGTGTTTCAGCACGTTGGACAGCCGCGTGGGTATCAGTAGCGGACTTGAGCTGGACGGTCAACGCTTCTGTATTCTCTTTGAGACGATTGAGATCGCCCTCGGTGCTTGTCAACTTGTGCTCAATTGTAAGGCGTTTACGTTCACGATCCTCCAACTCTGTTGCGGTTTCCTGTAAGACGGTCTGTGCCTCTTGCACGGACGCTTTGGAGCCGTTGATGCGATCGGCGAGCTGTGTTAGCAGCTGCTGGCGTGCTGTCAAGCGGCTTTCTTCTATCTTGCAGGATGCCTCAAGTCTTTGGTGTTCTTGGGTCCGTTCCCGTTTTTTTCTCAGAAGTGCTGTCTGCTCCGCCTGTAAGGATTCAAGCGTCTGGAGGGCGCGTTCACGCTGTTTTTGGATATTGAGTTGTCGTTCCTTGTGAAGCACGATCTGCCGCTCAATCTGCTCAATCTGCGTTTCAGTCTCACGAAGCACTGCCTGTCCGACACGTATTGCTTCGTCCAACTCGGACTGGCGGTTCGTGGAACTCTCGATGCGCTCTTCAGCAGCTTTAAGCGTTTCAGAAGCCGTTGAGACACTGGTTAAAATCTCATCCAAATCGGCTTGTGCTTGGCTATAATCCGTGTGAAGTTTCTCGTATTCCCGACGCGCGAGGTCCAACTCAAACGCCTTTAACTGCGCCTGTTGTGCATTATAGTGTCGCGCTTGCTCGGCTTGTTCCTTGAGCGATTCAGTCTCGTGTTGCAACTCCTGAATCACATCGTTGATGCGGACAAGGTTTTGCTCAGCCTGTTCGAGTTTACGGAGTGCTGTTTTCTTTCGATGCTTGTATTTGGTAATGCCAGCCACTTCGTCGAATAAGAAGCGGCGTTCTTCTGGACGTACGTTCAGAATCAGGTCGATTTTACTCTGCTCCATAACGGAATAAGCATCAACACCGATACCCGTATCCATAAAGAGTTCACTGATGTCGCGGAGCCGACACGGACTTTGATTGATCAGATAGCGGCTCTCGCCATCGCGAGTCAGATGACGACATACTTCAACTTCGGGGGATCCGAGAGCAATGTTAGGCGCATCTTGTGTGGGTGTATCTGGATTACCATTAACATTTGAAAAGCGTAGTGCCACCTCCGTTTTCTGCGCGGGCGCGAAATTAGAACCACCATTGAAAAGCAGATCCCGCATAGAGGTACACCGAAGTGAACGGGCACTCTGCTCACCAAGCACCCACCGAATCGCATCAGAGACATTACTCTTCCCACAACCGTTGGGTCCGACAATGGTAGTGATGCCGGGTTCAAGTATTAATTCAACGTCTTCGGCAAAACTCTTGAATCCTCGAATTTTTATGCTATTTAAGTGCAAAGGTTTAACCCTCCCACTACAAGTGTAAAAAATAATAATCGCAACGACAAGTTATTTTGAAACGCCCCCTTGCCTTACAACATGAAAACGCACTTACAACCTTGTCTCAGCGTGAACGTTCATATATACGTAGTACAATGGAAAAAGTTTCACGATTTTCAGCCGTCCAAAGTTCTTGCTAATGTCAAAACATCGACTTCAGCAGGGTCGGCAGTCCATAATTCGCTGACTGCCTCACGAATCGTCGCACCCGTTGTGAAAACATCATCAATCACCAAGAGCCGTTTTCCGCGAATGACATCCGGGTTTCGGACTTCAAACGCACCTACGATGTTCTGTTGACGGGCTTCTTTGTCCAAGCTGCTTTGTGCGACCGTATGTCGCTTCCGCACCAGGGCATCCGCAAGCACTGGCAAGCCTTCCGCTTTTGCAATACCATTGGCGAGTAGCATCGCCTGGTTGAAACCGCGTTCCCGCAGCCGTTTTTTATGGATCGGGATCGGCAGAACAAAGTCGTATTCTGGAATGTTACAATCTACGGGGATATGCGCGTTCATCAGCCGACTCAAGTGTGGTGCAAATACCTTTTTTTTTCCAAATTTAAAGAGATGTATCGCCTCTTGGAGTGTTGTCTGATAAAATGCGATGGATCTCAATTTGCCGTAGCGAGGCGGAGAGATCGCACAGTCGTCACAGCGTCCATTGACATCTGGGGTGCCACATATATCGCACCAAGGTGGCTCAAGGAATTGAACGTCCTGCCAGCAGTTCGCACAGATATAAGGCATAGACGCAACCCCAAGAAAACCGTTGCAGACATGGCATTCTGCAGGATAGAGGAATGTGATTGCTGTTTCAATTGCCTGTTGTAATAAGGGCGATACTCGCAAACTGATTGATTTTAGTCCCATGAGATTAAAACTGACGCAAATAAAAAGTTATTATATGATAAGTCTATCATATATAAATTTTAATGTCAAGAAAAAACAGCAGGAACGGAATTATTCAATGGCGGGAGTAGGTCAATATGATTGTCTAAGGCAAGATTAACTGAAACTGGCGAGGTTTCAAACCTCGCCAGTAAGCGTAGATTCGTTAATTAGGGGTCTATAACCCACTGGAATCCTTTAGGCTGCCCCATGTAACCGCCAATTTTTGTGCGGGTTCAACTGCGAGTGTTGCCTCGCCTAACGTAATCGCTGGAATTATAGGGACTGAACCTAATTCCAAAGAGACGATGTCTATGGTAGAAATCCAGATATCGGGACGCGGATTTTTCCATTTCGTGGTAATCAGTCCGGCGTGTCCACAGGGACCGCCTTCTTTCTTGATCCAACCCCAGACGGAGTTATCGTCTTCAAGATTAGCACCATCGTGACACCAGTCATCCGAATTAACACCTGAAACAAGTTCAAGTTCTTCCTTTTTCCCATCTCGGTAGTTCATGACGAATTTGTAACTCGGCACGCCGTTCTGTTCCCACCCCGTTGCGTGGAAAAAATAGATGAACTTCGCCTGACCTTCGATGGCAATGTCCTCAACGGCTTTGGGCCATCTCGCTGCATTCGTCCCGAAAACGACGATGGCACCATCAATAATCTGGAATTCAACCTTACCGTCGGGACCCTCAAATTCACCTACCTCACCAATAGGTAGGCGGGAGAGTGTGCTGTCACCAGGAGCTAACGTCCACCATTGGTGTTTAACCAGTTTCGTGTTTGAATAGGGTTCTATGTCAACATGTATCCATTCATCTAACGCTGTTGCAATTCCTGTTGAAAAAAGACTGACGGCACAGAAAAATGCAGCCAGTATGAACACCTTAACCAGTTTCATAACGAGTTCCTCCTATGTTAATTTGTGAAGACAGTATAACAGAATTATAAATGATGTCTATAAATTTTGGAGGATTGACATAAGGTGTGTGAAAATTAGAATCAATTGCCGGTATGTTTTTTATAGGTAAATTCAAGGACAGGGAGAAGTTCTGTTATATCATCAGGGATCTGGTAATAGATATAATCAGCGAATGCATTCTTAGTAACGAAATAAAATTCACATCTACATTGACGCTTCAACTCTTCTGCGTCTTTTTTCATTATTCGGACATGGAGTGTAAAGGGGTTATATTGAAGATGTATTCCAAATACACTTTTAACCTGTGTAACTCCCTTATCCGTTAACCAAAAACGGCAACTTTTTTTATGGAATTTCGGTTCTAACCGCCAATCCTTTGTTTTAATCAAATTCTGTGTCTCTGCCACCGTTCTGTAAAATACATTACATCTTTCTTCGGAGAAACTTGCTTCGTGATAATCTCTAATTTCCTCAGATACTAAATTTCTAATTCGCTCTACCGTCCATTCGCTACTAAATTCGGAAGGAGCAACAGTCTGTTTTGGTATAGAACTCGGTTCGGGCTTATCCGCTTTTTCCCTTTCTTTCAATGCTATCTGGGCGTTGCGTTCCGCTTTTCCTGATACTACATTGAATTTCAAAAGATATTTTTTCAAATCGGATATAGTATTTTCTTGATCTTCAATATCAATCTTGCAGAAAATTCTTTCGCTTACAGAGGTCCCCTCCACCCATGAGAAATAAAAATGCCAAATTTTACCATTGGTAAGTACCGCAATAGGTACCCCTGCATTAAAAGCATAGTTGGTAACTTGGCTTTCATGTCTGTCAAGTGGTTCATTCCACTTTTTGCACTCAATAAATAAAGTAAGTTTCAGCCCAACTTTTAGGGCGTAATCAACTTGTCCACCCGTAACAGCATACTCAGGCAAAACTTCCAAAGATGCTAAATTGGCATCGTTCCACCCTAAAGCACGTAGAATTGGTAAAACAACATATTGTTGGATAGTCGCCTCATTGACTTCTGCCAACCGTTCCTTGTGTTCAAGAATGCGTGCGATGGTGTTTCTCAAATCATTCATGTAAAATTTCTTTACTCCCTATGAAACCACTGTTACATCAAACCTATCTGAGAAGGCTTTTCTGGTATTTCCCTTGTTCTTTGCAGAATTTAATGTAGCCTTCAATCGACTTTTGCATCCCTTCGCGGAGTTCTGATACAGATGCACCATAGAACGTGATTACGTCATTGATGTTAATTACCGTTCCATGAAAAAGATCAATTTCTGGGTCAAAATCGACAACTCCAATATAACCTTTGTATTCAATCATACCATAACTCCAAGGGAAAGCAAGATTTTTATTTTTTTGATGATGGGACTGCAGGTTCGACGTATAAAGTCTTTTCACGTGTGTAATGCACGTATCCGGCGACGTTGCCTTTTCGCTTCACGACATACCGCGCCCATGTATAGTCAACAGGTACATTGCTGGCATGGTGCGCCTTGCTATAATAGGCGGCGAGTTGCGCGGCTTGCAATAATGTCGGCATCGGGATGTCCGGACGGTTTTCTGGGTTGCGGATGATGACATGCGAACCGTGGATCTGCTTAGCATGGAGCCACATATCACTCGGTTTGGCAATCTGACGCAGAAGCAGATCGTTCGACTGACTGTTTTTACCGACATACATCTGGAAGCCGTTGGTGGAGGTATATCTTCGGAAGGGACCTTCGCTTACTTCCTGTTTCTGTTTCCCACGCTGCGGTGATTTGAGATAGCCGTTTTGAACAAACGCAGCGCGAAGTTTCTGCAGTGCCTCCAGCGTATCGGCGGATGCTAACTTGGATACATATAGTTCAAGTGTCTCTTGATCTGCGTCCAAGTCAGAGATGAGCTGCTGGATGCGCGAGCGACCGCGTTTCGCTTTCGTGTATTTCTTGAAATAGGTCTGTGCGTTTTCGGAGGGACTTTGCTCTGGATTGAGCGGGATTGATAACTTTTCGAGTTCAGGACTGTAGTAGTTCTGCAACTCTACCTGCTCCTGTCCGCGCGTAATAGCGTGTAGATTGGCAAGAATCAATTCGCCTTGGATGCGATAATCTTCTGCTTTTTCGGCACGGTCCAGATCGGAATGCAACGCTTTTGCTTTCCGTTGGAGTAGATTCTTCTGCTTCGTCAACGCCTGTGTGAGGGTGCCGCGTTCTGAGACGATGTTCTCTCTCAGTGTGATTGCATCGTAGTATGCTGCAAGCGCACTGTTCATTGTGTTGAATGCTTGAGAGACGGCATTCGGAAATTGTTGCAGTGATAGTGATGATGCCGCAATCGGTTCATCACCATCCGTGAGTAGCTGCGGTGAAGCATGCTTCGGATCAAAATAGGCGATAACCTGCTGGTAAGCATCCCAGAGCTCTGTTTCAGCTGTCCGTGCAACAACCTCTTTCGCGAGTGTCGGACTGAAACCGTCGATCTTGTTAAAGAGTTGTCGCCAACTCACGTCCGTTTGTCCATCAAACAATTCAGTAAACGCTGCTGCGTCTAACGTCAACGGATCCACTTTAGCCTGTTGTGGCGGCAAAGTATAAGTTTCACCGGGCAAAATCTCTCGGTGTCGGCTCATTGTTTCGTCAATCCGTTTGAGACTTTCCAGAATCCTGTCGTCGGTTGCATCTATTAGAATGATGTTGCTATGCTTACCCATTATCTCTACAATAATAGCTTTCGGAGACGGTTGTATCGGTTCATCGGAGACGGGTTGGACGGTTATTTTAAGGATCCGATCCCAACCGAGTTGTTCAATATCAGTAATCGTGCCACGTCTGAGATGTGTTGTGAGGAAATCTGCGAGATAGGACTGTTTTTGCCCGGGTGGGGGCTTTTGGATGAGATGGGCGCGGGCATGTACCGAATGCGCTGATAAAGTGAGCCAATGTGTTTCAGTAACACGACCAATTTTGAATGAAAGGGTATGCGCGTTCGCTTGTTCAATGTGCCGAATCGTGCCGCCTATAAGAGATTCGCGGAGTTCTTGCGTAACAATGCGGAGCGCTAAACTATCAAAAGACATAACTCACCTTAATGGTATCGCTTCAAGTCTTGTGTCACCTCACGGAGCTGTGCCTGAATTTCTGACGGGACGCGCGGATTAAATGGACCGCCTGTCCCTGCTTCAATATCATCAAATTCGCTCAAGATCATTGCTTCAATCACAGCAGAATAGTTATAAACCCGCTCGTTCATGAAACGGATTTCCTCAAGGGGTGCGATGTCGGCTTCAATCCGGGCGGAGATCTCGTAATCGCCACGACGTTGAGCGTTGTTAATCTCGTCCGAGGCGCGCGCGAAGGCGACCGCTATGCCGGAGGTATGTCCCTTCGCACCTAACTGTGCGGGACGCGTGCACCTGTCTCCGATCCCCCACATTACAATCCCGCTATCACCAACACCTTCAACGAGTGGCTCGACATCCGCTTCACCTGTCCCGATCTTCACGCCAATAAAATGTGGTGAGTCGTTTAGAAGGCGTACAACAGCGGACATATCGCGCTTCTGACGGAAGTAGTAGAGAAACCGCGCGCCGCAAGCGGTGCCGTATCTTTCACCGAATTCTATGTACTGTTCGTAGATCCCTTCTGGGCTGGAGATGCCAGTGAGTGGCATGAGTAGATAAGCATCTGGGGGTCTACTGAGTTCCGCCTGTAATTCAATCAGTTGACCGGCTTGGCGGATGGGATTCGGGACAATACCGGATATGAGGATGCCGTCGTCGCCTATCTGTTGTCCAGTTTTGTCAATGATAAGGAGTTGCTCGGTTTCACTGATATGGTGTATCAGGCTGGTACCAGCAATAGCGATAACACGCTGTCTCCCTTCGTCAAGGTAGTTATTACGCAGCAAATAGTCGATATTTTTCGCATGTCCAGTATAATCAACCTTGCCGTCTTTGAACGGGATAATAGGGATCGCAGTAACTGAGTTAAGCGTCTCCAAAAGTTGTGGTATCTCTAATGGCATCGGTACTCCTTTTAAAATATCTTCCGTAGCACGACTGTTCCTGTAAGTGCGCCTGTGAACCTGTCAGGCTGCACATCTATATCAAACGTACGAGTTTGTGTCTGCGTGGACATATTTTCCAATCGACTGTTGAAACGTTTGGTCGTAATGCGTGCCTCCACAGCACTGATAGCATGGTTTAAAATTGCCAACCCCAAGAAGAATTTCGCGCGTTCAAAAGTATCATTCGCTTTTTCCCGCAACTCAAAAGCCTCCAATCGGTAGTTTGAAGTAATACCTCTCTTCTCAAGGTCTCTATGTCTCTCGTCTTTTAGGTTAGGGTCAATATCCTTCCAGTACCATTTGCCGGTGCGCTTTTGGGTCGCCTCTGTATCGTAGTCATGGTTCCATGTTTCGTATTGGGTGGCGTGTTCAAAATCTTCAATCGGATCCCACTTTTCAAACGAGCCAGGACCGATAAAAACAACATGTTCTCTGACAGCATCACGGTAATCATCACGTATGTTTGAGGCGGAGTTGCGGAAAATGAAAAAGGTCGCGAGGAAACCGACTTCTGCTGCGGTGTAGATATAGCCGCGCTTCGCACCTGTATAGAGTTGTCCCATGCCGGGAATAACAAGCGAATACAAGAACGCCTCATTCGGTGATTTCCGAGGTTGAAGTTCTGGGCTTGCAGCTGTGGTGACAGTTGATTGATTCGCCAATGTGCGATTTCCGAGTGTAGATTCCAGATAGAAAGCCGTGAAGGGCTGTGCTTGTAAAATATCGGAAGCTAAGCAGACACCAGTGGATAAACACAATAGCATCACAAATATCAAAATTTGGGTACGAAATTTCACGCTGGATGTCTCCTCTAAAAGATGATGATTCCTGTCACTTCAAGAAGCCCTGGGAATCCGTCGCTCGATGCCCGACCTGGACCGGGGTTGGCACGGTAACTCAAATCAAGATTGAATAGAAATACCTTCACACCGATACCACCGGTAAAATAATCTGTCAAGTTTGGTAGGTTGATACCGGGCTCAACTTTACAGCCGACACGGATCGCGAGAATATCCCCGAGCCAGTACTCCAAACCGAGATTTTTTTGGAGGTGCCGCCACTCAAATGCTCGGATACCGACCCCACGATCAGAAAGCAGGTGTTCGCGCGTTAGTTTTTCCTCTCTTTCGGCGTTAAGCCGTTCCAAATCGACTGCCAATTCGTCTTCATCCTCTGCCAATTTATCAATGTATGCCGTGATACCACTGACAAGACGAAAGTGGTTATAATTATCGCGGTAGAGGCTCGTTGCAGTACCAATTCGTAAAAACCGAGGTAAGGGATCCGCTTGGTTTTCATCAATGAAGGAGATACCGGGTCCAATGTTCTGTATTGCAACGCCGAGCGTCGTCGGTATAAGGTCAAACGGAATGCGGTACTGCATCCCCAAATCAAGGGCATAAGAATTTCCGTTCTCACGTCCGAGGACCATCCGAATTATTTTCCCGTTAATGCCTGCCGATAAAGACTCCGTGATCCTGTCTGCGTAGGAGAATGTCAACGCGAAATTAGTGCCGAGGTTCTCCTCACGGAGGATATCCGGGGAATCGGTTGTTACAGCGATCGTGCCCTGTCCTTCCATTTGGAGTGTAGCACCGATGGTTCCGACATCACCGAGAGGCATAGCACCAGAAAGGAAGGTATAGTATAAGCCTTCACCCGCTTCCCCGAAAATAGCAGTGCGGTCCGTATAAAACATTGAGGCTTGTGCAGCTTTTTTGCCCGATCGGAATTTACTTTCTGGCATATCTGCGAGACCGCTTGGATTCCAGAGGGATGTTGTCACATCACCAGACACCGCATAAAATGCGTCGCCGAGGGCTCTTGCGCGCGCGCCACCGCCGAGGTTCAAGATTTGTGCACCGGTCCGTCCGGGTCCCGCAAGCGCGGTAACTGGCAGAAAGACGGCAAGCAATAAAAGTAGTATAAAGGTTTTGCGTATAGAAAAGTACACTTGAGTTGTAACTCCCCTTAATTAATTTGAATTCAATTCTAATCTTATGTGTTTGCTGTTACTATATAATAACGCAATTGACTTTAAAAACGCAAATGGGTTTGATTGGTTTACGCTATCGTTAAATTCCCATGCGGAGCGCAACTGCAGCGAGCAAGATGAGTAAGGAAACAACACCTATCAAACTGGAGACAACTGACATCTGGGTGCGGAGCGGCTTGACTTCTGACGGGAGCTCTTCAATTGTGGGGTCTAAATCCTCAATCGCTACCACCAATCGGGGCGCGAAGATCATACTGTGCAGTACCGTAAGGATAATCAACACAAAGAAAAGTAGGATTTTGATGATGAGCGTTCGCATAAACGCATCGGAGAGCGCAGTCGGAGAGGTGAGATCTACGGCGAAAAAAATGTTGACGATACCCGTAAAAAATAGAACACCGATACAGCCCCATACAACCGGCTCAAACCGTTTACCTATCTGCATCAAGAGTTGGATACGTTGAACAGGTGGTAAATTCTGTCTAAAATGCGGGACGATTACCATCGCTAAAATGAGATTACCGCCGACCCATATAACAGCGGCGATAACGTGTATCCAGAGAATTAAAAGAGAGAATATATCCATATTTAAAATCCTTGTATAGTCGTCAGTTATCAGTTATCAGTTATCAGAAACATTTCAATGTTGCTGATAACACCTTCGGATCGTCCAATGAGTGTCCGCCGTTCGTCTATGGAAAGCGGGACAGGTGCGAAGCGATGGTAATCACACTTCGTGAGGAGATCCAGCAGCTCCTCACGAATAGATTCAGCAATACCAGATTGAACGCACACCTCGCGCACTGTGTCGATATTACGTTGCGTCAGGGCAAGCGTATCCGCAAGGTATTCATAGAGTATCTGCGCAAGGGTATTTGCAAACGCTGTTGCTTCATCAGTCGTATTGCTGCGTGCAAGTTGCATTAGCGCATCGTGTGCCAGTGAAGCAGCGGTTGTCGGTTCTGTCTCTGTCTGCTGCCGTCCCTGCTTCGTTGTTTCGCTGTTATCAAGCGGGCGTGTTGCGGTCCCCGGATTTACCGCTGCACCCCTAAACATCTGAGATCTTGTGCGATACCAGAGAAAGCCCGCCACCGCCAACACAACGATTAGAATCACTAATAAGGTTACCCAGATCCTCCACACCGAAGTGTCTGTCTCGGTGCCAGCTGCGTCGTTCGGATTTGGACGTACTGAGACAGGGATAGGTGTCGTCTGTGTTGTGGCATAAACGGCTTGACTCGGGTCGAAGTAGACATACGCTATAGCCGGGATACGCAGTGTACCTGTTCGAGCAGGGATTAAAGCGTACGCATAGGTACGGTTTGTTGGTGTAGAATCTTCAGCGAGATTAGGTCCATTCACAACAACACCGGTTACAGCTGGCAACTTCGGAGCCGTGACCGTTTGTATGTTCCCGCGTCCGGAGATCTGTAGAGATAGCGTTAGAGCACTTCCTGTTTCTACCGAGGTACGATCAACTTGTGCGGAGATCTGGTATTCACCAACGGCACCACTGAAGTGCGGTGGTTTTCCTATCTCCGGTAACGGTTGAACATTCAACTTCAATGGTCCGGTTGTCAATGTCTTACGTCCGCGTGGGATCGGAAGCAGCAATGTAGCCGGTTTGATGACAATCTGTCCCGTTTTCTGTGGATATAGCCTGCGGACGTGTTCCTCGACCCAAAACGTTTTTCCGCGAATTTGCTGCGTGTACGGTGGCTGCGTTGGGAGTTCCTCAACTAAAAAATCGGGAAACGTAGGGAGTCGCGGGGTTGGAGATTCCTGTGTAGGCAGTACAGCAGTATACAGATAACGAAAGGTGTATGTCAGCGGGGCATTAAGATAAGGTTCGGAGATATTAACACTCACTTTGACTTGGTGGGTGCTACGCGTTGAAACATCAATATAAGTGTCTGCACTACTCACCCGAATTGATCCTGGATTTGCAAAATAATCGGAACCTTGGTAGGCAAACCGGACATCCGATAATGAAAAGTCCCCGACTGCCTGCGGAATCAGTTCGTAAACCCACGCCATAGAAACCGCAATTTTACTTGACTCCAATCGTGGTGTCGTTTCGGTGTGTAGCGGCACAGCAAGGAATGCGGGTAGAAAATTGAATTTCGGCGCCTCAATATGCTTGATGAAGGCATCTCCTGAAATCGTAAGATCTAATCGCGCTTTCTCTCCGAGTTGTATATGACGCGGTTTCACTACAGCTGCCACATTGATGGTAAGCGGTCGCGCGGGTACCTGCTCTGCTGCGCTCTGCATAGCATTGAGAACAGAGAAGCATACGAAAAAAAGTATGCGTAAAGCGGTTTTGGGCAGTTTACCAATCCTTCGCACGCCGGAGTCCGCTTTTACGCTGCTGCTGTAATAATTTTTGCCGCACCCTATTTTCATTCTTACTTAAACGCTCTAAGAGTTGAAGTCTCTCCGCTTCGCCAATATTGTCCGGTTCAGTCTGCGGTTCAGCGTTTTTATTCGCCTTCTGTTGCTGCGCGAAATCCTCTTGTTGTTCTGCAAGTCGAAGTGCTAATGCGAGGTTATGTTGTGTATCTGTGTCTTGCGGATTTAAACGGAGCGAGTGTCTATAAGCCTCAATAGCACTTCTGAGATCCCCCGCTTTAAATTGGGTATTTCCCAAATTGTAATAGATATGTGCCTGATCTGGAGCTTTTTCAGTATTTCCACCATGCGTTGCTAACGATTCCCGAAATGCTTCGACTGCTTCGCTGAACTTACCCTTTCTGTACAGCACAGTGCCGAGGTTATAATGTGCAATCGGATTGTTAGGTTTCTGAAATGTCGCCTCTTGAAAGGCAGTCTGTGCCGCGTCGTAGTCCCCATACAAATATGCTTCGTGACCGGCTCTCATCATGTGCGTCCAACCCCCGATCCATCCAACAAGAACAGAAGCGATTAAGATTAAAAAGCAGATAAGGCACTTATTTCGCATGATACAACCTCAGCGTCTCTGTTTTGGTAGATTCTGTGAAAATATTTTAACGTGCTAATTTGGATTTGTCAAGTGGATTTCTTTATTCAGCCGTGAGCGGTCAGCAATCAGCAAAGAAGCGTTTGATTCAATCCGAAACCTCTTTACTGACGGCTAATGGCTGATGGCTGACTGCCAATTAAAAAAAAATAGGCGCGCCCTGAGAAGCGCGCCTATAAAATAGCAATAAATGCTTATTTCCGTTGTTTGATGTCTGCCCAAGTTGTTGTCAATTTCCCAGTAGGTTCAACAGCAGTTAACGGCAGGATTTCATCAAAGAAGCCAGCCTTATCGGTTGCATCCTTCGGATAGATCGTAACGGCATCATGCGTTGCGTCGTCAAAGTGTAAGTTGAAGTATGCAGAACCACCAGATTCGCCACAGCGATAGAGCAACACGTTGGCACCCTTTTGGAGATTGACTTCGACATTGTGAAGGATCGTGCGTGCGGCACCTGTCCATCTGGAGTTGTTGTACCATTTTTCGCCGTTAAGCCAGATGTGGGCGTGGTCATCGTGTGCGGGGGACATGATAGCGGTCATATCACTCGGCGCGTCAATAACGATAACAGCATAAGTTTCGATATTGTCAGCGGGACCGTCTCTATTCATGTTGTTCCCGTCTGCTGGGTCAATTTCAAAGACTGTCCAGGCACGTGTCCCGCCGTGGTCGTCTCCCCATTCCACATCAATGTCCTGTGTCATGAGTAGACCACTAAGGGTTGAAAGCGAGGCATCGGTAATTTTACCGCCGGTGCCTTCATCCATGAAGTCGATGGCTGCGGAAGCCTGAAAACCGCCATTGTTTTCATAGTTGCCTTCGGGACCATACCACTTAGTAATCCAAGTCTCGACATCAGCGTGATCTTCTCTCAGGTCGTCACCGTTAGGATCTGGATCTTCTAAGTGTGCATCTTCGGCGAGCGGCCCCCCTTGGAGTAGATCCGCCGCAAATACATAGTGTGCGCCACTGATAACGAGTGTGAAAACAATGGCAATTGTAAGTGTGAGAATGCTAAATTTTTTCATACTATATCCTTTTCTGTAGACTAATAGTTAAGAGTCCTAAGTTAAACGAAAACGTAACTTAGATGCTCTGTAGTGTATATAACGTTGAAATAACGTTCAACATTACAAATTATTATAATATCTCAACAAAAATTTGTCAAGAAGGCTATAGGCAATAGTTGAGGACACTTCGTTCAGTCCAACCTATGCTTCTGTGTAGTCCCTTCCGAGTCGGAAAAAAATCTCTTATCTGAAAAGGGTAGTTAAGGACTGTGGGGTAACTAACGGTTCCGCTTAATATCTGCCCAGGTCGTTGTCAACTTCCCGACGGGTTCGACATCAAGAATACCAGAGACTTCATTGAAGAAACCCTTCTGATCCTTCGATTTATCGGGAAAAATCCTGGATTTTTTGTGGGTCTCATCATCAAAATGGAGATTGATATACGCGGAACCGCCGGATTCACCAACCCGGTAGAGCAGCACATTGGCACCCTTTTTCAAATCGACTTCGACGTTGTGAAGGATCGTTCGTGCGGCACCCGTCCATCTGGAGTTGTTGTACCATTTTTCGCCGTTAATCCAAATTTGGGCGTGGTCATCATGAGCAGGAGACATGACGGCTTTTCTTGCTACCGGCGAATGAATAACGATCATTCCGTAAGTATCAATATTATCAGCCGGACCGCCTCTGTTCATGTTGTTCCCGTCTGCCGGATCAAGTTCAAAGACCGTCCACTTCCGCGTACCGCCGTTCCCATCTTTCCATTTCATGTCAATGCTTTGTGTCAACTTCAGACCTGCACTTGTTGAAAGTTTGGGTTGCGTGAGTTTACCGTTAGATCCCTCATCAATAAAATCTATCCGTGCGGAAGCCTGAAAACCACCGTTGTTTTCATAGTTACCATCGGGACCATACCACTTCGTAATCCAGTTTTTGTTTCCAGAGTGATCTTCCCTGAGATTGTCACCGTTCGGGTTTGGATCTTTCAGGAGTTCGTCATTCTTCAAGGGACCCCCCTCGATATCGTTCGCCTGCGCGAATACAGATTGTGAGGTTCCGATAACCAGTGTAAAGACAACCGCGATCGCGATTGTCAACCAGTAAATACTTTTCATAAAATTTTTGCCTCCTTATAGACAATTCATAAATATAGCAGGTTTTAGGAACCTGCTTAGTTTGTGAGCGGATTCTTGAATTTCAGTGTAACATCGGATTCATTAGAAAATTTATTATATAGAATTATACACATTTAACAACAATTTGTCAAATATGCGACATAGCACATAGTTTAAGTAGAGTATCCAGGTGTCAGTTATTAATTCACACATTAAACATTGTAAACACTTAACAAAAATTTGTCAACTCCTGAATGATACTCATCCAGAACCATTCAGTTCTCAGTTGCAGGTGATCAGCAGAATGTTTCTGCTTTGCCCAAAAGATTGCTTGACAAAATTGGCGAAAATCTGTTTAATAGTAGAGGCAGAAATAAGAATTATGGCAAACTTGGACTTACAAGTTCCGCCAAGAATGCTGTCTTTGAGGCATATAGAATTTAATCCATTTGCAAAAGGAATAATCAGATGAAAATAGAACAACGGCTTGAAGAATTAGGTGTAGAATTACCGGAACCCGCGGTTCCTGTAGCGAATTACGTCACAACGGTGCAGACCGGCAATCTCATATTTACTTCCGGACACGGTCCCGGCACAGGCGAAGGTCCGATCTATAAAAGTCAACTCGGTACCGATGCCACGATCGAAGAGGGGTACGCATCGGCGCGTCAGGTAGCAATCTGTTTGTTAAGCACCCTTAAACACGCACTCGGCGATTTGGATAGAGTGAAACGTGTCGTCAAAGTAATTGGGTTTGTCAATTCGGCACCTGATTTTATTGACCAACCTGCAGTCGTCAATGGCGCGTCGGATTTCTTGGTTGAGGTTTTCGGTGATAAAGGTAGACATGCCCGTTCCGCAGTCGGGATGGTGCAATTGCCCGGCGGAATCCCCGTTGAAGTTGAAATGGTCGTCGAAATTGAGGATTAATCTCTTGAGGAAACTTAAAATCGGTATTATGCGTCACGAAAGCGCAGCCCGAAACGAAGTGGAGGGCGACTCGGGAGAAGAATACTCCAAGCATGAAATCACGCTTATTACGCCGCAAGGAAAGTTAAAAAATGGCAGTTCAAATTGTTAAACCTCGGATACGCGGGTTTATCTGTACCAATGCGCATCCGGCGGGTTGCCACGCGAATGTACTTAACCAGATAGACGAGATTAAGCACGGCATTCCCTACAAAGAGACCGATCTGAATGCGCTTGTCATCGGTGCTTCAACAGGCTACGGGCTTGCTTCCCGCATCGCTTTGACATGGGCTTACGGAGCCAAAACGCTTGGGCTTCTCTACGAGCGTCCCGCTGATAGCAGGCGCACTGCAACAGCAGGTTACTATAATACTGCGGCTTTCCATCGACAGGCGACAGCGGATGGGTTTTTCGCGGACAGTCTCAACGGAGATGCATTTTCCAATGAGATGAAAGCAGAGACTGTTAGCCGACTCAAAGCGGATTTTGGCAAAATAGATATCCTCGTCTATAGTATCGCTGCACCACGCCGAATCCATCCGACCACGGGTGTTTCGCATCAATCCGAACTCAAACCGATTGGGGCATCCTATACCGGGAAGACGATTGATCTGAATCGGGAAGTTATCACACCTGTAACGATTGAGCCAGCGAATGACCAAGAGATCGCCGATACAATCGCTGTGATGGGTGGTGAAGACTTGGAGATGTGGATTGACGCATTGACACATGCGGAATTGCTCGCGCCGGAGGTGACGGTTGTCGCCTATACCTATATAGGCAGCTCCTTGACCTGGCCCATTTATCGGGACGGCACCATCGGCAGAGCAAAGGACGATCTGAAAGCGCGTGTGGACGTGCTTGATGAACGACTCGCAAGCGAACTTGGGGGTAACGCTTATATTTCGGTGAACAAAGCCGTTGTTACGCAAGCCTCTGCGGCGATCCCTGTCGTACCGCTCTATGTCAGTATCCTCTATGACATTATGAACGCGCGGGGCATCAATGAGGCACCGATCGGACAGATGCAACGCCTTTTCTCAGAGCATCTCGGACCGGGGCTGCAACCGCAACTCGATTCTGAACGTTATATCCGACTCGATGACCGCGAATTGCAACCGGAAATAACCGAAGCAGTGACCGAGCGGTGGGAACAAATTGACACCGACAATTTTCACGAACTCTCCGATTACGCAGGCTTCAGACAACGCTTCCGAAACCTTTTCGGATTTGAAGTCGAAGGTGTGGACTACGATGAAGCGGTAGAAACGGAATTAATGTTCTAAAAGTAGCACGCTGCGGAGATCAAAACCTTAATGCGTAATGTTCGTCCGAGAAAATTACAAGCCTACCGGACTTCAAACGGACGAGAGCCTTTCACCGAATGGTATGACTCGATTCGAGATGAAGAGATACAAAACAGAATTGAAAGGCGACTTGACCGAATCAGATCTGGCAACTTTGGGGATTATCGTTCTGTTGGTGCTGGGGTGTTTGAATTGCGATTTTCTTTCGGCGCGGGGTATCGCATCTATTTTGGCGAAGTGGATGATACGATCATTCTTCTCCTCTGTGGGGGAGACAAGTCATCGCAGGCACGAGATATTGAACGCGCAAAAGGGTATTGGTTGGAACATAAGGAGGTACAAGAATGAGAGAGTATCGAACATGGCAAGAGATCTTATTGGAACGACTTGCTGCTGACAAGAAGCGGGCAATCGGTTACCTTGATGTGGCACTTGAGGAATACCAAGAGGATGGTGACACTCCCTTCTTTCTCTTGGGGCTCCAAAATGTTATAGAAGCACGGAGTGGGGTTTCGGAGGTCGCTAAGAAAATCGGGATTGCGCCGCAAGTCCTCTCGGATGTGCTCTCCAGCGAAAAGGCACCGCGCCTGGATACGCTCAATACGATTCTTCAGGCACTTGGATGTCGGTTGTCAATTCAACCGC
>PYJC01000145.1 GCA_003635255.1 Candidatus Poribacteria bacterium | reverse complement strand
TTGAATCTCCTCAGCGTGGTGCCCAACGACGACGATAACCTCATCGAATTTGGCACCGAGCATATTATCTACCACAGTTTCAACAATAGTGCTTTCGCCAAAAGGGAGTAGCTGCTTCGGTGCTCCCATCCGAGTAGAGAGTCCGGCGGCGAGGAGGATTCCCGATATGAAATCTGGCGACGTTTGCGTCATGGTCTAATACCGAATACCGAAAGTTTTGTATTCCCCACTGAATGGACGCTCGTCAACATGAAGCGAATCAACTCTCGCAAAGCGCGGTCCCTTCTTTAATAAAGCGATTAACGCATCCAACTGCGACTTATCACCCTCAGCGATGACTTCAACCTGCCCGTTTGGTAAGTTCTTAGCGTAGCCGTTGATGCCGAGCCGCTTCGCGTTCATCTGTGTGAAATTGCGGAACCCTACGCCTTGAACCTTCCCACTGATTAGCACAAACAGTTGCATTTCTCGGTTAACCTCAATCGTGAGTGTGACGGGTGTCCCAAGTTTTGGTAGCAGTGTTTCGTTCTTTTTATAGATGTTTTCCTCTTCCGATTCAGGGAGCGGATTTTGAAAGAGCGCGCTTGCGTCAAACCGTCTTAAAGCGACAAGGTCATTACTCATAAATGCTTGCGGCATCATCGCATCCTCATCATCGCTATCCAGATCTGCCACTACGCGTGAACCGGAATAGATCCAAGTAACCTGTTGCATCGGTTTTTTGGTTTTCACATTGAAAACGAGTTCTTCGGCACGGACTTTTTTCGTTTTATCGCCATCTTTCCATTCAACAGAGATAATAAACTCGGTCCCCGTAGGGGGTGTCGGTTCATCTTTTTCTTCGTCATAACCGGGAGGTGTACCCACCGCAACACCGAGTTTGCTGAGCACATCGTAAATTTCCTTTGCAGTCGCATCAACGACAATAATGCTCTCATATTCCTTGCCGTCGCGCCCACAAACGAGGTATTCAACGGCACCTTTTAGATGTGCTTCGTATTCACCGAGTGCTTCAGAGATTTTACCTTTTAGAACGAGTTTTTTCTCTGCTTCCTTGACCTGGAGATGCCCATCTGCCCACGCAATACTCAACAGAGCGATAAGACACACGCCGATGTAGACGACTATTTTTACCTTCTGCATAAGATCCTCCTTTTTTATACCTGCCAGTTATCAGACCCGAAATATTTGTGGAATAGACAGAATTCGCAACTGCCACAAGAATTTCTTAACTGATAACCGATAGCCGATAGCCGATAACTATTAAAAAGTATACCGCAATCCGTTAAAAATTTCCACATCATGTTTGCGGATGCCGGTCGGTGGTTCATTATCGTATCGGAAATTCACACGGAGCGGAAATGCCAACTTCGTTGTCAGCCGGAATGTAAGGCTTCCCTCGAAAAGGATGCGATAGTCCTCGAAACGTCGCAGATAGACCTGATAGTATCCGGTCGCGCTCGTTGTAATCCGTTCATCCAACTGTCCAGTCCAATTGATATAGTTAGTTGACCGGATGACGTGGGTTATCATTTCGCCAATATCTGTATCATTAATGTGTTCATGCTCCCACATCGCGCCGATACCAAGATAGAGATTAAATCTGGAACTCGGCGGATGTGAAACGAACCGGATCCCGCCACCTGCTAAATTCCGATCACTGAGTAGAATGGATTCGTTGAATTGTTTTTGGATGAAGGACTCGAAAAGGACGTGCTGCGTCAAGCTTCGGATCATTCGCGCGTGTGCCATGCCCTTATTGATAAAAAAATCACCGCTTTTCCGACCTTGTTGGAGACTTCCGAAAACGAAGCCGTGATAGGTTTTTGACAGATAATCCGAGCGGAACCGGGTCCGCGCAGTAAACAGATATGTATTGCCAGCACGATAACTCAAATCCAAGTTAATGCTGTTATACCAACCCGGCTCCAACTTCATCTGTCGCAGCGTTTCACCTGTAAAGATGTTCACTTGTGCGGTGAGCGGAAAGCAACAGAAAACAAATAAAACACAACAGATAGAGGATAAATTGGGATGCCGAAAAATGGTGTAAAATTTCACAGTTTTCATAGCAAAATCGAAAAATCATGAATTTTATGAAGTGTCGTGAGTTTAGCCCATGACTGGATTTTGGGCGGTTTTCGCAGTGGGTTCGTTAAAAGTTGCTATGAAATTTTACAGGACTTACGCAAATTTAGCATACATCGCAAGATTTTATGATTTTTAACCCCCTAAATCCCCAGAAGAAACACCCCTTTTATCCCCCTTATCAGGGAGTAGGGCGACTTTAAGAAGCAGTGCGTAAGTCCTAAATTGGACAAAATCGTTTTGTGATGGTAAAATTGCCAAAGAAAATATGAAACACAAGATCCTCTCTATGGAAGGTAGAAATGCAACGAATCCTTATAGACACCGACCCAGGCGTAGATGATGCCTTCGCTATTTTTCTTGCGATGCGCTCACCTGAGTTACACGTAGAAGCAATGACGACCGTTTGCGGGAATGTCTCTGTCGCACAGGCAACACAAAACCTGCTAACAATCTTAGGCGTGCTTGACCTAAAAGAGTTCCCTATTATCGCCCAAGGAGAAGCACAACCGCTCGTCAAGCCGCTCGTAATGGCGACTCATGTTCACGGTGACGATGGTTTAGGCAATGTGAGCCAATTGCAAAACACCGATGGCAGTCCACTGTATCCTCAGGCAAACACCCCTATTTCATCGGAGTCGGGAGTCGACCTTATTCTTGAGATGGCAGCACGCTATCCAGATGAGCTCACTATTATCGCCCTCGGTCCACTGACGAATATCGCGAAGGCAATTCGTAAAGATGCCGAGAAGATGCAGCGACTTCAGAAGATTGTCCTGATGGGTGGCGCGTTCGAGGCATACGGTAATGTCACAACGACCGCAGAATTTAACATCTTTGTTGATCCGCATGCAGCCCACGAAGTTTTCCACTTCGATGTGCCTATGCATATCGTGCCGCTTGATGCAACACACCAAGTTATCTTAACAGGTGAACGGTTACACGCTGAAATTGATAAACGAGAAGGCAAAGTCTCCCACTTTCTCAAGGATTCCACACAAGCCTGTATGGAATTTTATCGCCAACACGTCGGGTTTTGGGGGTTTCATATCCACGACGCGCTTCCGATTGGCATGCTCACACATCCAGACTACTTTGAGAATGTTGATGCCTACGTACAGATTGAAACTGAGGGAACTTTGACAAACGGCATGACAGTTGCCGATCTACGACGAGACCGCCAACCTTCCAATCCGAATGCACAGGTCTGTGTTAAGGTCACGGCGGAGGCGTTTCTGGACTACTTTTTCGAGCGACTTCAGTAAAACAGGACTACTTTATGGTGCTGGCAGAAAGTCTCGGGAACTTGTAGTTTGTCCTGAAGGTGTTGCCTTCAAACATTGTGTCTTGATTTGTTTCACCACGGACTAACGCTGCCTTTCCATCCGTTTGGAAGCAGTTGTTGTAGAAACGGATGTTACGAATTCCGTTGCTCGGACAATCCACAGCGGCAGGAATTCCATCGGGGGATTGTGTTGTGCAAATTGTATTCGCGTAAATAGTTGTGTCTGTAATGCCTCCATTCGCACCCGTAGACCAGAGGTGGATACCGCCATAACTATTTCGTCTACCGTCGTTCACACTCAAATTATATCGGAGAAGGTTACCATAAAACGGACGCGCACCCTCAAACTGTGCCAGAAGATACCCGGCACCGTCATTATCGTGAGAATAATTATATTGGACGACCGAATTCGTCGTACCGCCGTCTAAATCGAATCCGCCACCATCTTTGCTGCTATCGGTTCGGTTGTGATGCGACTCGTTGAACTGAATCACAACACGGTTGGCATCCCAAGCCCATATCCCGACGGGACCACCGTCTTCGTAATCGTTCAATTGACCGTTTTCGTAAGCGCGACAGTGTTCAACGATCGCCCCATCTACCTGTCCGAGGACGATACCGCTCCCCGAATGACTGCCCTTGCCGGGGATCCCCGCATTCCTATAAGCACTACAATTGCCGATATAAAAATCGGTGTGTGCGTAACCCTCTTGCTCTGGATTCCAAGCACCAATACAACTAATCCCCGCGTCGCCGTTGTCGTGGCTTGTGGTATTCGTGATTTTGACATCACGAAATCCGCTCCAACTGCCATCTGTCGGCTGCGCCGTGAAGCAGATGCCAGAATACTTGAAACCGCTGACATCCACCCGATGCACCCGAATGTTTGCGAATTTGATACTTCCGGGTAGGGTGTTGCTGAACAAAACACCAGACCCTGTATTCTTTGCGGCACCCGCACCAACAAAATTCAGGTTGACGAGGTGCACACCGCCCATGTTCTTTGCTACGAAACCGGCACCAAATCCAGCGTCAATGGTTGCTCTACCTGAACCGTAAGTACCAATTGTTATGGCACACGATGCTTGCCTAACATTAGCGAGACTGAGGTTTCCGACGAAGGTCTGATTCGCTTGAAACCAGACCGAATCCCCCGGTAACAATTCGGTAGCATTCACGCGTTCAATACTTCGCCACGGATGCGTTTCGGACGAACCGGTGTTTGAATCGTTCCCGAATAAACTGACGTAGTAATCCATTACAACAATTTAAAACACATTCACCCCACCGAGTGGGTGATTCGGAATATAGCGGAGTTCACGATACGGGTCGGTCTGGAGCATCATTGGCACTTCCAATTTAGGGAGTTTCAGTTCAGCGAGCTTAACACGCTGCTCAGGGGTGAGCTCCGCCGATACTTCCTGAATTATATCTTTAATTTCGTCAAGATATACGTCGCGCTGCCTGAGAAATTTCCGTGCTTCCTCCCGAAATCGAATGAGTTCCCGGCGCGTCCGAGTGTCCGTGAATCCGTCTTCGTATTGACCGTACCGCCGTTGCGTGATACCTGCCCGAAATATCTGATAATCCGCCTCTAACTGTTTCTTCTCAAAATCGTAATCTTCAACGATGTCACGAATGAGATTCAGTTTCGGGTGAATTTTCTGCTGCTGGTCTGTTGTGAGTTGCAACGCAGCGGAACTTTTAGAAACATCAATCAACTTGAGTCCACCACAAGCTTGTAAGCAGCCGCAGAGGATTAGAATGAATAGCGTCCGTCCGTTTCCCATAATCCAGTCTCCTGACAGGCGGAAGCCTATTTAACTCTCTAAGTCGTACAATTCGCCATACTTCGTACGCAGATATGCGATATAGGGTTCAATAGACAATGGGGTTCCGGTTGCCTGTTCGACAATTTCAGGTGCGGTGTATTTCGATCCATATTGATAAAGATTCTCTTTCAACCAATCGTGGAGTGTAAGGAATTTACCGTTTTCAATCTCAGAAGGGATTTGGGGATGTGCTTTGACAGCAGTCGAGAAGAATTGCGCCCCTAAGATATTACCTAACGTATATCCTTGAAAGGAACCGCCTATTAACCCAAAATACCAATGCACATCTTGCAACACACCGTCCTTGTCATCCGGCGGTACGATCCCGAAATCGGCTTCAAATCTTTCACACCACACATTTGGTAGGTCTCGAATCTCCAATTCGCCTTCCAGCAATGCCAGTTCAAAATCGAAACGCAACATGACATGGAGGTTATATGTCACTTCATCAGCGTTTGTGCGGATGAGGGACCGTTCCACCTTGTTGATCGCCCTATAAAATGTGTCTAATGGGACATCACCGAGTTGCTCTGGAAAAACGCTTTGAAGTTGCGGATAGAAGTGCTTCCAAAACCCTCGACTTCTGCCGACGATATTTTCCCAAAGCCGCGATTGACTTTCGTGGACACCGGAGGAGGTGCCACCCGCCAGTGGTGTGCCTTCAAAATCCATACAGATGCCTTGTTCATAAAGTGCGTGTCCCGTTTCGTGGAGTGTACTGAATAGCGCATCGCCGAGGAAATTCTCCTTTGTACGGGTTGTGATTCTCACATCACCGAGTGAGAATTTCGTCATAAACGGATGATGCGTCTTATCCTGCCGTCCGCGGTTCATGTCATAGCCGAACTGTTGAGCGACTTCCAAGCCAAACGCGAGTTGTTTCTCTTCAGGAAAGTGTTGGTGCAAACATGAATCGTCAGCGGTTTCCTGTGATGTGATCGCAGAAACAATCGGAACGAGTTCTTGGCGCAGTTCAGCAAAGACGCGTTTGACATCCGTCGCTTTCATCCCGTAATCGCTCGATTCAATAAACGGATCGGCGATATGATCATAGCCCGGAAAGAAATTGGCTGCCTGCCTGCTATATTCGAGTGTTTTTTCGAGATAGGGACGTACCCGCTCAAAGTCATTCGCCGGACGTGCCTCAGTCCAGACTTGGTAAGATTCAGAAGTGTGATTCACCACTTCAGCCGTGAAGTCTGCTGGTATTTTAATCGAGCGTTCATACTCTCGCCGCGTGACGCGGAGGAGACTCGCTTCATCGGAATCATAAGCAAGGCTCTTTTCATAAGGCGCAAGGGCATCAAGCAATCTTCCGATAGCTGGGTCTGTGAATTTTTCGTGCGACAATCGTCCGAGTGTCGCAGTTTGACGTGCCCGTGCGGCAGCACCCCCCGGAGGCATGTAGGTGGACTGATCCCAGTAGAGCAGTCCGGCGGCGGACGATATATCATTCACCTCAAGCAGACGGTTTTTAAGTTCTTGAAACTTGGTTTCCACAATATTATTCCTTTTTTACAGCAGTTAGTAGTCAGAGGAAAGTTATTAGTTATCGATTGTCGGTTAATCTGAATTTTCGATTTTGGAGTTGTGATTCGGAGATCCTTTGTCCAAATTTACTACAATCTGGCTTAAAAATCAAACCAATTTTGAACTTGCACCAACCTGCACAAGAAATCATTTTTCTATTATTAAACCTCAATTCGAGAGCAAATTACAAAAATTTTGAATTTTGTCTTATTTTCGTAACAATTGGGTGTTATAATTTTAGAGTAAAATTCAGTAAGAGAGGCGGATTCATGCGAAAAAACGGTCTAACAGACTATACACTTATATGCATTTTAGTCGTCTGGGTGTTTAGCTTTGCCATCATCGGTTGTTCACCTAAAGATGGCGAAAGCGTTGCGAGTCAAAATACAGCACAAGTCATCATCAAGAATAAAGGCTCAGATACGATGGTGAATTTGGCACAAGCGTGGGCAGAGAAGTACACCGGGATCACCAGTACCGCATCTGTAGAGGTATCAGGCGGTGGTTCTGGTACGGGTGTTGCCGCGCTGATTAATGGCACCGTAGATATTGCCAACTGCAGTCGTCAAATCAAACCGAAAGAGTTAGAACTCGCGACGCAAAACACGGGTAAAGCACCTCAGGAGTTTATTGTCGGGTACGATGCACTCGCGGTTTATGTCCACCACGACACGCCGATAGATAAGATTACGATTCCCCAACTTGCCGAAATATATGGTGAAGATGGCAAAATAACGAAATGGAGCGACCTCGGCATCGCGCATGGAAATTGTCCGAGCAACAGAATTATCCGCATCAGTCGGCAATCTAACTCCGGTACGTACTTCTATTTTCGGGAAGCACTGCTCGGTAAAACGCGCGACTTTGAACTTGGCTCTTTGGATCTACACGGCTCTAAAGACGTGGTAGAAGTTATCGGACGCACGCCGTGTGCCATCGGCTATAGTGGTATGGGATATGCGACTTCACATGTGAAGATGTTAGAAGTCGCGACAGCCCCTGATGCACCTTATTACCCACCAAATCTTGAGAATGTCCTCGCCAAAACCTATCCTATCGCCCGTCCGTTGTACATGTATTCCCTCGGTGAACCCACTGGAGAAGTGAAAGCCTATCTCAATTGGATTTTATCCGCAGAAGGTCAAAAGATCGTTGAAAAACTCGGTTTCGTGCCGTTAGCGAGCCATTAATAAATATGAATATCCTACGAAAAAAAAGTGCAGCGAATGTGCCGTTTTCCGAAACCGTAATTGAAACATTGATCCGTCTGTGCGGTGTTAGTTCTATTATTTTTGTGTTCGGCATCTTCTTCTTCGTGTTTCGGGAGGGCGCAGGTTTTCTTTTTGGCGGTTTAGACTTAGGACAGTTCCTGACAAGTCCTGAATGGTACCCGACCTCGCTGAGTAACAAAAGGTATGGCACCCTTGCCTTGATTTTGGGGACGTTCAGTGTAACTGCTTTAGCGATGTGCATTGCCGTTCCGTTTGGACTTGGTGCAGCGATCTTTGTATCGGAGTTCTGCAGCCCAAAACTGCGCGAGACATTTAAGGTTATCATCGAATTGCTTGCCGCTATCCCCTCTGTTGTGTGGGGGTTCATTGGGTTGACGCTAATGAATCAACTGATCATCGCGGTGTTCAAAGCCCCGATCGGATTGACGATGTTGAACGGCGGTATCATGTTAGCATTGATGAGTGTGCCTATCATTGTCTCTATAGCAGAGGATGCGCTTAAGGCTGTTCCTGACTCCTATCGCGAAGCAGCGGAAGCACTTGGAGCAACTCGGTGGCAGGTGGTTTATCGCGTGCTGCTACCCGCGGCAAAAAACGGGCTATTGGCAGCCGTGCTGCTCGGTGCTGCGCGCTCTATCGGTGAAACGATGGCAGTCCTCATGGCGACAGGACACTCCGTTAACATTCCATTGGGACCACTCTCATGGATTCGCACACTCACAGCAACAATCGCCGCGGAACTCGGTGAAGTTGCGAGAGGAGATGAACATTACCAGGTCCTTTTTATTATCGGCATTCTGCTCTTTACGATTACATTTGTCGTGAACCTCATCGCTGATTTAGTTATCAAAGGCATCCGTCAAGAATAACAACACCGGATAGCCATTCTTCAAGGACATCTAAAGCACGCAGCCCGAAATGAAACGAACCGCAAGGAAAATTAGAAGATGTTTACAGAAACAGAGATCGGCAGGCAAAAACGGCGGATAGAAAACGTGATGCGGATTTTCTTCCTCGTGATGACGAGTTTGATGATTATTCCGCTGCTTCTTATTATCGGCTACCTCCTCTACAAGGCACTCCCCGTGCTTTCGCTTGAGTTCCTTTTTGAGAATCCGAAGGATAACATGCGTGCTGGAGGGATTTGGGCACCCTTCCTCGGAACAATTTATTTGGTCATCGTCTCTCTATTAGTATCCGCTCCTATTGGTGTGTTCGCAGCAGTCTACCTCAACGAGTATGCCCGTGAGAGTTGGTTTACGCGTATCACGAACTTGGCTGTCGTCAACCTTGCGGGTGTGCCAAGCATTGTCCATGCCTTATTCGGTGTCGGCGCATTTGTGCTCTTTGCGGGGCTGGGTGAATCAATTTTAGCAGCGTCGCTTACATTGGCGATTATGACGCTCCCTGTTATTATTGCCAGCACGACGGAGGCTTTGAAAGCTGTGCCCATGTCCTTCCGAGAGGCATGTTGGAACCTCGGTGCCACACGATGGCAAACGATTCGTCGTATTGTTATCCCGAACTCAATCAGTGGTATTTTGACAGGAGTGATTCTACAAGTATCGCGCGCAGCAGGCGAAACGGCACCGATTATGTTTACTGGGGCTGTCTTTTATAAAGCTATTGCAGAAGGAAACCTTTTCGCCTATAATATAGCGGAACAGTGTATGGCATTATCACTCCATCTCTTCACGATCTCAACACAGGTTCCGGACGTTACGGAAGGTATCCCTTATGGAACTGCTGTGGTACTTGTAGGCAGTGTGCTACTCGTCAATGCAGCAGCGATTGTGCTAAGGATTTATGTCCGAACTCGGAAGAAGTGGTAGGTACGAAGATTCCTTGATCGCGACTCCTATAGCGTTGGACTTACCTACCGCCAAGTGGTAGGACAGTTCACTGATTACGACTTTTATAGGAAAGGACGTTCATGGATAGAAAAGAAAGATTACGCGCAATTGTTGAAGGCAGTGTATTTACCGGAATCATCCAATTTCTGATTCTCGCTTCTGCTGTTGTCTTTGTGATTGAATCTGATAGACAGCAATTGGAGATGGATCCTTATGCAACCCATTTCATTGTCCTAGACGTGGTTTTTCTGGTACTGTTTTCGATAGAATATGCCCTGCGTGTCTATATTGAACCAAAGAAACGGGATTTCGTTTTTAGTTTCTATGGTCTAATTGACCTGATCGCCATTTTACCATCTCTGTTCCTCGTGCCGGGGTTTCGCGTATTACGGATACTTCGGTTCCTGCGAATTTTCAGAATATTTAAAGCGACGCGGTTTATTTTAGCCGTAGATCGGCTCGGAGCGGCACTACGTGAAATTCAACAGGAACTTTTAGCACTGGTAATCTTATCGTTGATGTTTGTATACCTCGCTGCATGCGGCATCCATTTTTTTGAAAGAAACGCACAACCTGAGGCATTCGGCTCCATTCTTGATTCAATGTGGTGGTCTGTCGTGACATTAACCACAATCGGTTATGGAGATGTCTATCCAACAACGTCTGGCGGGAGACTTTTCACCGCCCTCGTCGCGCTTGTCGGGGTAGGCTTAATAGCAATTCCGTCCGGCTTGTTAGCTTCGGCCTTAACAGAAGCGCGAGTTGAACGCGAACAGATGGAAGAAGATGAGGCGGAAAATGAAAAGTAGAATAGATATTACAAATTGGACGGATAGAAGATTAGGCAAACGAGGAAAACGTGGAAAATAAAATCGAAATTTCTGGTTTACAGGTACGCTACGGAGATAAAACTGCGCTGAACAGAATTTCTTTCGATGTTCACAAGAACGAGATTCTTGGCATTATCGGTCCAGCACAGTCGGGCAAAACAACGTTCCTGAAGGTTATCAACAGAACCTTGGAATTCATACCAGAAGCGACGGTAGAAGGCACCGTCAAATTAGATGGCGTAGATATTGACACAATTGACGATGTGTATGAATTGCGTAGGCGTATCGGTATGGTATTGCCTTTACCAGTCGGATTACCGCTTTCCATCTATGACAACGTTGCTTTTGCGCCACGGACAGCCGGACTTCGCACAAAGTCTGAATTGGATGAAATCGTTGAACGTTGTTTACAACAAGCGGCACTCTGGGACGAAGTGAAAGACCGATTGGACACCCTCGGCACTAAATTGTCAGGTGGACAACAACAACGCCTGACAATCGCTCGCGCGCTTTCACATCAACCGGAAATCCTCTGTCTTGACGAATTTTCTATCGCTATTGATCCTGTCACAACGATGCGTATTGAAGAAGTGCTCAAAACGTTACAGACTGAAATGACGATTTTGCTCGTTACGAATTTGGTGCAACAGGCAAAACGATTAGCGACGCGTACCGCCTTTTTTCTCAATGGCGATCTCATTGAGATTGATACAACGGATATAATTTTTTCGGATAATCCAGGCAGCCAAGCCACTTATGACTACGTCAATGGCACCTTTGGATAAATTGGCTATCAGCAGTCAGCATGCTTCGCAGTGAGAACAATCAGAACTCGAAAGCCAGAAAAAATGAGCTTGCAAACTACTCCTATGAATTATAGCATTGAAACCGAAAATCTCAGCCTTTGGTATGGCGATTTTCAGGCACTCATTGATGTCAACGTAAAAATACCGGATGGTCAGATAACCTCCCTCATCGGTCCCTCTGGATGTGGAAAAACAACCTTGTTGCGCTGTTTTAATCGCGTCAATGAACGCTACGGCAACGTTACTACAGAGGGAAAGATTGAGATATTAGGGAAAAATATCTATGATCCAGATGTCTCTTTACCTGAACTCCGAAAAGCGGTTGGGATGGTGTTTCAGAGACCCAATCCGTTGCCGATCTCGGTTTACGAGAATATCTTGTTCGGATTACGTATTCACTCTCCCATGCGGAGTATAACTCGGACAGAGTCAGATCAAATTGTTGAAGAAGCACTTACATCCGTTTTTCTTTGGGAGGATTTAAAAGATCAATTAAAAGTGCGGGCCACATCCCTCCAACTTGAACAGCAACAAAAACTCTGTATTGCACGTCTGTTACCGCTTAAACCTAACATTATTCTTATGGATGAACCGTGCTCCGCATTGGACACAAAGGGTACGCGGGCGGTTGAAGAATTGATGGAAATCCTTGCAGGAACATATACATTTTTAATTGTGACACATAACATGGCACAAGCGCGGCGCGTCAGCGAAGAATGTATTTTTATGTTCCTCGGTGAACTTATTGAACACAGAGAGACACAAGCACTGTTTGAAGACCCCGAACACGAAAAAACCGCTGATTACGTGCAGATGCGGTATGGTTAGGAAAACCTTTAGAATCCTACACAAGCAGCGATTCCAGCGAAGTTAGAAATCACTTTTGTTTTACCAGATCCTTAGAATGAATGCTTACAAGAAATTCGCACGTTATGAATTCCATGACTACCCGCGCAGAACGAAAACAGAAAATCGTTTTGCAGAGCATTGCCTTTATTATACTTGGAGTTGCGTTTATTTTTCTATGGCATGAGTTGAAAAATGCGCGTGCGACCAGTGGGCAACCAGCGTCAGAAGCAATTCTACTAAGTGCACTGTCTCCTCTGTTTAACAATCTCTACATTGTTCTCTCGATGAGTCTTTTGGCAATTCTGTTTGGAATAGCGTTTGCCTTCTACTTAGAAGAATGGCTGCCAGCAACCAATTGGATTCGGCGTTTGATTGAAAGTTTAATCGCTATTTTGACGGGTATACCTTCAATCGCTTACGGAATCCTGGCAATCCTCATTTTTTTTAGTTACGCTGACACTCTCAAAGAAGCGATCGAGGCTTTTCCGCTTCCTGAGAATATAGGGACAATACCCTCCCAGATTGAGACTACAGTGTTTTACGCTGAGGTGTTAACATTCATACTGATGGTAATGCCATTAACAATTAAAACAACCCAAGAAGCACTGCGTTCGGTGGCAACACCGATCCGCGAAGCGGCTTACGTGCTGGGTGCGAACCAATGGCAAGTCCTAACAAGGCAAGTGGTCCCGATTGCCTTCACTCGGATACTTGCTGGAGGATGCCGCGCGATGTCCCGCGCCTTTGCTATGGCAGCGTTACTTATTGGTATCTACACATGGCACTACACAACCGAACTCAGAGGAATGTCCGGTAGATTTATACTATTTTTAACTGTGGCACTGTTCTTGAGCATCTTCTCAAGTACACTTATATGGGTCCACGGTTCCAACTCGGCTCAACACAGTTAATTTTATTGTTGTGAAGTATAAAGAAATAAACGGAGGCGGGAGTTCCAAGTCCGCTCGCGACACTAAAGATGCTGAGTGAAAATAAGCAATCTATTTTGAGTATCCGTAACCTAAATATCTGGTACGGCGACAAACAGATTCTGAGAGACCTCTCTTTCGAGGTCCAGCAGAGACAGGTGACCGCATTCATTGGACCTGCGAACTGTGGCAAAAGCACGCTTGTCCGGTGTATCAATCGATTAAACGACTTTACACCGAATTTCAGGTTCACCGGCGAAATACTTTTTAAAGGCACCCTCTTGGGTGCTTCAACAGATACCACTGCGCTGCGGAAACAGATCGGGATGGTATTCCGAAAACCGACGCTGTTTCGGTGTTCTATCTACGAAAATGTGGCGTACGGTGCTCGGATTTCGGGGGTAAGTCGATCCACTGCTCTTGATGCCATCGTTGAGAAAAATCTCCGAAAGACAGGACTCTGGGGTGAAGTTGAGAATATTCTGGAAGAAACACCAGAGCAACTCTCTACAGGACAGCGGCAACTGCTCTGTATCGCCCGTGCCTTAGCAGTTGAACCCGAAGTATTGATATTTGATGAACCGTGTGGGGAACTTGATCCGATAGAAACCGTTAAGATCGAAACACTCGTACGAGACCTTGCAGACGATTATACACTCATTTTTGCCACGAACAAAAGAAGACAAGCCGCTCGTGTCTCTGATGTTGCAGGTTTTCTCTACAGCGGTGAGTTAGTTGAATTTGGAGCAACGGAAAGACTGTTTACAAATCCACAGGACAATAGAACTGAACAGTATGTTACAGGTAGACTCGGTTAACCCAAACCCGAAACGGGTCATAAGAAGATATGTTACAGGCAGAAATTAGAACCCTTCAACACAAACTCTTAGAAATGGCTGGGCTTGCCGAACAGATGTTACGCCAAGCCATTGAATCCGTCTTAGCGCGCGATGAAGCGTTAGCTCGGGTTGTAATTGGTACAGATGACACGATTGATCAGTTTGAAAACGAGATCGAATCCTTGTGTATCCAGTTGATCGCGCTTCACCAACCGGTAGCGTTTGAACTCCGCTTTCTAACAATGGTGATGAAGATCAGCCATAACATCGAAAGACTTGCCGACAAAAGCGTCGCTATCGCCAAACGGAGCATCGAATTACTGGCGTACCCGCCTATCAAACCTTTCGTGGACCTGCCGCACGCAGCACAAGTGATCCAGACTATGGTGAAGGATGTAATGGACGCATTTGTCAATCGGAACGCTGAACTTGCCTTAGAGATTCGAGAACGTGACAGTGAAGTAGATGAAATCTATGAAAGGATGCTTCACGAACTTCTCACTATTCTAAGCGAACACCCGAAACTTATACAACCCGGTATTAGCCTTTTACTCCTCTTCCGACATTTGGAGCGCGTTGGCGATCTCGCGGCGAATATTAGTGAAGAGGTCTATTACCTCGTCAAAGGCGATGTCATCCGACACTCGGGTACCGACCTCTAAGCATGTTGAATCAATCACCTTATGGGTGCTGCAGTATTACTCGCTTTCTGTCGGGTAAAAATGGATGTCGCGTTGCGGGAAGGGTACTTTAATGCCGTACACTTTAAATTTTTCCCAAATCATAAAATGGAGATCGCTGGCAACATCAAAGCGGTGAGTGGAATCCGGAATCCATGCCAATAACTCAAAATTTAAGGATGATTCCCCGAAATCAGTAAAACGGATGAAAGGAGCCGTAACATTGGGCATCTCAGAATTCGGTTCTTTAATCACTTCAGGGTGATCATGTGCTGTTTCGAGGAGTACTTTTTTGACGACTTCTACGTCCGAACTGTAGGAGACACTTACCTGAATACGGAGCCGAAACAAATCGTTTGCATGTGTGAGATTATGGACCGATTCTGTAATCAGTTGCGAATTCGGAACAATGATCTCCTTTTCATCAAGCGCGGTGATGACCGTTGAACGGAGATTAATGCTACTCACTCTACCAAATGTGTCAAGTTCCATAATCTCCACTAAGTCTCCGATTTTGATGGGTCTCTCAAAAATCAGAATAAACCCTGCAATTAGGTTTGAAGCGATATTCTGTAAACCGAACCCGATACCGATACTTAACCCACCGAAAATAATTGCTACACTTGTGAAACTGACACCGACAGCACTGAGACCGATAAGCACCCCGATAATAAGAAAAATAAAGTGAACAAAGCGGAGTAAAATAAATTGGGTATGCCTTGCAATTTCAAAGGCTTGTAGCACCTGCCGTCGTAACATCCACTGTACATACTTAGACAGGATAAACGCCCCGAAGACAATTACGAAGGCATAAAAAAGTCGCTTCAAGGTTAAGGGGCTTCCATCATCAACGGCACCGGACGACTCCTCTTCACCTGTCGCGGTTTCAACAACCTTTTGCGGCGGTTGAAATAGTTTTGTGATGGGATAATTAAAAACTTTGCCAAGGAATCCCGTGCTTATTTCTGCAATCCTAAACGCCAAACCAATCCCAATAACCATAACGATAAGAAATAACAGGGCAAGCAATCGGTTCGCAAGGCCTTGTGGTATCCTAACCCGGTTGAAAAGGCGGCGGGACCATCGGTGCAAATATCCTGCGCCTATTAACGTGACTATCAGTGTTAGGATAAACGCAAAGATTTGCTTGACTTTTATTTCTTCACCTAAAATATTTATAGAATTTTGGAAAAAATCTGCTAATTGATCCATTTTATACTATCTAACTCGTTGTTAGGTGTTATCGGGAACCGTTGGCGTGTGGATAGTGCGACAGAGGCACTTGCTGGTAAACATGCCTCTTGACGAAATATCCTAAAATTGTCTTGAGACTGACTCAGGTTGTAATTGTGATGGTGCTTAAGAGAATTCCATTAAATGGCGAATTAATATCCGTCCATCAAAATTAGCATGGAAACTCGTTAATCGATCGAGATTGCTTCAATTGAATGGACGAACAGGACATCATTGGCTCCCTGATAAGATTGTAGGGTTTGTGCCAATTCGTCGGATCCGAGGTCTTCCGCCGTTAAACCCACAATGGCTAAATCAGCCTGATTGGAGCGGAGGGTTACCTCCTCCTCCAAAGCCTCTTTGCTGTTGTATGACACGGACGTGACATTCTGCATTGAAATTGGCAGCCTGCCTTCCTGCATGAGTGCTGAGAGCCTATCCGCCTCGGCCTCTACGTTCCTGGAATCGGAACACACGAAGAGCCGAATCTCGGCGCGTTTCCAATCTGGGTGTCCGACGATGATATATGCCAGCAAAAGCATCATCGGCGCGTTCATCAAGTTTTCCTCTGTCACCCACACATGGATAGAAGACCTGTATCCAAATCGGTAGCCGGTTGATCTGAGGATTAGGACGTTAAACAGAGAATTCACAGCGAGTCGGGCACCTTGTTCAACCTCGTTGATTTCATCGGTATTTTCTTGATCAAATTCGAGTAAAATACAGTTATTCGGCAAGCCGGAAATTCCGGGCATCTGTAGGATCTGTGCAAGTGCAAGTTGGAACGTCGGGGAAATCAGTGAATCGACAAAAATGCCCGCTCTACTCACCTCAGTCCGTTTAATTAATCCATCGACCTTGATACGTGCTTCGATTTCACCAGAAAATGAGTATTCTCCGTTGAAGAGTCGGATGAAGTGCCCGAACCCATGCCTATGGCAGATCCAACGGAGCAGATCAAAATGCCCAAGACGGCGTTCCCCGAATCGGGTGACTGCAACGATCGAAGGGCGCCACCCACCTTCGGATGAAATCACACGGCTTTTTTGCAAAGTCGTCTGGAGCCACCGAGTTAACTGAAACATCGTCCCTTGGAAGATTGCTGCAAAGTCGCGTTGTCCTCGGAGACTGCGGCGAAGTCCGAGATAAACGATCGTCATGAGCACGATTGAGATTAAGGCATACAACGCGCCAATCTGAATCATCAGGACACCACACATCACAGCACCTACGAGTGACACATACCACCGAGAATGGAATGTCGGTCGATAGGATGGATTGCTTGCGAAATGCTCTAAGAACGATACTGCACATAAGGCACCGTATGTTACCATGAAGAACATCGTCAAAATCTGGGCGATAATGTCCAATCCACCGATCGCAACAAACACGATTGCGATGATACCCGATACACATGTGGCGTATATGGGTTCCTGCGTCTCTCCCCTACCTTTTGCCATCAGATCGTTGAGTTGAGGGATAGGTAGTACCTTGTCGCGCCCCAGCATCTGCAGTGTTCTCGGCGCTACCATGATCGAACCAAGAGCGGAAGACAGGGCGGCTGCACCTAAGCCGATATAGATAACCGGACTCCATAAGGCGATCTTCGTCATGATGAAATAGTCGTTAGCGAGATCATTCGGCGTAGCACTCAGCGCCAGCTTAATAGCAACAAGGATATATACGACCATACCACCAAGTGTCGCGCTAACTGTACCAAGCGGTATGCTCTTCCGCGGGTTCTTCAAGTCCCCAGATAGCCCCAGGCCTGCAATCATACCTGTGAAAGCGGGAAAACATGTTGCGAAAACTATGCCGAAACTGTCAGGATCCCCAATGCGTGCCGTAAGGTTCAATCCTTCGGGTTTTGTTAATTCGGTTCCCTCACCTAACAGGAAAGCGATAATTGATACAGCGAGAAGTATACATACCGCCCACAGGACTTGGACCCCCATGCCAGCACCTTTCGTCAACATAAGTATAATGATTAACACCGTACAAGGTAGGCTAACCAAACGGAGATCCAGCTGCCATCCATATATGGTCGCGACCCATTCGTAGATGGGTTTAAAGGCTTCCGCGAACGCAACGATATAGAAAGCGACTGAGATCGCTTGGGAAATATAGAGTGCTATTCCGATCGTGCCACCGATGCTCGCACCGAAAGAACGACTGACAATGTAATACGCACCACCACCTGCCACACGCCGGTTCGTCGCAATCTCAGATACTGCCAAAACCGTCGGAATCGTCACTAAATGCCCGAGGGCGACAATCATCAAACTACCCCAGAGGCCGACGTGTGCAACCGCGTAACCGAATCGTAAGAAAAGAATTGCACCGAGGATGGTACTAATTGAAGCGAGAAACACAGGTGCGGTACCGAAGCCGTGACCTTGTTGGACATCTGTAGTGCTGCTATCGCGTTCAGGGCCGGATTGTTGCTCAGGGTTTGAAGACATAGCCAATTTCCTTTCGTTTAGTAGGATTGACATAGGTAAATTCATGAGAGCGTTGACACCTTAAAAAAATCAGTATTGTGTCTTATGAAATTGCGCCTGATGCTCATACATTCTCATGCGGCTACAATGTAATTCGCAATATTGATAAATACTTGTAATGCCAATTCTCTGTTAGCGGTTCACTATTATAAGTCACAGACCCACTTAAACGCAAACCTAATCGAGTAGATAGACTAAATGTGATAGCAGGTTCTGCGGAAAATTTGTAGTTTTTAAAGCCAATTTCTGGTGTAAATTTTAACACTGTATTGAGTTTCTGCCAACCAATAGACGAAAATGCCAGCCATCGAAACGTTGTAGGATCGAATTTTTTCAGATCAAGATCTTTATGGGGTTGAATATTTTCAAGAAAACAACCGATACCACCGGATATACGGAGTGGACCTTTTTCATAAATCGCTGGACGGATGTAGCTGCCGATCTGAGAGGTCAAGGCAGTGCCTTTAGTAATGTCACGCTCCAAGTCCGTGAATCCTTCAACGCCGAATGTCCCTATCCTAAAACCGCCCTGACTCCGTGCCTTGACGATTTCAGAAGACACCCCTTCTTTATTGGAAGCACGCGATCCAAAAACACCTATCCAACCATTAAACCTACGAAGCGGTACGACAGTCGTTAAACTCAGCGTCTGTGAAGCACCATCTCCATTCACGCCGATGTCTACCGTTTTTGCTTCATGCGGTAAATCTGCAAACTGGGAGTTCGCGGACATTGTAGAAAAAATTAAAAATATTGCTGCAATTAGAAATTGTATTAATCGTTGTAACCAGATACTGCCAGAATACATTAACTATATCTCTATCGGGCGTTCCATTTTCCGTATCAATTTGGTATAATTAAACTCAAACTTGATGAAGCACTGGTATGCTGTTTAATCCCGGGTTGCCCTGTAGAGAACAGTAAGTAAATATCCGCCTATAGGTGCACCAACGAGGCAACCACCCAATGCCCAACTAAACTGAATCTTCTTCGTTTTGACTTTATAGGCATCATAGTAAAACGCAACATATTGCGGAGACTTACCGAGAACGCGGGCAGTCGGCATAAAAGGTTGGTAACGCTGCGAAAAAATCGGACCGACCAACGGAAAAAAACAGCCCGTACTAAACCACAGGGTTCTATTCAGATGCACCACTGCATCTTTTTCAGCATCCTTTACAGCTTGCTCTGCCACAGATTCCAGCGCATCCGGGGTAACAGCTGAACCTTCGACCTCAACAATCTCGTATCGCTTTGTTTCAATAACGTCGTACTGTTTCGGGCGACCATTGACTTCTACAGTGATCCGCTCATTCTCTTCGCAAAAACCCGGCACGTGTGCGCCAAAGATGAAACCAATTATCAAGAATCCCAATAGTTTGTAGTGACAACTCATTTTCACTATCTTCTCCCCTTTAGATGAGTGCGCGCTCAAGAAGTCCTATTACCTGCGGCACGCAAAAAACGGATTAGTATTAATTCAACTTCTGGTAGACATGTCCAGTAGCAGTCGTCTGCCAAAACAGGACTAATAACTCACCGTCCCAGGTATAATTGCTCACAATGGGTTCGGTACTTCCATCAGAAAACCAATAGATCGTTCCTTTTCTCTCATCAAACGGCTCGATCAATTTATACGAACCGAAGAAAAATACGTCGTTCTCTTGGTATTCTCTGGTAAATGTTGCTGTTGTCAATCGCATTGATCCAAAAGCTTCACTGGTCTTGCCATCGACTTGTGTTCGGACGAGCGCATAGCTCCCGCTGAGTGCCTCAGCGACTCTGTAGGATTTTGAGAAGACGATAATTGCAGCGGACTTCGAGACGGTCTCCTCACCTTGATCTCTGACAGATACATGAACTGTAACCGTCTTGTCGGGTGCGATTTCTGAATTGCGGAGTTCCGGGGCTGTCCACTGCACCGCTGTGCCTTCTCCTCCGCTCAAAGTTCCAGCAGATACTTCCCATGTGTAAGTCAAGTCATCGTTCTCAGGATCAGAAACACCGACTTTAAGTTCAACAGTTTCCCCATAGCGCACCTCTTCTGGAATGATGAAAGTATTGATCTCAGGTGGATCGTTTGTCCAACTTTCATACTCGTCACAACTACTGAATATCAGCAGTTGACAGACTACCGAGAGAAACACCGTGAGTCGAGTCGCGTAAAATATAGGATTTAAGATTTTCACAACATATCTCCTTTTTATAGTATATTAACGCAAGTTGCCCCTATTTACAGACATAGCACTCCTAATGAAATTTAATAAAATATTTGCGTAATTCTATATTTCCTCCAGGCCCGGTAGGGTTTTTGCTGGGGGTCTTTGATAGGGGTGTTTTTGCTTGGGTATTTCTGCGTATTTCTGCGTATTTCTTCACGGTTTCCTAACCGAACCGGACTTCCCTAAAAATTATTTGTGTGCTGTGTCTTTATTTCCTTGCATTGAACAGAGGTGATACCCACCCTTTTTATCAAACTGGCGGTAAAAAGATTGTCCAAAGTTTAGTATAAAGATTAATTAGCACAAGTCGTTTAAATATTAAAATATCCAGTAGATGATAGGTAAGATATTATATACACTGAACAAACGCGTGTCAAATTAAATCAGAAGTAACACAGAGGCATTCAATTGTCTACTCGGCAAGATCCCCATGCCTCGCCGCTCGGAAAGTGTCAATATCATTCTAAAATCCACCATAAATAATCCTACGCAAGTCCGAAATTATGTTGACAAAATTCACGGAGGATAGTAACATAACACGCAAAATCATAAAAGTCTGTTTCGAGTTGCAAGCTGCTGCTTGCAAGCCATATTATTTTGAGGAATCTCAATGAAGATAACAAAATTGGAGACATTTCTGGTACAACCGCGCTGGCTCTTCCTTAAAATCCATACGGATGAAGGGTTAGTAGGACTCGGTGAGCCCATTTTAGAAGGACGCGCCAAGACATGTGCACAAGCCGTTGACGAACTCGCGCCATACCTCATCGGTGAAGATCCGAGGCGCGTGGTCCACCACTGGCAGGCAATGTATCGCCACGCATTCTATCGCGGTGGTCCCATTCTCACAAGCGCACTGAGCGGCGTAGAACAAGCACTCTGGGATCTCGCAGGAAAATCACTCGGCGTGCCTGTCTATCAACTTTTCGGTGGGCCGACACGCGACCGCATCAGACTCTACAAAGGCGGTGGTGACCCAGATGGTATCAAAGAGTGGATCGACAAAGGGTTTACCGCTTTTAAAACGGGGCCGGCAGGCGGCAGACCCGCACGCATCATTGAAAACAAAGCCTTTATCGACAGAGCCGTGGATCACTTCGCGGCACTCCGCGAAGCCGCAGGCACAGAAGTTGACTTAGCCATCGACTTTCACGGTGCCGTCAGTCCACAGACGGCTAAAGTTCTGATTAAAGCGTTGGAACCCTACCAACCGATGTTCATAGAAGAGCCAATTCAGTGCCAAAATGTGGACACACTCGCCGAAATTGCACGAAGCACCCATCTCCCGATCGCGACAGGCGAACGGATTTTCACAAAATGGGGGTTCCGTGAAATCTTAGAGAAACAGGCAGCGTCTATCCTCCAACCCGATCTCTGTCACGCGGGTGGTATCAATGAAGTACGTATCATTGCAGGCATGGCAGAAGCCTATTACGGCGGTATCGCACCACATAATCCGCTCGGTCCTATCTCCTTAGCGGCGTGTATCCAGTTAGATGCCTCCATCCCGAACTTTGTGATGCAGGAGCATACCACGCTCGGTGAAGGATACCTCAAGAATCCTTTCGTCTTCAAAGATGGGTTCGTTGAACTCCCGACCGGTCCTGGACTTGGCATCGAACTCGATGAAGACGCACTCGAAGATAAGATTGACCACGATTGGCAGAATCCAACATCCTATCACCCCGATGACGGTTCCGTTGTCGATTGGTAAGGAATAGTTATACAAAAACTATGAAATTTATCATGTTCACAAAACATCTGGAAGGTTTAGAAATTCCAGAGATTATCACCGCATTGCAATCGGTCGGCGTAAGTGGTGCAGATCTATGCGTGCGTCCGGGCTATCCGGTGAACCCAGAAAACGCGACGGAAGCACTACCTACCGCCGCAAAGCAGTTCGCAGCTGCAGGTCTATCTATCCCACTCGTTACAACGCCGGGCGATTTTCTTGACCCGACACAGGAAGAGACACGCCGTGTCTACGCCGCTGCAGGTGAAGCCGGTGTCGAAAATATCAAATTGGGATACTGGCATTGGCACGCTGATGATGGCGGCTATTGGGCACAGGTTGACGCTATCCGTAAGCAGTTGGAGGGGTTCGCAAAACTCTCCGAACAATACGGACCCCGGACGTGCATCCATAATCACTCTGGGACTTCCATGGGACTGAACTCGTGTGCTGTGATGAACCTTGTGAAAGGTTTCGATCCACAACACGTCGGCGTTTTTGCCGATACTGGACATCTCTCTATTGTCGGTGAACCGATTAACATGGCACTCGATATCGTCAAATCGCATCTCGCGGTTATGGCGTTCAAGGACTTGGCGCGTTCACCCGGCGCACGTGGTGGCAGCGTTGTCCGAATGGGAAAAGGCTTCGTTGATTGGGAAACAGCAGTAAACACGCTACAAATCATCGGATTTTCAGGTCCTGTGAGTTTCCATAGCGAATACAGCGGAGAACCCGTAGACACCGTTATCGATCTCGCCCGTGTAGATGTCCGATTCATTAAGGGTTTATTGGAGAAATAAGGGAAAATAATAGAATGTCACAATTTCAGTTAGGCTTAAATACAAGTACAATCCGCCCCGCTGGGTTAATGGATAAAATTAGAATTGCTGCCGAAACCGGTTATTCAGCAATTGAATTGTGGAACGACGATTTAACGGCTTACGAAGAACAAGGTGGTTCGCTCACCGATGTCAAAAGCGCACTCGACGATTACGGGCTTTCAGTTCCTACCGTTATCGCTCTACACGGTTGGCTCAATACGACAGGTTCAGCGCACGCAGAAGCGATTGAAGAAGCGAAACGGCGAATGGCACAAGCCGCTGCTGTCGGTTCGACCTACATCATCTCAAGCCCACCACGTGAAGTCGCGGATCTCCAATTAGGTGGCGAAAACTATCGTGAACTGCTTGAACTCGGACGTGAATTCGGCGTTAAGCCCGCTATGGAATTTCTCGGTTTCGTGGATGGTGTCAACCAAGTTAAACACGCCTGGGAAGTGATGGAGGGCGCAGATCATCCGGATAGCACGATTGTCCTTGATCCGTTCCATATCTATCGTGGCGGCGGGGAAATAGCGGATATGGAAGGCATCCCCGGTGAGAAAATCGCAGTCTTCCACTTCAACGACGCACCCGCACAACCCGCACGCGCGGAGCAATCGGATGCAGATCGGGTGTACCCAGGCGATGGCATTCTCGACCTCGGACGAATGATCGCTATTCTGAAAGACGCAGGGTATGCGGGTGTCATCTCACTGGAATTGTTCAACCCGAACTATTGGGAACAAGACCCTGCAGAAGTCGCACGCATCGGCTTGGAAAAGACGAAATCCGTTTTGTCCAATTCTTAAGCGTTACAGAAAATGCAAATACCGCACCTGCATTAGTAGAACTTGTCATCCCGCTGCTCCCCTTAGTGTACCGTTGGTGATTGTAGACTTTGGATAAGTTATCTCGGCACAATTCCGAAAAAAATGTTGATTTGCCACGTGTGTATGGTATAATACTAAAAGCGTATTCTATATGTATCCTCGACTTTCTAATCAAGGGTTTGATTGACAAGGAAACTCTGAATGACTTATATTGACGGATTATTGACATCGTTGACGCGGGTCAAAAAAGCACGCTCGTTGCGAGCCTCCTCTTGGGATACGACCGGCAGAAATAACGACGCATGGAACGTTGAACCCGGTGAAACCCGTGTCATCGCGGATATCCAAGGACCCGGATGTATCAATCATATCTGGATGACCCAGCCGAACGGTTATCGAAATGTACTCATTCGGATGTTTTGGGACGATGAAGAACATCCGAGTGTCCTCTGTCCATTGGGCGACTTCTTCGGTCTCGGCAACGAAATCGTTAATTCTTACGATTCCATCCCCTTCTCCGCCTCCACGCACCAAAACAACACCTTCAATACAGGCTGCGCGCTCAACTGCTACTTACAAATGCCTTTCAACCGCAGCGCAAGGATCGAACTCGTTAACGAAGGCGACACAACCCATCGCCAATACTTCTATGTTGATTATGAACTGTACCCCGAACCGCACGGTGAAGATATCGCCTATTTCCATGCACAATTCCATCGTGAAAACCCGTGCGACGGATGGGGACATGAAATTACTGTGAATACCCCAGAAGCCAATATCATCAATGCTGAACGGCTTGCTTGGGACAACAATTACTTGATCCTCTCCGCCGAAGGTAGAGGGCACTATATCGGTTGTAATCTGTCGGTTACCAACTTCCCAGGCACATGGTGGGGCGAAGGCGATGATATGATCTGGGTAGACGGGTATAAATGGCCTCCCGACTTGCACGGCACAGGCTCAGAGGATTACCTCAACCAAGCGTGGGGGATGCAACAGAACGCCTTTGCACATAACGGCTCCTCTATTCACGAAAATAATACCGACGGTTACCAGACCTCTTATGTCTATCACATCGAAAACCCCATCCGTTTTGAAAAGGAAATCCGGGTCACAATAGAACACGGACACGGCAATCACCTCAGCAATGAGACATCTTCTGTCGCATACTGGTACCAAATTGAACCGCATGCCCCCTTCGGCATTTTACCTGTTGCACAGCGTAAGCCAGTCCTGAAGGATGAATCTGGCGCATGGCAGATTGATGCCTCCGCACTGAACCCCCCAGCAGAACTTGTGCTTAACGATGAGATGAAAGAGATGAAACAGAAATGGAGCGAAAAAAAATAAATGCTCACCGGTTTTCAACAACTTTTAGTCGCTTGCATCGGGCAAACAGAGGACGAGATGGATCAACCCGACGATGCACAGCGCGATGACGAATCCCAAACGGAATTGGAAATCGCAACCGATGATAATTCCGTAGATGATACTGAACTCACAGATACCCCGGTTCCCGAAGACACGGAAACCGAAGAAAACGATGCACCATCCCCACCGGAGGAACCACTTCCAGCGGACGATGCGCCTTCTGTCACGATAGACGAGAGCACCGAAACGCATCCGGACAGCAGTGCCGAGACTGATGAACCAGCCCCTGACAATATTTCTGATGAATCAAGCGGCGAGATTTCTGACACCGCGTCCGTCGATAATGATGAGCCGCCCGAATCGTTAGCAGCCGCTGACTCGGTTTCCGAAGACGACACGGAATCCGAGTTAGAGATTGCATCGCCCGAACAGGAAACTGAGGACAGCCCACAAGCTGCCGATAACAAAGACACAGAAACTGAAACGCAAGAAACAGATGAAACAGACCAAAGCGATGATGTTGAAACAGAACCTGAACGTCCACCATTGGAACTGGGGATTGTTGAGGAGATTTATGACTTTGTGGAGATGTTCGGACAAAGCACTGTTTCTGGGACGGAACAAGCATCCGCAAGTGGAATAGATTGTGCAGGCGGTGTTACAAAACCAGCAATCTTTGAACATCCAACGCCAACGGAAATCGCTAAAATTGACTACACCCTTTCACTTCCCGATATTGATGACGAAGAAAAACTGTTTTTACACTTTTCTATCGGCCTACGAGACGGTGTTGTGTTTGACGATGCGGCACGCCAACCCGGTGGCGTAAAATTCGCTATCGAAGTCTTCGACCTTCATAATAATGTAGGCTTGGAAGCCGCCCCTGATAGATGTTTTGAAGCAGTCTCTACGGAGTGTCAGTGGGTGGAAAAAGCGGTTGATTTGACACACCACGCAGGCAAAGAGATCGTCATATCGTTTTTGACGGAATGCAACGTAGAGGGCAATAGCAACTACGCTTGGGCATTATGGGGCAAACCACAACTCCGAAAACTCAAACAATCTGCCCTCCGAAAAGGGAAAAGAGATTCGGAACCAGAACTCCGATGCGGCATTGCGATCCTGCACTACAACGACGAAAGGACACAATTTTTTGAGTTCAACCAACCTACGTCAACAGCAGTTTCCGCACTCGCAGATATTTGCATCGAATCCGTAGCATCAGAAGAACCGCCTATCAAGGTATCACTCTACACAGCATTACCGAAATTGGAAATTGCGAGTGTAGGCGCAACAGCCGCTATTGTCGCCGCGGGTGAAGACTTTGAAATCCAATGCACCCTGCGGAACACCGGCACCGCACCACTCGGTAAGGCGGACGAGACTCGCATCTCTATCAACGGCGTGAAGTTAAGGCGTGGACGCCCCAGACAAACAGTTAGAGAACTTGAACCGGGTGAAGAAACATCGGTTCACTGGGTGGCTCGCCGTCTTCCACATCCAACTGTAACTACCATTGGGGTTTCGCTCAAATGCCAAACTGCAGCAGGTGAAGCGCGTGACACGGCGCAAGGTTCTGTCACGATCCGTCCGGCATCTCCGAAACTTGAATCCAAGGTAGTGAAAGAACTACATACCTACACGGCTGAAGATGGTAGCGTCGTAATGGGGAATAAAAATCTCCGTGTTATTTTTGTTCGTGGTGCTGAAACTCAGCCAGAAACTGATAACGGAGAAACTCAAGAACCCGTTCCTCTCAATGAAAAACCGGCTGCCGGTGGGTTTGAGTACTATATCCTATTTGTCGCGAAAGGCGGCAACTACCAACAGGTGGCAACCTGCCCCGCACTCGCGGAAATTACTTACTTAGATGCAGCGCAAAACCGGCAATCGGTTCCGCTTGTTCCCACTCAATATCAACTTGCAGGGAATAATCAAGGTGAATCCATCATCCGGCTAAGCGGCACCAGAACGGACGCTGATGGTGTGAAATGGGATTATGAGATCGGGTGGACGCTTACTGAAGATGCAAAGCGTGTTAAAACGGAATCCCAATTACAAACTGATGGGAATCGGGAACTTCTCGCCTTCCACGGTCCAATGCTTTATGCCGGACAAGGACGGAATCGCGAGAAGAAAACAGCAGCACTCTTCCCCGGACTTGAGTTCTTGGAAAATGACGAACGTTCTTCAAGCACGCGTGATGCAGCACCGCCGCTTAATAACCGACTCGTGCCGCATCCCTATAAGATTACGGTGCCGGTCATCGCAGTAGAGATGCAAAAGTCGCTCGTCGGCATTATCTGGAATCCACTTGACACTTGGGACGGCGAAAACCAGATGCTCTCTGCGATATTCGCTTCACCTAATTGGCATCAACATCAGAAGAACCATGCTCTCGGCGTATTCCTACCCACTATACCGGCGTGGGTCCAGGAGAACCATACAGAGGCTTCTATTCCGTACCCACTGATGCCGTCCCGTCCGGTTTCCATTAAAATCGAAATTATTGTTGACGGAAATGCCTCTATTTTAGATGCTGTGGCACATTGGATGGACGCTTACGGTACACCTGAACCGCTGCAACCGCCACGTAGCGACGAAGAAGAGGTACTACTTTCACGCCACGGGTTTATGCACACGACATGGGACGAAGATACCCGAAAATCCCGACACTGCGTGGACTGGGCAGCACACAATGAACCGGGTTTCGGTACCCTACTCTGGTACGACTACCTCGCTACGAAAGATGAACAAGTAAAAGAGCGAGTGCTGGAAATTGCGAGAAATACTATAGCCGACACCGGTCCAGGTGGGTTGGCGGCGCGCGGTTCCTGCCACATCTTAAGATGGGAATTCCCTTTCTATATCGGTAATACTGATGCCGCGTTGGATTACATGGAAGGGGAGATACAGCAACGTATTGCTACACAAGAATCCGATGGAAGTTGGCGATGGCATCCGACAAACGAGAAAACTGCTCCCCTCGGAAACGCAGACGAAGCCGTACTCGGTACCTGTGCTGAATCAGCACTTCTACTCCTCAAACATGCCCGAATCACCGGCAACAAAGCCTCGCGTGAAGCCGGTGTGAAGGCACTGAAATTCATGAAACAATTCTCGCTGCCACGCGGTGCACAAATGTGGGAATGCCCGATGTATCAGCCGGATGTTCTCGCCGCAGCGCATGCGGTCGGTGCCTACATTGAGGCTTATGAACTCACCCGTGAGAAAGCATACCTCAAGCGAGCAACATATTGGGCGGAAACTTCACTACCGTTTCTCTATCATTGGCATCTCCCTGACCGACCCGGCATGCATTTTGCCTCAATTCCTGTTTTCGGGACAAGTTTCTATACACACCCTTGGTTCGGTGTACCTGTGCAATGGAACGGATTAGTCCTCGCCTATTATTTACAACGTTTGAACCAGCACACCGAAGATGAGAGATGGTCTCAGATCGCCGAAGGTATTACTGTGAGTGCGATGTATCAGCAGTGGGAAGATGGTGAACTCAAGGGAACCTATCCTGACGGTTTCTACGGTTTTTGCACCGAAGGCAAGGGACCGCATCTGAATCCTGAAGATATTATAGTGAATGTCTACACACTCCGAGGACTTGACCCAGGCATTAAAACCACTATCGTCGGTGATGTCCACCTAAGCTCCGGAGCAAAAATAGACGCGCTCGCCGTGACCGGTGCGGGGCAAGTGAACTGGAAACTCAGTTATGCCGAAAATGAAGCAAGTTATACCCTTATCGTTGGTTACGGACGTGCCCCACAAGGCCTTCGGGTTCGGTACCCGTTCGCATCACCCGCAGATGACACACCGACCCCCGATGCGGAGGAACCTGCAAACGATGTTGAACCGGCTGATGGAGAAAATAAATATGCCGAAACTGAGATTCCCGCTACCCAAACACTTGACGATGTTGAATCTGGATGGCTCTATATTGAAGATAAGGATGCTATATTGGTAAAGTATTTGCACCCCACCGCGGATGTGCAATTTGAACTTTTGACATAGCGGCAGTGGTAATAAAAGCAAGTATACGCGGAGGTAGGTCTTTCATAGGTCTACCTAAATAGGACTTACGCAGCCCCGACTGCAGGCGGGGTTTAAAACCCCGCCTGCAGGGCATCATACGTCCGTTATCATGGAAAAGTGCGTAAGTCCTGCTAAAATAAGGAGGCTATAGTAATGGCTAAAAAGATTGTTTTCACTACGTTCGTTCTGGTTACTGTGGCAATTGTTGCCCTTGTTATGTTCACACATAATGCAAATGCGCAAGCCGACGCAGCCGCATCGGATGGTCCAATGGTAGATTTCAAAGTCCTTGGCGGTTTTATTATTGAAGGCGTTGTTTTTAGTATCGTCGGTTTAATAGTGCTGATGGTAGGTTATAAAGTCTTTGATGTCGCGACCCCTTACGACCTAAACCGTCAGATCGCTGAAGAGAACAATGTTGCTGCAGGCGTAGCGGTTGCGGGTGTCCTCGTTTCACTCGGTATCATCGTCGCCGCTGCAATGGGTGGATAGAAATAATATCGTAGTGGCACTGAACTCACACGCTTCACAAAAGGCGCGATGAAAATCGCGCCCACAACCGACGAAACTGTTTACGCGCGCAAAAAACGGAGGAGGGTAGCACAATGGCACAAACAACCTATTTAGCGGATCAGGTTGTCAGTGATGAACAAATCCAAGAATGGGTGGAGACCTTCCATCAGCGAGGTTGCCTGTTTCTGCAAGATGTCTTGACCCCTGATCACTGCGCACAACTGCGGCAAGATTTAGAGTGGGCACTCAAAAACGATCCGAATAACTTAAACGGTGGAAGTCCCGAAGGACGCATGCACTTGAGCCATCGGATGTTTGAACATAGCGAAGCCAATCGCCGACTGTTTGATCTCGAACCGATTGTCTCTTTCGCGGAAGCACTTGTCGCGGAAAACTGCCACGTCATCCACAACAATTCGTTCCAGACGTTCCCCGGCGGCGGGATTACGTCTTGGCATCAGGACGACGCACTGCACTATATCGTAACCGACGGTGAGCCACCAAAAAACGTGCGGCTACCGGTATTACTCTTTACCGCAAATTACTACCTCACCGATGTCACCGAGATTGAACACGGCGGCACGGAGGTCGTACCGGGTTCACATCTTTTCGGTGCATCGCCGCCGAACCCGATAGCAGGAACGGAATGGGAGGATAAAGTCCAGTATAACCTCGGAAAAGCGGGCAGCGTTATTATGTTCAACAATCAGGTATGGCATCGCGGCGGTCCCAACCAGAGCCAACGCACCCGATACATTACACAGATAACCTACGCACGCCGACTTGTCGGACATAAATACTACCCGTTTATGAACTACAATATGCCGGATTCCGTCTACAGAGACGCAAGCCCCCGTTTACGTCGCTTACTCGGCTTCCTTAATCACGGTGCTTACGGTTAAGTTCCGTCAACTGATGACTGACAACTGATAACTGACAACCAATATGAAAGCAGTCGTTTTCTCAGAACAGGGTAGCACGGAAGTGCTTCAGTACACTGATGTACCGAAGCCGACGCTTGATGCTAACGAGATACTCGTCAAAGTTGAAGCCTGTGCCGTAAACTATCTGGATCTTCACGCACGCCGGAACCGACCAGAGATAGCAGAGAAACTCAGTCGAGAGGACACCCCACATATACTCGGATCCGACATCGCTGGGACAATTGCTGAGATTGGTGAAACGGTCAGTGGAACTATAGTTGGGGATCGGGTTGTCCTCGCACCGTGTATTCCGTGCGGTGTCTGTAGCGATTGTCATAGCGGTGCCGAAAACTTATGTGATACGCAAGAACTCATCGGTTTTCAAACCAACGGTGGATACGCAGAATATGTGAAAGCACCCGTCCAAAACGCGATTCAACTGCCAGATACCTTGTCGTTTGTCAATGCCGCTGCGATACCAATTGCGTATCTCACAGCATGGCACATGCTAATGTCACGTGCCATGCTTCGCCCTGGCGAGGACATCTTAATTCTTGGCGTAGGCGGTGGGGTCGGAAGTGCGGGGCTGCAAATCGCAAAATTAACCGGTGCCAGAGTCTTGGCTACAGCCAGCAGTGATGAAAAACTCGTACGCGCACGCGAAATGGGGGCAGATGCCACGATTAACTACAAAGACGTAGATTTCTCGGAAGCCGTGCTTGATATAACCGATGGGCGAGGCGTGGACGTTGTACTTGAGCATGTCGGTGCCGCGACATGGGAACAGAGTATTGCAAGTCTCGCTAAAAATGGAAGGCTCGTCTCATGTGGTGTTACGACCGGCAACATCGGAACCCTTAATATCCGAAAATTGTATCAGAAACAATTGACCATAATGGGTTCCGCCCTCGGCACAGTGAGAGAATTACGAACGCTTGTCCATCTCGCCGCGCAGGGAAAATTAGCACCTATTATAGATCGGACTTTGCCGTTTCACCGTGCTGGTGAGGCACATTTGTTGTTGGAAAATCGTCAGAATTTTGGTAAGGTAGTTTTGGTCAATGCTTAGAACTGTACATACCTGATGCGGTCTTAAAACTGCGTCTGTCTCGCCAAAGTCTCTTGAAGCAACATAGAAAATACAATGCATCAAGGAATATACAGATCTAAGCAAAGATAATGGAGGTTGATCTATACGAAGTTGCAGCCTTGCACACTGACTGAATCTCGTTCAGTGCGAAGTCTGCTACGCCGTATCTCAGCACGTTTCTTCTGTCGTAGCCGCTTGTGCCTCCGCTTTCGTTTTGAGGAATTCATAGAACTCATAGAGCGTTTCTTTGTCTTTCTCCGTAAATTTCATCATTCCTTTGAACATCGCATTGACTTTCGGGTCGGCTAAGAGGTCATTGTAGTTTTTCTCGGCTTTTCCGAGTAGGTAGTCAGTAGTGACTCTTAAAGCGTCAGAGAGGCTGGAAAGTGTTTTAAACGAGGGCTTTCGAGTGCCTGATTCAAATTGTGAAATTGCTGCGGGTGTTAGATTCGCTTCCTTTGCGAGCTCAGTTTGCGTCAACTTCAATTCACGACGACGCATTTTTATACGCGAGACAACTTTGGCCGCGTTTGCCTTTTCGGATTCTTTGTTCACGTTTAACTCCTTTGCTCAGACAGGCAGGCATCCTTAAACTGCCGCTGAGTTCTTAATAATTTCGGCATCGTTTCCATAATTGTAATGTGGTGCAGTTTTAAGAATATTCTGCTTCAGTGGAGAGACGAAGGCGTGAATTATATTTTAACTCAAAAAACCCGTAAATGCAAATTTTAATTTGACAAAAATTGCAATAATGGTATAAAATATAACTAATTATTGCCAAGATTAGAAAGAGTTCCAAAAAATAGATATTTAGAGAAGTCAAGAAAAACAAAGGGATTAACAAGCCATATGCCATAGTGAAAATTGGTGACGTATATGTTTCGCTCAATATGTCTTTGTAGACATCCTCGACAAACCTCTAAATGCACCCTGTGGGAAATGTGAGGAACAAGAAAAGGTGGGAGACTTTAAAAATATGAGAATTCGTAGTAATCATAAATATTGCTCACGACGCTTCACTGCTCTAATAAATGTATTAACATTTTTCTTCTCTGTATCGCTTGTCATAGCATTCTGCCATACGATCCATGCACAAACGGTTTCCAGCACTGGCATGAAAACTGCGGCGATTCAGATCCGGGATGACCTCTCTATCGGGAACATCCGGAAGGATATTGCGCGGTTGTCCAGCCTTGAGAGTCGCGTAACGGGCTACCCCCAAGCCGCAAGTGGTAGTAAGTACATTTTTGATCGATTCGTTGAGATTGGCTTGCAAAATGTGGAGAGTCGCGAATTCCCAGTCACTGTGCCAATTGACCACGGCGATAGTGTTATTGAAGTGATCTCCCCTGAAGCCACTGTGCTTCATACCTTTAAACTCACACCACTCTGGCCCAACCTCGTACGTACCTCCCTGTTAGCAGATGGCATTAAACATACCGTTTTAGCAGATGAAACACTTGAAAGCATCGCGTCAAGCTATCAAGTCCCTGAAGCAACTATTCTTGCCGATGCGCGGAACAAATTTTTGGCGACCCCCGTCGTCCAAGGGAGCACAGTTTTCATTCCAACAGGCGGCTTGTCCGGTCCACTCCTTTATGGGGATGATGGCGAACTTGCCGACTTTAACGGCACCAACATCGGTGGATTTTGGTATGAACTCCAAGATGGTGATACCCTCGCAAGACTCGCTCGACGCTATCGTATCACTGAAGCCAGCATCACCGACGACATACTTAATGAACACTTGCAAAAAGCGTCCGATGGCATTGATAACGATGAGGATGGCACTATTGATGAATATGGCGAAATCCCGCTGCTCTCTGAAATTCGCGGATGGGCAACGGACGGTATTGACAATGATGCCGATGGTTGGACAGATGAAATCCCCGGCGATGCAACAGATGGTATTGATAATAACAACGACGGGCAAATTGATGAGTCGGGCGAATTCGTCGCTGCCAGTGAATCAAATATCTTTATCCCAAAAGGTGCGATCATCCTCCTTGACTTTAACTCCAGTACCCGCTACATCAATGCCGCAATGCTCGGCGGCACCGCTGTTATCTTCATCCAACCCGAAACAACCATTCGGGGCGAAGCAGAAAACAAGTTTGGCACTGTCCCCGCCAATATACCACGATTTTGGATCTCCAAGGAAGATGCCAATGTGCTCACGAATTTGCTTACACAACAACACGCACAAGGCAATCAAGTCAATGTCCGTGTCAGAGGTAAGATGACCTGGGAACGCCGCGTTGGACAGAATATACGCGGATTTTTGGAAGGTGGAGATCCGACGCTCCGCGATGAACTCATCGTCCTTACGGCTTACTACGATTCTATGTCTGTTGTACCCGCAATGGCACCCGGCGCAGATCCGACTTGCGGTATCGCAACCCTTATGGAACTCGCACGACTCTTTAGCCAACCCCAATATCGTCCGGGGTATTCTGTCCTCTTTGTCGCCGTTGACGGTCATTTCCAAGGGCTTTCGGGTATGCGCGCCTTTATGGAAGGCATTGGACAGGATATTGTCGGGGCTGATACGGATTCACCCGGTACGCCTACAATGCATGGACTCCGCCGCGGGCTCTCCACAGATATCATCGAATTTGAAGAATTAGGCAGAAGGCTTCTATTCTCTATTGACCGAAACGTTCTCGTTGATCTCCCCGCCGGTTTCTACCACGGTGTACACAACGTAAAAGCAGATTTGGAATCCCTCGACACAACCCTTGATGGCTTGGCGAAGACCCGGTCCGAAATCGACAATCTTACAAATCAGCAGCGGGACTTCTCAGAACGTCAGAAGAAGCAGGCGGATAGAAACCGAAAGCGAGAAAAGCAAGGATTTACTGGCGAAGAAAAGAGTCGATTGTTGGCAAATCTTGCCCGCTCAAAGAAAGAGGCTCTACAAACGACACACTTTCTCCGCGACATCGTTGGAAGGTTAGCGGAAGTACGCACCGTAGCACTCGACACAAGTCGGAAAGCGCAGCACGACTTGATTGTAACGCTTGCCCTGCCAATAGCGCGTCTCGATGTATGGGCGGTGGATAAACTCATGCGCGCCGTAGAAACAGGGACCGTTGACGAATATGCCAGACACCCAAATGACGCATATCTGAATCCCGCACAAGAGGGTTCTGACTGGTATATACCTGTCCCGCAAGACCTACCTGAAGAACTTGTGCCTGACATTGAACTGCTTAACAAAGTCCTCGCAGACTGGGAGATGAGCGACAAACGTAAGTTCGCATTGATGTGGACCCCTGAAAAAATACTTGACCGCCACCTTGATCTACATTCACTCAATAAAGCGAAAGCGGCACGCAGCGTTTTGCGAGATGCCACTGAGTCCCAAGAAGTCGCAATCCAACGCGAAACTCAACTCCTGAAAAAAGTGCTTTCACAAATCCGTGATAGCCAACCCGTTGAGGATGAAATTAAGACAAGTATCCGGAAACTCAAGGAAGTGCCACTGTGGCAAGGTGCCACGGATCTGCTGTACGGCGGGAAATTCCTATCGAAAGCCGGTGTGGAACAACTCAACACTATTGATACCCAACTCCGACAACGCTTAAATGAAACTGAGGATACTGTTGATACAGGTATACTGATAGCTGACCTGCTCAAAGACAAACAGAGTATTTTTGAAATTGCCCTTCGGAATGCGAGATTAGAACGAACACGTATCCAGAACTTGATCGCAACTGCCGGAACATTAGGACGCGAATATTTGGCTGAAGAACGCCTCATTTTGGAAAACTACCTATCAGACGATGAAGTGAAACAGGCACTGAAACTCCGTTCGCGTATCGCATCTTATATCAACGAAACAGAATTGTTGACGACTGTCAAGAAGCGAGCAGATACAGACATCGTAGCACTCGAAAATCTCATTGAGCGGCTGCCGACATTATATGCAGATTTTGATGAAGAAACAAAGACGCTTCTACGCGATAACATGCTTACCCTCCGCAACGCACGTTTCCGAAACATCCAGAGTCGTATTGAGAAAATGTTGCGTATTGATACCAGCGAATATAATCGGAAACTCGGGCAGATTGAGGCAGCGATCGCGCTTCAAGACCTATTCAACCGCTACTATACTTCACTCTATATTAGTATCGATCTCTCGTCTCAATCGGATCAGTTCGGTGTGTTCAACAAAGGGTGGTTCTACGACCAACAACCCGAATTTGTACTGCGTCGTGAGTTTGCAAGTATTGGTAATAAACTCGCTACCTACGCTCAGGATGCCGACTTTGGCGTTCGCGTACGCAAACTTTGGCAGTGGACGGATGACCAAATTCGACAAGCCGTTATGGCACGCCAATGGACAGTCGCAAACGGGATTTCCGACAAAACCGCACTTGAAGGAAAAACCCTTGAAACGCTACTCAGCTCACACTTCAACAAACTCACAGGACTCAGTGGTGTGAGCCGACTCATGAAGATGCAGTTTGAGCAGTGGCGCAATCAAGGCGAACCCTCCGAGGATATGCTCAAGGATATGGACTATATCCGAAAAGAGGTTGAGCGGTTCATCCGAAACGACGTACGCACCGCAAAGAAAAATCGGAAGAACAGCATCCGTACACGTGAACAACTCGACGCAATGCTCCGACTCCGGCACGAAGACCCTGACACCTTTTCCGAGGATGAAATTGAGGACATCAAAACCCTCATTTCAATCGCAGGACTCGGCGGGCAGTCGAACTTCGTTAACGCCATATCCGCAAGTGGTGGAAAGACTTGGAAAACCTACATCCCGGGTAAAATCGCCTTTGATAGCGAAGTCGCAACGCTTGTTGGCAAAACCGGCATCGCTTTTGCAACGATTGAAGACGCTCGCGTTTTAACAGACACGCCACTCGATACGATTGAACGCGTCGATTTACGGGAAGGCGGTAATCTCCATCAGCAGGCACAGACATTGGCATCGCTACTCATCCAAGCACTCCGGGACGAAGAAATGCCCACCGCAGCACGTGTCGGGAATTTCTACTGCAACCTCTTCGGCGATGTTGTTGAATTCGATGCACGTGAGTCCGCACTCCCCAATAAACCCGTACCTTATCCGATCTTGACGCTCCGCAGAAAGCACAAATCCATGATGGGCGTGCGCGGCGATCTATTCGTTATGGGTGATAACAAAGGTAACTTTGAGGTTGCCGGGTTAGCCATGGAAGGTAGAGCCACACGCCGCCTCGGTGGTGCCCAAGAGGTTGAAGCGTACATTCTTGACAAAGATTCAGGGGACATCGTCTACGCGCCAGATTTAGGGAACTACGGCGCGAAACTCCTCCCAAATAAAGTGCCTATTAATACCCGTAGACGCGGATGCCGTGTCGTCACATTCCCGTGTGTCTCTACGACTATCTACGATTTGGTTGACCAACGGTATCTACGAACCTTGCGGGAACTTGAGGTTTACGACGCGCTCACTGATAGCGCGCCGGAGAAGTATGGAATGTCTAAACCGTGGCAACAGGAAGGTGTCTCCGCAGCGGAACCGATCGCCCTCGTTTATAGTGAACCCAATACCCGCATCAAAGTTGGGATGGCTTACGGACAGATCGGCAAACGGCTCCTGCTCATTAAAGCGACGAAGAGCGGTATGAAAAATCCGACGCTCTACACCGGTGAAGGATTTGTTGTCCGTGAAAATGGGCAGATACGTCTTACACCCTACGTCGTCGTTCGAGATATGTGGTGGCTTGACGAGAACCGATCACGGCTCTATAAACGGTTCGGTATCTCCAGCGACAGGCTCGATAAACTACATCAATTTGCGAATGAATACCTTGCACGCGCAGAGTCTGAACTTCTCCAAAATGACTACCAACAGGCACTGAAACTTGCACGCGCCGCATGGGGCTATGAATCCCGCGCATACCCAGATGTTAAACAGACCGGGAACGATGTCGTCAACGGTGTAATGTTCTATCTCGCATTGCTGATGCCGTTTGCCTACTTTATGGAACGACTCATCTTCGGTTTCCCAAACATCCACAAACAAATTCTCGGTTCGTTCGGAATCTTCTTACTCGTATTCTTCTTCCTAAGCCAAGTTCACCCTGCCTTCCAGATCACAACAACACCCGTAATTATCTTGATTGCATTTGTTGTACTTGCATTGACAGTGATTGTCATCAGTATTATTGTCCGAAAATTTGAGGAGCAGCTCGAAAAAATTCGGCAGGAGGGCAGCAAGGTTTACAAGGCAGATGTCGGTAGGTTAAGTGCAAGTGCTGCAGCGTTTAGCTTAGGGATTTCCAACATGCGGAAACGAAAAGGGCGGACGATCCTAACCTGTAGCACGTTGGTAATCCTCACTTTCACCGTTATCTCGTTTACCTCCGTGCGGACGTTTATGCATCCGAATAGAACGAGCCTCCCACAGGTAACACCACGCTATACGGGACTCCTTATCCGCGACCAATACTGGCGTCCACTTGAGGAACCGGTACTGACTTCAGTGCTAAACGACATGCAGAAGACGCAGATTACACTGACTGCCTTGGAACGGCTCCTGCAACGTAAAAACGACCTCCTTGTCAAACAGGGACAACAGCCGATTGATGTTCCAGCAGCAGTCGCCGCTTTAGAGCAGGACGGTTTCATCGAACAGGTAGACGAAGAATCTATTGTGACCGTCCGGAATATCGTCGCACCCCGTGCGTGGTATCAGTCTTCAGGGACTGGGGATCAGTCGTTTGTCCAACTTACACGTACGCCAAATCCAGCGGACCCATCGCCTCCGACGCATCAACTCACAGGTGAAGCGTTGACCTTCGCTGCAAACATGCTCGTGGGTATGAACGAATCAGAACCCGGTGTTAGTGGTATTAACAGATACCTGCAATACGGAAAATGGTTCAACCCAGCAGATGCCGCCGAATGGCCCACAGAGTGGCCCTATGCCATTGTGTTACCTAAAGGGATGGCAGAGCTGTTGAAGATCACTGAAAGCGATATGGGCAAGGCTACCGTTTCCGTCTACGGTGCTGACTTTACTGTCGTCGGTGTCCTCGGCATCGGGTTCAAAGACCTCACGGATAACGATGGTGAAGAACTTACACCCGTCGATTATCAGTTGATGCAGCAGCAACGCAGTCGAGGTGCCACAGGTGATGAGACGCTCGAGGGTGAATTGCAGAAATATCTCCACCTCACACCGGACAGCATCGCTATTCTACCGTATGAGGTCGTTATGAACCAAGGGGGTACACTCCGTAGTGTCGCTGTTAACATGGAACCCCGAGAAGATGATCCAAAACTGCTCGGAGCCATTGATAAGTTGGATCTCATCATGGCACCGCTCATGAACCGTATCGCACTCGACTTCTTCGTCGGACGTGATAAAGATACCTACCTCTATAGCAGTATCGGGATGACAAGTTTCAGTGGAATGGGCAACCTCTTCGTACCGATCTTGATTGCCGCACTTATCGTACTCAATACCATGCTTGGGGCAGTCTATGAACGGGTCCGAGAGATCGGTATTTACAGTTCTGTCGGTCTCGCCCCCGTCCATATCGCTTTCCTCTTTCTCGCAGAGGCGTGCGTATATGCCATTGTCGGGGCAGTGCTCGGTTATCTCATGGGGCAAGCCATCGCGACAACCCTTGTGCATTTCGGATGGCTTGCTGGGTTGACGCTCAACTATTCCTCAATGTCAACTGTTGTCGCAACGATTATCGTCATGATTGTGGTACTTCTAAGCACCTTGTATCCGGCAATCAAAGCCTCACGGATGGCTGTCCCCGATATCGAACGTAAGTGGAAACTCCCAGAACCTGAAGGCGACGTTTGGCACTTCAATCTACCCTTCACCGTGCTGGAAGAGGAAGCTCTCGGCTTGAACGTCTTTATGCGCGACTACTTCGAGGCGCACGCTGATGAATCCGCAAGCGACTTCTATACTGACCAAGTTGCGTTCAGTGAAGCAGGAGAAGATTCATATCAAATCGGCATGATGGTATGGTTGGCACCCTACGATCTGGGTGTGAGCCAGTCAATTCAATTCGTTACATCTCCTGTCGGGGGTGAAGAGGAGGATCTCTACAAAATCACTTTGGATGTACATCGCGAAAGTGGTGAGATCGCCTCTTGGAAACGCGTTAACCGACGCTTCCTGAATCTGCTACGGAAGCAGCTTCTGATTTGGCGGACGTTCAGTGTTGAGGTCCGATCCGAATTTCATGAACGCGGCAGAACCGAGGGCACAGATGGATCGGAGGAAGAAATAGCACAGATGGATCCGGTACCCACACCAGCGGACTAAAATTTTTTAAATCTGGGCTGCCCTCCACTACGTTTCGGGCAGGTTTTCGGTGAAGTCCAAACGAAAATTAGGAACATATAAGAGTTCTTAAACCCAGCATAGAATTAACCAGAAACCATCGTGAAATGGAGTGGAACGATGTTCAGAGGACCATAATAGTTGAAAAAATGGAAAAAGTAGCAAGTACGATCATCATCATTGGCACCTTCTTATGGTTGTTCAGTGTTATCGCCCTTGAAGGACGTTGGCAATGGCAAATGTTCTCGGCTCTTGTGCTGACAATTGGCATCTTCACAGCGCATTTCTGGGAAGAGCTACGAGACACCGACAGCACCGAAGGAACCGAAGGGTCAGAAGGGTCAGGCGACGAGTAAAAATTAGTTATTAACTATCAGGTATCGACTGTCTGATAGAAACGTCACCTACTGATAACTGATAGCCGATAACTAATAAAAGGAGAACATTTAATTTGGCGAGAGAAAGAGTAACACAAGCAGATGAATGGCAAGCTTGGGCACAGCGATACGACATTGAAGGCGGTATCCGTACCTTTGAGTCGGGGTTAACGGTTAAAGTGTTCATCGGAGCACTTTTCGTTGGCTTGCTAATGATGCCAGGTTCCATCTATCTTAGTTATGTATCCGGCGAATCCGGTGCTGGTGCAGCACCTTGGGTTGCTGTCATTCTATTCACCGAACTCGCTCGGCGTTCTTTTACAACCGCTCGGCGACAAGAACTCTATATGCTCCTCGGGTTAACCGGCGCAGCTGTCGGGAGTGGGATGCAGTACCGAAGTTTTATCTGGTACGCATATTTCATCAATACCCCGCAGGCAGCTTCCTACGAAATCGCTGACAAAATTCCAGCGTGGATTGTGCCAGCGGGTGATTCCGTCGGCGTGCTGACGCGGACGCTACTGCACCCAGACTGGATGCTACCGATTGCCATCTACCTTGCGGGAAAACTCCTTGGAACGTTGCGATCTGTTAGCGCACAGTATATTTTGTTCCGGCTCACGGCGGACCTCGAACGGCTCCCATATCCGATGGCACCTATTACCGCACAGGGCGCAACTGCCTTGGCTGAAACAACCGGCAAAGAAGAGACATGGCGATGGCGGGTCTTTTCTATCGGTTCGATGGCAGGACTCATTTGGGGATTCCTCTACATCGGTGTACCTTCGCTCACTGGGGTCATGATGAGCCAACCGATTCAGATTCTGAAGATCCCGTGGATAGATTTCACGCAAAGTATTGAAGGGTTCGCACCAACCGGCGTTTTCGCTTTCCGAACTGACTTCGGACAAATGCTCTTTGGATTCGTGCTGCCGTTCCCGATTGTCATGACAGAGTTCCTGACCGCAATGGCATCGCAATTCATCTTGAACCCGCAAATTCTGTACCGATTTGAGATACTCCATCAATGGAAACCCGGGCTGGATGTCCGAGCTGTCGGTCTGTTTAACGGACTGGATTTCTGGATGAGTTACGGCATGGGCAAATCCTTTAGCCTCGCACTCGTTGGCATGGCGGCTTCGATTCCGATGCTCTTCAAACTACGGAAATCCAAAAAGACCGCTGGCGAACGCGGCTCCATCGCGACTCCGCCAAACCGTGGTGATTTCCCGATATGGTTGATGGGACTGTTGTGGTTCGTCGGTATGGGTGGATTTGTTTGGCTCATCCACTGGATGGTCCCGAATTTCCCACTGAGTTTCCTGTTAGGCTTTGCATTCTTGTATACACCGCTCAACTCATATATTACCGCACGGACCTTCGGGGTGTTGGGGCGCGACCTCTTTGATATACCGTATCTACATGAAATTACCTTTGTTTTGAGCCGATACGAGGAGATAGACATCTGGTTCGCACCGCTACCAGATGAAGATTACGGACGCGGTACACAAAGTTGGCGAGTACTTGAGTTGACAGGCACTACCTTCACTTCAAACCTTGCTGGCACACTACTGATTATGCCGATCCTGATCGTCAGTGGGATTGTGGTGATGCACTTCATCTGGAAGATAGCACCTATTCCGAGCGCGCAGTACCCGTTTGCACAGATGATGTGGCCCATTAACGCCACCAACGAATGTCTCTGGAAAACGTCACTGCGGGATGGGAATAGCCAAATGCTTCAAGCAATTCGCGGGGATTATGTTTCCGCGGGATTCACCTCAAGTCTCGCAATCTATGGCATGTTGTGGGTCTTTAAACTGCCCTCAATGTGGTTCTACGGTATTATCGGTGGTATCGGTGCCGATCCAGGCAGTATGATTGCCCGGCTACTCGGCGCGATTATCGGGCGATTCTACATGATCAAGCGATTCGGTATGAAGCGTTGGTATATGTTCAATCCGGTACTCGCAGCAGGGTTCGCGTGCGGTGTCGGTCTTATCGGCATGGGGACTGTCGCTATCGCCCTTGTCTCTAAAGCCGTTATCGTCAAACCGTTTTAATAGTTGTCAGTACGGATTTTTTTCAAAAATCCTTTCAGTTATCGGTTTTCAGAAAGAGGCATGCCTCTCGTCAGAAATCTCTTTAACTCTCACTGCGAGGCAAACTGACAACTGACAACTGATGACTATATAAACATGGACTGGACACTTTTTGGCTGGGCAGGCATACAACTTGAAATACCCACTACGTGGGAACTCAGCGGACTCAGCGGGGATCAGAAAACAGGGTACCTCCGGCTTGATGACGGCGATATGCCTCGCCTTGAACTCAAGTGGGCACATACCCGACGCAAAAAGCCGGATCTCCATGCAACACTTGACGAATACTTTAAGTTGATCCGCAAGACTTACAAAAGAAGAGGTACCGAACTCTCTTTCCGCCGGAACGTTAACCTCATCAAAGAAGATGGGTTTTTTGAGGGGCGTAACGTTCTCGGTTTTAGTTGGAAGGGCGACATCCGTGCCAACGGCTTGATCTTCCACGCCGGAAAACGGATTACGATCGTACAGGTGATGGGACGGCTCAAAGAGAACTGGCGACCCACGGTACTCCGAGTTTTTCAATCAATTGTAGACCGCGGTGATGCACCCCAGACATTGTGGAGTGCTTACGGACTCAAGTTAGGCGTACCGAGAGAATACAAATTGGAACGTCAGAAGCTGCTCAGTGGCTATCTACTATTTGCGTTTGTCGCAAAGCCTATGCGTTTTCAAAGTGTTGTCCGACTCGCTAAACAGGTAGGTGACCGCTTACGGAAGACGAACGGTTCCGGTAGAAATACAGATTTTTCACCAGCGGACATAGGACGACTGAGCGTTGAACGCTACGGACCGGCAGAGGTAATGTTAAACGACTATAAAGACGCACCGAACCCATTGGAGGCATGGTTTCGAGCCAAATACGCAAAAGCGATTCGCGGCTACGGATTTGAGGTGACCTCTCAAACAGAATCAGAAGATGAACGTCTGACACTTATTGGAGAACAGACACGACTTTACGACGGTATACCGTTCAGTCCGGTGTTGATGCTCGATAAGCTTTCCAAACGGACAGCCCTCGCGTTTCATCTCTGGCGATGCAATCACTCCAACCGTATCTATGTCATCCAATCCATCGGAAGCAACAATGCGCAGCCGATTGTCCAAAAGGTCGCTGAAAGCATTGAATGCCACTAAGGGTTGCCTATAAAAATTGGCTGACCCCTTGTATTAATCGTAACAAACGGGTTTGTCCGCATCAGAAACCCGATTTTGACAGGGGTCCCCACCCGTTACTGGGAAGGGGCGGAAAAATCGGAGCAGAAACCCAATATTTAAAAAATGCTAAATAGAATCCTTTATACCCTCAAACTCAAGAAACGTCCCGACGTGGATAGAACACAGGTCATGAAGTCGTTTCCTGTACGGAACCAGTTGATTACTTGGGAGATAGACGACAAAGGCGAAGCCTCACTCGTCGTCCCCCAAAAAGATAAACTCTGGGTACGGCTCACAAGCAAACTCTTTATGCTCCCGAACAAGCGAGTGATTGTCTTGGATTCTATCGGAACCTATGTGTGGCAGATGTGCGATGGTAAGCATACGATTTCGCAGATTATTAAGAGCGTTCAGAACCAGTACCAGTTGACCCGGAAAGAGGCAGAAACATCGCTCTTTACGTTTATGCAGCAGCTCGGCAAACGGAACTTCATCGGGTTTGCGATCCCACAACAGAACACATCAGCAACGCCGGAGTTAGAACCTGAACCTGCTAAACCGGGATTTTTTGGATCCCTATTGAGACGGTAAGTAGACCCTTGAATTGGAAATTTAGGTAAAAATAGGAGAGAAAAATGAACGAACAAATAGGTGATGTTGGCGCAGCTTTCGCCGAAACACCAGAACGCTTCGAGCGTCTTATTCCCAAAGAGAACACAGTCCGCGTCCGAAACCTCATCAAACGCTACGAGATGGGCACACAGACCGTTGACGCACTCCGTGGTGTTAATTTCCAAATCCAGCGCGGTGAATACATCTCAATCATGGGACCCTCCGGCTCCGGAAAATCGACGCTCTTCAATATGATTGGTGGACTCGACAAACCCACTGAAGGCAGAGTCTATATCGACGAAGTGGACATCGCACAACTCGATGCCTACGAACTCGCATGGCTCCGCTGCCGGAAAATCGGTTATATCTTCCAGTCGTTCAACCTCATCCCGGTTATGACGGCACTCGAAAACGTCTCACTCCCGATGATTTTCGCGGGTATGAGTGCCGACGAGAGCAGAGAAAAAGGCGTTGATCTTCTCGCGCTCGTTGGATTGGGTGACCGCGTGCAGCACAAACCGTTAGAACTCTCCGGTGGACAGCAGCAGCGCGTCGCAATCGCACGCTCACTCGCCAACGATCCAGCGATCGTCCTTGCCGACGAACCGACTGGAAACCTCGACACCAAAACCGGGTTGGAAATCATCGACCTACTCCGTCGCCTCAACGATGAAAGCGGTGTAACCATCATCACAGCGACACACGACCATAAAATGTTAGATGTCTCCGACCGCATCTTCCACATGGCTGATGGCAAAGTAGAAAAAATCGAGACACGCGATGAAATCGATCTCCACGTCGGTAAATTAGACGGTGAAGAAGTGGGATAAATAGTTTAGAGTTATAAGTTATAAGTTTTTAGTTAAGAGGGTTCCGATTCTCCAATATCTTTTCGTAACCGTCGGTACTTCAATTGAGAAACGACGGTTACAAAGAGATAGTCAAACATCAGAAACCAGACTTATAACTTCTAACTAACAACTAATAACTTCTAAAATATGAACATCTACAAACGCTTAGGCATCCGCACAGTGATTAACGGCAACGCAACGCTTACACGACTCGGCGGCTCCATTATGCCAACTGAGGTCGTCACGGCAATGGTTGATGCTTCCAAGCACTTCGTAGACATCATCGAACTCCAAAAACGGGTCGGTGAAGAAATCGCAAAACTCACCCACAATGAAGCCGCTTATGTCTCTTGCGGTGCCGCCGCTGCCTTAACGCTTAGCACCGCCGCGTGTATCACCGGACTTGATGCTACCAAGCGTGAGAAATTACCCCATCTCGATACATCAATGAAGAACGAAGTCATCGTC
>PYJC01000144.1 GCA_003635255.1 Candidatus Poribacteria bacterium | reverse complement strand
GTTGGTTCGTCAAACACGGTAACACGCCACAAAATGTCACGTGGCTCAAGCAAGCCGTTCGTTTTCATGCCGCTGTCCAGCACGAAGCAGTTCCTCAACTGCACAACGCTTTCACCACACCCAATGGATTCACACTGGTCTACGACTGGATAGATGGCGAGGGGCTGCGTCCGGAAAGGGAACTCAGTGCCGATGAAATCCACCCGCGGGACAGGTTTTGTGCGTTACCAGCGGCTGAAATCATCGCCGCGCTCAACGTCATCTATGATGTCCACATTCTCATTGAAAAAAGAGGCTTCATCGCTGAAGATTTTTACGACGGCAGTATTATTTATAACTTTGAGAAGAAACAGGTTCATCTGTTCGATTTCGACTTCTACCACCCGGGACCTTTTATAAATGACCGAGGACGGTTATATGGCTCAAGTCGCTTCATGGCACCGGAAGAATTTCAGAAAGGCGAGCGAATCGACGAAAGAACAAACGTCTTTATGTTGGGGCGGACAGCATTTGTGTTACTTGCCAATAACAGCGATTCACGAGATGACTGGAAGGGGAATAACGCTACATGGCACGTCGCGAAAAAGGCGACGAATGCGGACAAACAGTTGCGATACCCATCTGTCCAAGAATTTGTTTCAGCGTGGCATGCCGCGATTGCGACGGGCGATATTCCAAGTGCCTGACACGGTTTAGGCAGAAATAGGAAAAGGACTTATGCGAAAAATTACTGACAACGAAATCCAATTTTTTAACGAAAACGGCTACCTTATTTTAAAACAGGTGATCCAGCCAGACGAACTCGCTGTTACGCAAAGCGAAAGTCAACGGCTTATTGACGAGATTTTGGCAGGCGGACCGGCAGATGAATGGTGTAACCGTGGCCCTGAAAAGATACCGTACTATCTGACCTATCTGCACTCCCATCCGAACGACTTCTCCCTGCGGTTACTCGCACATCCGTTCATTGGGGATCTGCTGCACCGAATCATCGGACCCGATTTTATACCGTGCTATGAATCCCTTGTTTTTAAACTTCCGAAACACGGTTCTTCTGTCCGGTGGCACCGGGACGGCAACGCAATCCGCGAAAATCATCCGATCTTCAACGTTGACATATATCTTGATGATTCCACCGTTGATAACGGTTGTGTCTGGGTCGTTCCGAAAAGCCATCTCTGGGGAATTGAAGAGGCTCAGGAGGTTATTGACCGCGGTGAAGTCAATTTTGAGCGGAAAGATGCAGTACCAGCAGAGGTAGAACCGGGGGATATTCTGCTTCATCATACTAAAGTCTTGCATGGGAGTAAAATCAACACGAGCGATACACTCCGTCGGGTTATCTATTTCGATCAACGGACCCCACGCTGGAACGAGCGGTATAAGTGGTGGCAATCGGAGTTCCTGACACAACGGTGTAAAATGTATCAACGCGCGCTTCATGAGCGCCGCACCAATCCATATTCGTCGGATACGGAGCAGTTCGCTTACGAGGTCCCATCTGATATGCCGACGTGGGACACAGAAGACAATTTCGATTTGCGAATCCAACACCGCGCGTATGCGTATCAAGGCTAAAATCCAATTTCCGTAAGCATAATCATTTGGGTGCCTAAGTAACCGCACTTTGAAACCTCGCCGCTGAAAATGTGCCTATTGGAGATCTATCTCATGAAGAAAACCGTCTCTTCAATATTCTTGACCCTCATCTTTTTCCTTATACTCTCTCAACTGAACAGTTTCGCCGAGGACAGTACACGCTGGCGTTTACCGGAGGGTGCCAAAGCTCGCCTCGGGAAAGGCAGTATAACACAAATAGCGTATTCACCGAATGGCATGCATTTAGCGGCAGCCGGAAGTGCTGGCATTTGGATCTATGATGTGACAATCCATCAAGAAGTGGCACTCCTTACGGAAAATACGGGACCTGTCAGCGGTGTCGCATTCAGTCCAGATGGAAGTACTATCGTTAGTGGCTATGCCAGTGCGGACATCTTGGTGTGGGATGTTAAAACAGGCAAACGCAAGCAGACTTTGCCAACCAAACAAGAGTGGGTCAGTAGTATAGCGTTCAGTCCAGATGGTAAAGCAATCGCAAGTGGCGGTGCATGTGTGGAAGGTATGTGCCCAGGCATCACATTATTGGATACCGAAACAGGCGAACGGCTCAAATCATTTGGAGGTGCCTATACGACTTTGAGCGTATGTTTCAGTCCGGATGGAAAAACGCTCGCCAGTAGTGGAGATGAATGGGACAGCAATATCCGCTTGTGGGATGTTCAGACTGGTAAACGCCTCAAAACTCTCAAAAAACGCACGGCTTTTGAAGATTTTGAGGGTCGCGATGTCAACAGTGTCGTTTTTAGTCCAGACGGAAATGTGATCGCCAGCGGCAGTGGTAATGGAACCATCCGCCTATGGAATGCCCACACGGGTGAATTCATCAAATATCTTGAAGGACATACGAAGTCCGTCAATAGCGTGGTTTTTAGTCCAAACGGAAATACGCTCATCAGTACTGGCGAGGACGGTGCTTGCTTATGGGATGTCAATACCGGTGAATACATCGAAGAGGTTCAAGTTCCTGCGTTCAGCGCAGCTTTTAGTCCAGACAGAAAGATATGCGCGATTGGAAGTGAAATGGGTATATTTCTACAGAATGCTCATACTTTCCAATTCCTTGAAAGTCTTACGAGAAATATAGGTTCAGAAGATAAATTCAGAGGAAAAGATATAGGTTCAATCGGAAGTGTGGCTTTCAGTCCAGATGGTAACACGATTGTTAGTTGTGGTGGGAACAACATCCACCTATGGGATTCCCACACTAATCAACTCCTTAAAACTTTGATAGGACATACGGAATCTGTTAACAGCGTCGTTTTCAGTCCGGACGGAAACACTATCGCCAGTGCAAGTGACGACGGAACGATCTGCTTATGGAATGTCAGGACACGTAAACGCCTCAAAACGCTAATGGCACATGCGGATTCGGTGAATAGTGTCGTTTTCAACTCGGACGGAGAGACAATCGCCAGTGCGGGTAACGACAGAACTGTCCGCTTATGGAATGCCAACACAGGTGAACTCATCAAAACCCTCACAGGGCATGTCGAAAACGTCAACACTGTCGCCTTTAGTTCGGATGGAGAGACAATCGCCAGCGGCAGTGGGAAGTTAGTATATTTGGGAGGGCGTGAGGATTCGGGTACGTGTGTGGGTCAAGAAATTCGTCTATGGAATACCAACACAGGTGAACTCATCAAAACCCTCATAGGTCATACGTCCGTAGTCAATAGTGTGGTATTCAGCTCAGACGGAAACACTATCGCCAGTGGCAGCGGGCATTGGATGGGTTATGAAGGTAAGGCGAGCGCGGGCGAGGAAGTCCGCTTGTGGAATGCCAATACAGGTGAACTCATCAAAACCCTCACAGGACATAAAGATGTGGTCTCAAGCGTGGCATTCAGTCCGGATGGAAATCTTATCGTCAGTGGAGACTGGTATGATTGGGGCGGACATCTCAGCAGCGGGACTTGGAGTGGTGAAATCCGTGTGTGGGATGCTCACACGGGTGAACTTCTCAAAACGCTTACAGGACATACGGGTGGTGTCTCAAGCGTGGCATTCAGTCCGGATGGGAAAGTGCTTGCCAGCGGGAGGACAGATGGCACGATACTCCTATGGGACTTCTCCACACTCCCCTAACCTGTGCCTATCGCAGCAGATACTAACGCTGACAGTATGATATAAACATAGGATTTACGCATCTCCCCTTAAAGTCCCCCTGATAAGGGGGATTTAGGGGGTTAAAGGTACCGAAATTACTACTTTTTGCATAAGTCCTAATTCAAATAAGTCACGCGATACTGACAAAACAGGAGACTAAGCGATGAACGTTTTACTCATAGGTGGTTCGGGGCACGTTGGAACGATGACGCTCCCGTACATGAAAAGCCACCATAATTTCCGAGTGCTTGATCCCAACCCACCTAAAGATACTTCTATAGACTATATCCAAGGATCCGTTACCGACCCCGATATCGTTCAGGAGGCGTTAAAAGGGATGGATACGTTTGTCTATATGGTCATGCTGCAACCGACAAGTGATCGGTCCTCTGTCGCGGATTTCAGCGACATCATCGCAAACTACGAGGTAAACGCAAAGGGATTGCATATCGTGCTACACGCCGCGAAGGAAGCAGGCATCCGACACGCTGTCTATACAAGCACCTTCACCGTGCATGAACGGACGCGGAATAACTTTCCTTATGAAGATGTCGTACCACGTGACAACCCCGGCGTTTACGGATTAACCAAGGGTTTCGGCGAGCAGGTCTGCGAATACTTTGCGCGGGAACACGGTATGTCGCTTATCGCTTTGCGCATTACGGGTCCCTCTACACGCGAGCAGTGGCTTGAGCGTTACAACCAACCGAAAGATGCGTCAGTGCATATCTGGTGGACGGATGAGGAAGACTTGGCAACTGCCTACCTCGCTGCTATCTCGGTTGAACACGAAGGTTTTGACGCTTTCTTTATTGCAGGAGACCATGAACAGAAAGAGATTAACCTCTCAAAAGCGAAGCGTCTGCTCGGTTGGGAGCCGCTGACCCATACGCGTGTGTGAAAAGGAACGGATCGCGAGCACTGGGAAACACCCCAGCAAAACACTCGCTCCTACAAAAAGGTTGCTGATACACACTTGTGTGGAAAGATTATGATGCTAATCGGTTCCGATAAAGGAGAACCTTCGTCATGAGCATTAGGTTATTCTACACTTTTCTGACACTCATCCTCATTTCACTTCTATCTTTATCCAATGCTTACACACAGGATTATACACAGTGGAAACTCCCTGACGGGGCAATCGCGCGGTTCGGGAAAGGTGGGATCGCTGAAATAAAATATTCTCAAGACGGTACGCGTCTTGCTGTAGCGAGTGGTATAGGGGTCTGGATCTATGATACGTCCACCTACCAAGAGATTGACCTACTCACCGGACATACAGCGTTAGTCAAAGCTGTTGCGTTGAGTCCTGACAGAAAAATGATCGCTACTGGAAGTTGGGACGGTACTATCCACGTCAGGAACAGGGTTACAGGTACACATAAGAAACAATTCATTGGCACAGATCATGGAATCGCAACCAATACCCTTGTATTCAGTCCCGATGGAAAAATGCTTGTTACGGGTAGTGATGACGGTAACATCCGCTTATGGGATGCAGATACGGTTGAACTCAAGCATACGCTCATCGGACATACGGATTGGGTCTGGAGCGTGGTGTTCAGTCCGGATGGTAGCGTGCTTGCGAGTGGTAGTGCAGATGGCACCATCCGGTTATGGGATATGCCAACTGGCAAACACAAAATGACCTTTCCTGAAGAGATGGGATCAGTCTTAAGTGTAGTCTTCAGTCCAGACGGAAAAGTTATTGCTGCTGGAAGTTGGGAACACACCATCCAACTGTGGGATGCTGATACAGGCAAACAAAAGATGACTCTGACTGGGCATAAGGAGGGAATCGGAAGTGTTGCGTTTAGTCCTGATGGCAGGACCCTTGTTAGTGGGAGTTTCGATGGTACTGTTCGCCTATGGGATACAAGTACCGGTACACTCAAGAAAACTCACACTGAAACTCACAGAGAAGTTAGCAGCGTAACCGTAGCCTTCAGCCCCGATGGAAAAACACTCGCAACTGGAACCAGAGATGGTATCTTCCACCTACGAAATATAGAAACAAGGGAGATTCAGAAAACTATTACAGCGTATTTATCATGGGTTAATTGTGTTGCCTTCAGCCCCGATGGAAAAACTATTGCTAACGGCAGCTTCGGCGGCAATATCTATCTATGGGACGTAGAAACAAAAGGACACAAAAAAACAATTTCTGGGTCCATGTCTTGGACCAAAAGTCTGGCATTCAGTCCCGATGGAAAAACGCTTGCCAGTGGAAGTAGCGATGGCATCCGACTATGGGATACAAACACAGAAGCGTACAAGATTCCGTTTATAAAACAGATAGGCAGAGCTGAATGTTTGGCGTTCAGTCCGGATGGAAAAATGATCGCAACCGGTGGGGACTTCGGAGAGATTGGTCTTTGGGATGCACATACCGGTAAACGTAAACAAACTCTAACGGGTCCTGAAAAAACCATAGAAACTTTTGAAGATCCCATCAATAGTGTTGCCTTCAGCCCGGATGGAAAAACTATTGTCAGTGGAAATGAAGACACTACCATCCAACTGTGGGATGTAGACACAGCATCGTATAAGGTAACGCTTATAGGACATCCAGAAGCGGTTAAGTGCGTAGCATTCAGTCCGGATGGAAAAACAATCGTAAGTGGTGGTGAAGATAGTGAGATCCGTTTGTGGGACACTGCAACAGGTAAACTCAAGAAAACACTCTCTGGACATACACTGTGGGTTATCAGCGTAGCGTTTAGTCCGGACGGAGGAACACTCGCAAGTGGCGGATGGGAAGGCAACATCCACTTATGGGACGTGGAAACAGGAGCGCACAAAAAAACATTCACAGGGCACACCTCTTGGGTCAATAGTATCGCATTCAGTCCCGATGGAAAGACGCTCGTGAGTGGAAGTCGTGACTGTTCAGTGCTTCTGTG
>PYJC01000143.1 GCA_003635255.1 Candidatus Poribacteria bacterium | reverse complement strand
GTTGGCACTGTTTGGACCGTAGAGTGCCGCGCCAGGCCCCGAAACGACTTCAATTTGTTCAATATCCTCGCTTATAGTCGGGATGAAACTGTAACTATTGACCCGCAGTGAAGGCACGCTCGCAATCCGATTATCCACAAGCGAGAGCAGTGAACCTGAAAAGACGTTGTTGAAGCCGCGAACGACAACATACGATGTCCCGAGTCCAGCAGTTACCACATCCACCGCACGTACCGATTTTAAGTGTTCTGTAACGCTTGGCGCGACGCGGTCTTTTATTTCTGAATCCACAACGAGGGCAACCGAGGCGGGTGCCTCAAGCACCTTTTCCCGGCGGCGCGATGCCGTAACGGAGACCTGCTCAAGTTGGATAACCGTTGAAGAGAGGGCGATTTCTATAGACTTCGTTTCATCAGCAGTAAGTGTGACATCCGTCAGAATTTTATCGGCATAACCGGTGGAAGACGCGGTAACCGTGTAGGTACCTGCGGTTAAATCAGTAATCATAAGTGTTCCGCTCGCGTCGCTAACGCCTGTAGAGGCATCACCCGTCTCGGGTGTGACGGCAATAGAAACACGGCTTAGTTTGTTACCTGTTTCGGCATCTGTCACCGTGATGTTTACAGTCGCAGCTTCCGCCGACATTACGGTAAATCCTAAAGTAATGTATAAAAAAAATGATAATAAACTAAGTAGACGCAATGATTTCATTGTATGATCTCCTTTATTTTAAAACCGTTATTAACGTTATTATCCAAGTTGCTACCTAACCAAAACAACACGGATTAAACTCCTGGAATTCAGCTAAGACTGTTGTATTGTATTTCAAATAAATATTATTAATGTCTGAGTCTGAATATGATAGAAATAACATGATTCAAGAAATAGTTCAAGATAAAAGCAATACTGTTGAAAGGTAGTAACTTGGGTTACTTAAGGAAACTTTCAATCTCCGATGGAGTTGGCAGTGACGGAATTACGCCGACTTTTTGGGTTGCCAGTGCGCCCGCAGCGTTTGCATACCGCATGATAGGATCGAGTTGATTTCTTTCAAGAGCGGTGAGGTCCATATACTGCCTTAATTGTGCGAGCATAGCAGCGACAAAGGCATCTCCTGCGCCGAGTGTATCCACCACATTAGCTCCGAAGCCGTCGACAAAACCGTCAGCAAAACCGTTTGTGTAATAGCAACCGCGCTCGCCTAAAGTAACAACGAGCAACTTTACACCGAGTCCAAGGATACGTTTAATGCCTTGTTCCAAATCCGCGTCACCTGTAACAAATTCCCACTCTTCGTCTGAAATTTTGACGACATCGGCGTAGGGCATTACCTCCCAGATCCAATGCTTAGCATCGGCAGGATCGTCCCAGAGCATCAACCGTACATTTGGATCGTAAGAAAGGCGCACACGATTGGCTTTTGCAGCCTGAATTGCGGCAAGAGTGGCTTCTCGGCTCGGTGAATGGCTGAGGCTGACAGAACCGTAGTGGAACAGTTCCGCCGACCGAATATAGTTCGTGTTAATTTCATCAGGAGAGAGTTGGATATCGGCACCCGGATGTCGATAGAAGGTGATGTCCTTCATGCCGTCAGAGCGTGTAGCGACGAAGGCTAAAGTCGTCCGAGAGGTCTCACCTGCGATGAGATAGGTAGTGTCAACACTGTTCTGGTGGAGTGTTTCTCGGAGAAAATCGCCGAATGCATCTGCGCCGACTTTGCCGATAAACCCGGCATCCACGCCGAGTTTGGCTAAGCCGACGGCAACATTGGCGGGCGCGCCGCCCGGAGCTTTGACGAATCCAGGTGCTTCAGCGAGCGTTACATCAGGAGTTGTGGAAACAAAATCAATAAGGAGTTCACCAATACATAAAGCTTCTGGCATAAAGATTTATTCCTCTGTAATATAAATAGGACTTACGCATTTCCTCTTAAAGTCCCCTGATAAGGGGGATTTAGGGGGTTTAAAACCAAAAAATCCACCATCGCGTGCTAAATTTGCGTAAGTCCTGATAAATATAAGGTTTGTGCTTACCGTTTTACGCAAATTAAGAGGCTGAAGATCTACCTCAATAAGATTTTCTTGGTGTCAGTGCACATAGTGAAATCCCTTGTTTTGTTGGACAAGGTTAAAATTTTGTGCGTAAGTCTTGCGCTTGCCCTGTCTGCGCGGATCGGTACCCTGCATCGAAAATTTCTATCACATGCCGGGCATGTTCCGCTGTAACGATCGTCGGTTTATCCTCGCGAATCCAATCGACGAGTTGCATAATATCCTCATAGACGTGCGACTCCTGAATGTTACGATGCGGTCCTACGACGTGCGGTAGCTCCCTTTTCGGTGCGTCAATCGGTTCTCCGTTAAGGGTGCTGCCCTCAATCGCCCCGGCTGTTCCATGGATTGCTAATCCACCTTTTATTCCGTGTCCCGCCGCGGCACCATAGATAAAACCGAAGAAAGCATCGCCGAAGTCAAGGAGAATAAAAGTGTTATCGTCCATGTCGCAAGGAAGCATCTCGCCTCGGAACTCGCGTTCCTTGACCCGAACGCCGGAGAACGCTGTGACGCGCTTGACAGGTCCGAGGATACCGGTCATCGTATGTAGACCGTAGACGGTCATATCGTAGAGCGGTCCGCCACCGGGTTTGCGGAAATACCATGCTGGGTTGATGTTAGAGAGTAGGTCGTCGCCGTGTCTCACGGATTCATTTTCGTGGTATCTTCCGAAAGCAGAACCGGTAGCTGCCCAAGTCAACGTTCCGATAGCACCTTCATTGATAAGTCTGCGAATTTCTTGGTGGATTGGACGGAGCATCTGCCCAGGGGAAGCGACTAACTTCACGCCTTTGCGTGCTGCCGATTCAATCAGATCGTCCGCTTCATCGACGGTGGTTGTCATCGTCTTGTTGAAATGTGCGTGCAGCCCGTGTTCAACTGCAAGTTTCCCCTGTTCGTAATGCAAACCGATCGGTGATGCGATGCTAACAGCGTCTACATGTCCGTCCGCTAAGAGTGCTTCGTAGGTTTCATACGCGTATGGGACGCTGAACTTTTCAGAGGCGGCTTGTGCCCGACCCGGAACCGGGTCACAGACAGCAGTTACCTGTAATCTATCTTGAACATCGTCTTGTGTGAGATGCGGAAGGATGCCACGCACAGAGATGCTCCCTACACCGATGACACCGATCCTGACTCGATCATTCGTTGACATGATATTTCCTCCAATTTTGGCTTTCGGCTGTCAGCAATCGGCGTTCAGTAATTAGCCATTGGCTATCAGCCTTCAGTAAAGAGGTTTCTGATTAAACCAAACACTTCTTTGCTGTCTGCTATTTACCGCCACGTTGTTTCGTGTTGCCATCCTACAGCATTTTTGAGTTTGTCGCAATTGATAAACGATTGATGTCCCTGAAGTGTTCTCACTTTTGGCAGAAATTCAGGTTTAAAACGCTCAACGAGTTCTTGAGAGGGTTCCAAGGCGGAGGTATCATCCGCGTTGAGAAAATAGACATCGTGCGGCGGCAGGGTGTCTGCCTTTTCCATAATCAGACGATGTGCACCGGCGACATCCTCACTCCCGACCCAACACCAGAGCCACGGGGTCCAAGCGGTTGTCGGCTTGGCATTTTCTGCCATCTGCTTTCGCCTCTCCTCTGGGCTGATACCTGCAGGACGTGTAATGTAGGTGCGGATACCATACGCCCGGGTATAGCTCGCCAAGAGGTCTTCGCCGCAGCGTTTAGAGAAGCTGTAGGAATCTTCAGGGTAACAGGGGTGTTTTTCATCGATCGGCAGGTAGTCTATCGGAATGTGGGTTTTACTGATTCGGAAGCCGTGCCCTAATGCGCAATTGCTACCGGACATCACGACTGTTTGGACCCCTGCTTCAATTGCGGCTTGCATGAGATAGTATGTGCCGAGCATGTTCGTTTTGAAGGTGGCATCAAAGGGGATGCCTCTCTCTTCGGCACCTGCCCGTAAATCTGGGTGGTCTACGGGTCCCGGTTGTGCGCCGAGGTGCTGGATTGCGTCCACACCTTCAACGGCACGCTGACAGTCCTCAAAGTTGTTCAAGTCGCCTTGAATAAAGGGTAGATGCGAGAATTCGCTAGGCGGCGTTCTGCGGGACATCAGCACCAGCGAGTGTTCTGATGCCAATTCTCGGATCACATATTCGCCGAGTCTACCGCTCGCGCCGGTTATTAATACTTTCATAAAAAATCCTTTCATTTGATAGAGATTTACGCAGGAGCGCGCGTTTCGGCGGAAATCGCCTGCACCGAATCTTACTCCGGTGCGAGGTCCCACAACAACACTGTACCATCCGTACTGCCGCTGGCGAGTGTCTTTCCATCGGGACTAAATAACACGCACTCAACGCCCCCCGTATGCCCTCTGAAGGTGCGTAGGATTCTGCCGGTGTTTACATCCCATAAACGGATAGGAGTATCCGCGTATCCACTGGCGAGTGTCTTTCCATCGGGCGAAAACGCCACGCTATTGACCTCCTTGGTACGCCCTATGAGTGTGCGGAGGGTGCTACCGGTGTTTACATCCCATAAATGGATCGTGTCGTCCGTACTGCCGCTGGCGAGTGTCTTTCCATCGGGCGAAAACGCCACGCTACTGACACTCCCTATATGCCCTTCGAGCGTCCGTAGGAGATTGCCGGTGTTTACATCCCATAAACGGACAGTGCTGTCCGCACTCGCGCTGGCGAGCGTTTGCCCATCTGGACTAAAAAACGCGCTATTGACTTCCTCCGTGTGCCCTTTGAGCGTCCGTAGGAGATTGCCGGTGTTTACATCCCATAAACGGATTGTGTTGTCCTGACTCGCACTGGCGAGCGTCTCACCCTTGGGACTAAACGCGATGCTACTGACACTCCCTGTATGCCCTTCGAGCGTCCGTAGGAGGTCGTCAGTGTTTACATCCCATAAACGGATTGTGTTGTCCTGACTCGCGCTGGCGAGTGTCTCACCCTTCGGACTAAATGATACGCTCTCAACATTCATCCTATGTCCTTCAAGCGTCCGTAGGAAGTCGCCGGTGTTAACATCATATAAACGGATCGTGCTGCGATAATTCCCGCCATCTGCAAGGGTTTGCCCATCGGGAGAAAACGCCATGCTATCGACACGATATATATGCCCCGTGAGTGTCCGTAGGAGGTCGCCGGTGTTTACATCCCATAAACGGATCGTTTGGTCTGTACTCCTGCTGACGAGTGTTTGCCCGTCGGGACTAAACGCCGCGCTACGAATCCTCCTTGTATGCCCTATGAACGTTCTGAGCAGGTCGCCAGTGCCGACATCATATAAACGGATAATATGGTCCCAACCCCAATTGACGAGTGTCTGGCTATCCGGACTAAACGCTCCGCGATGGACACCGCCTGCCTGTCCTTCGAGCATCCATAACAGGTTACCCGTACTGACATCATATAAACGGAGTTTGTCATACCTACTCCTACTGGCGAGTGTTTGCCCATCGGGACTAAATGACACGCTCATGATCCAGTCGGTATGCCCTTCGAGCGTCCTTAGCAGGTCGCCAGTGCCGACATCCCATAAATGGAGTTTAGCATCCTGACCGCCAGTGGCAAGCGTCTGACCATCCGGACTAAACGACATACTTATGATCGAATCCGTATGTTCTGTGAGTAGCCGCTTAGGACGCTCACCCTTTACATCCCATAAACGGATCGTTTTCCGATCATTAGCAGCGAGTGTTTGCCCATCCGGACTAAGCGAGAAGCCAACGAAATGGGGATGCGCATACTCTCTGAACGTGCGCAAGGAACGTCCACTCTTTACATCCCATAAAAAGATAGAGGTCTCCCCATTTCCGGTGGCGAGTGTTTGCCCATCGGGACTAAACGCCATGCCGATAGACCATCTGAGGGTGTGCAGGAGCTGCCCACGCTTTACATCCCATAAACGGACAACTTTGCCAGGACTATAACTGGCGAGTGTTTGCCCATCCGGACTAAACAAGATGCTTCTGGCAGACGCATTATCCTTTGTGAGTAGGTTGCGTTCTTCACCGGTTTGTGCATCATACAGCCAAATGCCGACGTTACTCGCTACCGCAAGGAGGGTGCCGTCTGGGGAATACACAACTCTACTTGCACCGCCTTTATTGAGGCGCGCTTTAGTGCCTTCGGGTAAACTCCACGTCGCGTACGGGGAGGCACTTGCATAACCCACAGAGAATATGAACAGAGAGGGTAATAAGGCAACTAACAACCGGCTTAGTTTCAGATAGCGTGCTTGGATTTTCATGAGATCTTCCTTAATATTTTTTGGTGCGTTTGGGTAACTTCGTCAAGTGTGTTTGCAAATGATACCACCTTGCGTATTGACCGCAGATGTGCTGTCGTTGCTCCAATGCGATAAAGTGGCTAAGTTCGTCAGGCAGATTACTCAAACGTCTGTTTTTTGGATGGTGTGTATCTTAATTTGTAGGTTCGTGTACTGATAGTATATCATATTATCGACTGAATCACAAGGCGCAAATACAGTGGCAATAGACTTTTCTCCGCCCGCTGAAATAGGGATTCTAACCCGAAGAAACTGATGAAAAGTTTAAGTTTTTTGCAGAATGGGTTTGCGAATTGAGTTGACAGGGGTAGGAGTGTCGTCTATGATTGTGGCATTACAGCAATATCATAAACATTATCGAGTGAACTGAATTTTTTATGGGGGATCAAGTCGTGTACAACGCTGAAACACATTTCAAAAACTTATATGATACCGTTCCGAGAACGTATGAATTTCATGCGACTACACGGGAAGAGTTGGTGGCGTGGCAAGCGAATTTCCGTCCGAAGTTGCGGGAAATTCTCGGTCTGGATAACATGGTATCCGATTTGGCAGGCTATGTTCCGAAAGCAGAACAACTCGAAGTCTTGGATATGGATGACCATTTCCGAGAAAGTTGGTACCTGTGGGTAGAGCCGACGGTACCGTTGCCGTTCTATCTACTCCGTCCGAAAGAAATTAAAGGTAAACTGCCGTTGATTCTTGCGCCGCACGGACATAACCATCCGCATATTTATGCTGGCATTGCGCATTCAGAAACGGAGGAAACACACATGCTCGAAGGTGAGCGTGACATCGCACGGCAGGCAGTTGTGGAGGAAGGCTACATCGCCATCGCGCCAACGACACGCGCTTTCGGTGAAACGCGTACGGATGCGGATAAACAGGCGGACAATACGCACTCGTGTCGACATCAGTTGGTTCATAGCATACTTGTGGGACGTACCCCGATCGGTGAGCGGGTATGGGACATGTCGCGGCTCATTGATTGGGCAACAGGGAACTTGCCAGTGGATGCCGAACGGATCGCGATTACCGGCAATTCTGGGGGCGGGACCGTCTCGCTTTTCGCGGCGGCATGTGAAACCCGAATTTCTGTAGCGGTACCGAGCTGCTACTTCTGCACGTTTGAAGGCAGCATCGGCATGATCCGGCATTGTGAATGCAACTACGTGCCGGGAGTGATGCGGCTCGGGGAGATGTACGATGTCGCAGGTTTAATCGCGCCGCGTCCGTTTTGCGCGATTGCAGGACGAGATGACGGGATTTTCCCGATAGATCACGTCAAATTCGCTTACGAACGGTTGAAGGAAATCTATACAGTTGCTGGTGTTGCGGATAGGTGTGAACTTTTTATCGGGGATGGTGGACATCGTTATTACAAAGCGGGTGCATGGCCCTTTGTACGACGGTATTTTGCCGAATAGATGGAAACTATCGCGAGCCTTTTTTGATTGCCCATAATGTTTTCAAGATGATTTTGATGTCTAAGCCGAGGGACCAATTTTCGATATAGTACCGGTCGTAAGAGATCCGATCTTCAAGCGAGGTATTGCCGCGCAAGCCGTTGACTTGTGCCCAACCCGTCATACCAGACTTGACGCGCTGCCGAGCGAGATAGTGCGGAATGGATTCACTGAACGTGTCAATGAGACCTGACATCTCTGGTCTCGGTCCGACGAGGCTCATATCGCCTTTGAGGACATTGAAAAATTGGGGTAATTCGTCTAAACTCCAGCGTCTAAGAAACTTTCCGAGCGAGGTCTGTCGCGGATCATCGGCTTCTGCCCAGACATGCCCCACTTTTTCCTCAGCGTCGGCGCGCATGGAACGGAATTTGTAGATACGGAACGGCTTTCCCGCTCTGCCGACGCGTTCTTGGCGAAAAATCGCTTTGCCGGGTGATGTTAGGCGTATAATAATTGCGATCGTTAACATGAGCGGACTTAATACTATCAGTGCGAACGCGCTGAAAACGAGGTCTATGAGCCGTTTAACGATACCGCTCACCCCCTGCATCGGTGTTTCCCGCAATTGTAGCACCGGTATACCCTCAAAAAGCGTGATAGCACTACCACCGATGATAAATTCGGAGAGCTCCGGTAGGACATTGATTTGAACAGGCACACCTTCACATGCGTGGAGGATTTGGAGGATAGTGTCATTTGGCACCGCTGGCGATGAAATGAAGAGCGCGTCAAGTCGATGCTTTTGCACAAGCATCAGTATATCTTGACTTTTACCCAGATACGGCACCATCGAATCATCAGCATCTCCTTTTTCGGCGACTATACCGACCAATGCGTACCCGCTATTCGGTTTCACTTGTAAGGCTTTGATAAACTGTTCAGATCGTGCGTCATAACCGATAAGTGCTACTCGACTCACACCGACACCTTGTGCGTGAATTGCCTGACGGAAACGATGCAGAACGAGTCGTCCCAAAAACAGCCAGATGAGACTGAATCCAGAGGCGAGGAGCATCACCCAACGCGAGTAAGCATCGTGGTGATAGATGAAAAAGAGGGCGGCTAACGTGGCAATAAGCGCGATACCAGAGGCTTTGCAGAGTGTCCAGAACGCTGAAAGCGTGGCGTTGTTTTCCGGTTGGTAAAGTCCTAACGTCTTCAGTGTCATCAACCAGATAATCGCCATCAGCGGAATGAGTCGGAAATAGTCGTCAAGGGGTGGCGTGCCGCCTTTGTGCAATGCGAGTGCCTCAGGTGTCCAGCCTGATTCAAAACGCACCCAATACGCGACAACAATTGCAGTAGCAACGAAACAGAAATCAAATAGGACTGTGAGTGCGATGAGTAGATGATCAAGTGTTTTCTTGTTCATTGACAGAATATAGGTTGGAACTTGCAAGCCCATGTTGAGGCGTGGACCGCATCAAGTTACCTCTCGTATTTATTCGACATTGGCGCTCTGAAAACTGGTTGTAGTCCGCAACAGTGGTGCGCTGGTAGACGGGTTAAAGTATAGCAGATTTGTGCCGTGCTCGCAAATTAAAATGGGGCACTATTGAGGATTGAGACAACATGAAAGTTGATGATAAATTACACATAACATGCTATGCTATCGTTATAGACTTTAAAAGCGCGAGTTTCGGAAATCTGCAAACTACACCGAGATGTGAGGAAATATAAAATGGAAACCAATCAATTGAAAGTCGGGATTGTTGGCGCACACCGCGGCAGTTCTTATGTTGCACCTTTTAAAGCGATCGCGGAGACCGACGTGACGGCGTTTTGTGACATCAATGAAGAGACGCTTCAGAGCGTTACTGAACGATTTGATGTTCCACAAGGGTTTACGGATTATACGGCGATGCTGGACGCGGTGGATCTTGTCGTGCTTGCGACACCTGAGAACCTACACGTGCCACAGGCGATTGAAGCGTTGGAAGCGGGAAAACATGTCATCAGTGAGGTAACTGCCGCTGTCAAGTTAGAGGAATGCTACGATTTGGTGCGGGCGGTTCGGAAGTCGTCTGCCAAGTACACGATGGCTGAAAATACGTGTTACTCTCAGCCAAATGTGTTAATCCGCAGCATGGTAGAGGCGGGTATGTTTGGGGATGTCTATTTCGGGGAAGGCGAATACCTCCACAACATCAAGTCGCTCCATCACGATGCAGAGGGCAACCCGACGTGGCGTTATTACTGGCAGGTCGGCATTAATCGGTGCAACTATGCGACACATAGCCTCGGGCCGGTGCTGCAGTGGTTTGGGAGTCGTGTGGCGAGTGTGTGTTGCCTCGGTACTGGCGTTAACACTGATTCTGAGCATGCGATGGAAGATACGGTGATGATGTTGTGTAAAACGGACTGTGGCGGGTTAATCAAGATTCGGATTGATATGCTCTCGAACCGTCCTGCAAATTCCTATTTCAGTCTACAAGGGACGGACGGGTGTTATGAGAGTTCGCGTGGGCTTGGTGCTGCACCGAAGATTTGGTTGAGTGAGTTCGGCATAAGCGAACAGTGGAGACCGCTCTCCCAATTTGAAGACGTTCTGCCTGAACGGTGGAAAAATCCGCCTGTTGAGGCTGAAAATGCTGGAGATCTTGGCGAGTATTTTAAGGTACGCGATTTTGTTGATAGTATTCTCACCGATACAGACCCACCGCTGGATGTCTACACGGCGATGGATTTCACGGTGCCGGGTTTGGTTTCGGAGCAATCCATTGCGAACGGTGGCGCACCGATGGAAGTGCCGGATTTTCGGGACATTGAATGATAGGTAGCAGTTGATCAGCGGGGCATCACCAACTTAGATCCGATTTCATTTTTTCGGCTTTGCGAGTTTTTTCAAGAGTACCTCAGCGGCTTGAATATAATCTTGTGGTTTATCGCTTTGAATATACTTTCGCTTTTCAGCGTGTTTGATGACCCACTGTAGGTGCTTTCTCGCCATCGCGGCGTTGCCGCGATAGTAGTATACTAACCCTAAGTAGAAACCGTATGGCTCGTATCTTCCATATCGAGTCAGCAGATAATTATACTGCTTCAATAACGCAATGAGGAACTCGTCATTGTTGGCATAGAATCTTTCGTTATTCAAGACGTAAGTGTTTCCATCCCACTCGTAGAGGCTTACCCATTGCAGGTATCGTAAGCCGGGAAGATCGACCATATATATGCTGTATGGAATTTTGATTTCATAGATGCCATCGTTATTCAAGTCAACGTACTCATCAGGCTGCCACCGTGGATACGTGTATCTGCTAAAGACGACCTTGAACTCGCCATCTTGAAAAGAAATCACAGCGATAGCCCTGCCGAGGTCAAGCCATAAGTCTAAAGTGCCATCACCTGTTAAATCAATGGGTGTACAGCCGATACCGTTCCCTTTAGCAGCATCCGGCCATGGTTTCTTGAAGACGAATGCGGGGCTGTGATATTCAATGGATTTCGCGGCTGGTGCCTCCAACGGATACTCCCCCGAATCATAGAGTTTGAAAAATGCTTTTTTCTTCGGCACACCTGCCTCGGTCTCATCAAGAATCAGCAGAAATGCTTGTGCCCAGTAGCCAGCGAATGGTTCAAGTCTTCCGCCGCCATCAACAAGTATTCCAACAATAGTCTCTTTTTCGGGGGTGTCATCAATATTAGCGGTGATTTTCAACCGAGTATCGTAAAAGAAGAGTCCCTGTGGCGGGCGCGGAAAAAAGCGGTGATACTTTTGACCTTCGGGATCACTTGGAACATCGTAACGGTGATACTTGATCTCAGAAGTTTCAGGAGTTGTGTCATCAGCACTCACCACCGAACAACTGAGTATCAGCAAAATGGCAAGTCCAAGAAGTGTAGTTTGAAGATGTTGCTTCATGTTTTTGTCTCCGATTTGATCCGTCTGATGTCAGACGAAATAGATGTCGGTAAACTGTTGGTGTGAGTTTGGTATACAATGCACAAAAACTTGGATCTCATGAAATTCATTTAAAGATAGATCTCGGTGTGAGCTCCCACAACAGCACTGTGCCGTCCGAACTGCCAGTAACGAGCGTCTCGCCATCCGGCGAAAAGGCTATGCTATTAACGCCTCTCGCATGTCCTGTGAATGTTCGGATGTGTTCGCGGGTGTTTGCGTCCCATAACTGGACCGTCTTGTCCTGACTTCCAGTAGCGATCATTCGTCCATCGGGCGAAAATGCGACACTAAGGACCGGACTCGTATGCTTCGTGAGTGTTCGGAGAAGTTCGCCGGTGTTCGCGTTCCATACCCGGAGTGTATTGTCCTGACTCCCAGTGGTAATAGTTTTTCCATCTGGCGAAAACGCCACGCTATTAACCCAACCTGTATGACCCGTGAGTGTGTGGATGACAGCGCGGGTGTTCACATCCCATAACCGGACTGTCCTGTCACTACTCCCAGTGGTAATAGTTTTTCCATCTGGCGAAAACGATACGCTAAGGACCGAATCCGCATGCCCTGTGAGTGTGTGGAGGAGGTCGCCGGTATCAGCATCCCAAAAACGGAGCGTCCTGTCCCGACTGCCACTAATGACGGTCTCTCCATCCGGCGAAAATGCTACGCTTTTGACAGAATACGTATGCTCCATGAGTATATGGATGCGTTTACCGGTATTTGCCTCCCATAATCGGACTGTCCTGTCCCAACTACCGCTGGCGATGGTCTCTCCATCAGGAGAAAACGCCACGCTACAGACGGAATTCTTATGCCCTTTGAGGGTGCGGATATGTTTGCCCGTGTTCGCGTTCCATAACTGAAGTGTCTTATCACTACTGCCGCTAACGAGCGTCTGTCCATCTGGACTAAAGGCGACACTAAGGACCCAACCTTCATGCCCTGTGATTGTTCGGATGTGTTTGCCAGTGTTGGCATCCCATAAACGGAGTGTCTTGTCCTGACTGCCGCTAACGAGCGTCTGTCCATCCGGACTAAAGGCGACGCTATGGACCACATCTTTATGCCCTACGAGCAGATCAAGTTCTTCACCAGTCTCTACGTCATAAATCCAAATACCGACACTACTCGCCACAGCAAGGTGGGCACCATCGGGGGCGTATGCAATTGCGGAATATGCGGTTTCGTTTATCCAACCTTTACCGAAACGCGCTTTTGCTCCTTCAGGTAGACCTAATTGCGTATAGTTTTCATACTCGGCGAAGGTTTTGGGTAAAAACAGCGTTGAAATCAGCATAAGTGCCAAAAAAATCGAAAACAACTTTGCTTTCATGGGAAGTCTCCACTTTTTGAGGATGGGCGTATCAAGAGAAGAAACCCTCTCTGAATCTACATAATTCTCCGGAGAAAGGTGGTGATTTAACGCAAATATTACGCAAATATTATGAAATAATAAGCAAGAATCATACCAACGCAGAAATGCGAATAAAATGGACAGATAATTTGGGAAAATGTGTGTTATTCAACACAATAGGGAAGGGGGATTTAGGGAACTGTATCAAATTGAAAACACATTGATACGGTTCATCAGCGGCATATTTGCATTGTTAGAAAGGTTTAGTCAAACATTGCGCAGGGATACTCGGTGGTCCAAGATGTTTCAACGGGTGCGCGGTATTTTAACAGATCACGGACTTCTGCTTCGACGCTTTGGCGACGATACGTTTACTCATCCTCTTCGACAGGCGCAAAGACGAGTCCACAGCTGCTGCAGCGGTATCCGCTTTCTGGTTTCGATTCCACAACAGGGAAAAGCATACCACAACAGATCGGACACGGTTCATCGATTTCCATGTCGGTTTGTTCCATTTCACCAGAACGGTTTTCAAATTCAACGATCATATTTTTAATTTTCCTTGCGGTTAAGGCACGTTAGTTGGTGCCCTGAAAATTCGTTCTTAAAATCCGCCTTCCACTTCGTTTCAGGCTACGTTTTCTATACTAACATGAGTTTGAATCGTGAGCACGACGTGCTTCTAACTAAGAGGCAGTTTTACTCAGCAACATTAACGCGCCTATAGATGGCATGCAAGGATATCTCACATCCGATTGAGGTGAGCGGCAGCACATCGTCCTGTGCCCGAAATTCGGTATGCGCCCACTGTCGATCTTGCCGCCAATGATGTTCAACGTAGAAGCCGTATTGTGAAACAAGGATGTAGTCCTGCAACGACGTAAGTTGTTGATAGTGTTCAAATTTCTCGCCTCGGTCAAACGTTACAGTGGCGGGTGAAAGTACCTCTACGCTAACAATCGGGTTCAGCAGTGTGTCGAAAACATCATCCTCAAAGCGCGGTTCACCGCAGGCAACAACGACATCTGGATAGAAGTAGGCTATGGGACTCGGCTGCACGCGCATATCGCTGGAATGGACTTCACAATCTGACCCTACTAACTGGTTGTAAAGTGTATTGGATATGTTGCTTGTGATAAGACTATGGGCGCGACTTGCCCCAGACATTGCAAATATCTGCCCGTTGAGGTATTCACTTTTGTGCAGTGCCTTTCGTTCTTGCGTGATGTATGCCTCAGGGGTGAAGAGGGTTTGCGCTGGAAGAGATGCCATACGTATTTCCTTACTAAACTTTGGACAATTTTCGGCAGGGTAGGCACCAATAAGAAACACCGCAGCAAAACTCGCTACGCAAGATACATAGCACTCCTACGGAGTGCGGGAGTTTGGATAGACCGATTTCTATAGATATAGCACTCCTACGGAGTGAGGATTTTTCTTCGGGTTGCTTGCGTGTGCGAAACTTTCGGAAAAATATAGACACCTTTGAAACACAACGCCCACGAAACAAGGATTGTCCAAAGTTTAGTAACGATTAGAACTTGCTGAAAAATAATGATAACTGGAAATATGCCACAGGCTAACAGCCTATGCTACAAAAAACTGTCCAAACTTTAGTATTTCCTTAGAATAGAGGTAATATTAACAACATAATACCGCATTTTTAGGAAAAAGTCAATTTTTTTCGCTATGTTGTTCAGGACGATTTAGTATCTCTGTAAGGTTGGATCAATTTCTGCTGCCCATTGGTCAATCCCGCCGATGAGGTTTTTTGCATCCGTAAACCCATTTTGTTGTAGATAGGCGGTAGCATAGAGGCTACGTTGTCCATGATGGCAGTAGACGACAATTTCTTGGTCCGACGGGAGGCTATCTATATTCTGTGGCAACGTATTGAGGGGGATTAACTGCGCGCCTTCAAGATGCACGATGTCGTATTCGCTCGGTTCTCGAACATCGAGTAACAGCACAGATTCATTATCTTCGAGTTTCTGTTTTAATTCTTGTGGGGAAATTTCAGGGAGTGCACTCTGCATGATTCAGTCCTCTTTCTCCGATTCAATAGGTAACTCTTCACAAAGGGGCGCGCATTCTGGACACGGACACGTCTCACGTAGGACTTCAAACGGGTAGATGCCTGTGTCGTGTCCATCGTTCCAGCTGAATTGGAGCGCGTAGCGACCGACTAATTGGACATCGAGGGGTTGGATATCGTCTGAGACCTCAATGAGTGTCACATCTCCATCGCCTTGTGGTGCAAAGAGGGAATGGATATCTTTACCTTTATGCCGGATGATGGAACATTCGGCACACGGACACATCTGCCGGAGATAGGTATACGGATACCAACTCGCATGTCCATCCTTCCACTCTATTTGAAAGGCGTTAGCATGTTTCTTGAGGAGTTTTGGTTGTTTTGCCAACCTGTCCATGAAGTCACGCGGGTTTATAGTTTACGGGTTTCGACACACGGAGTGTGCCTACTCCTATTAGGTTTTCGGCACACGGAGTGTGCCTACTACTATTAAAAGATACCGAGTTCGTCCCTTGCGTCTTCAGTCATCATTTCGGGAGTCCAACGTGGGTCCCAGACGACATTGACATTGACTTCCTCAACGCCGTCCAGCTGCTGCGTAACGTGCTGTGCGCCGTTGACAATCTGTCCACCAGCCGGACATCCCGGACTCGTTAAGGTCATCGTAATATCCACGGTGGTGTCATTGACATCCACGCCGTAGATCAGTCCCATATCGACGATGTTGATGCCAATTTCTGGGTCGATAATGTTTTCTTTGATAGTCTCTAATACAGATTCTTCCGATACCATAAGGGTCTCCTCCTATAAGGCATAAATCAGTCAACACTGACAAGAATGTCGTCATCCTCAATTTTGACGGTGTAACATTCGATGGCTTCAACAGCAGGCATGCAGAGTGGCTCTCCAGTTTTCACACAAAAGCGTGCGCCGTGCCGTGGGCATTCAATCTCGTCGCCATTGAGCCAACCTTCACCTAAGGGGCCACCGTCATGTGTGCAAACGTCCTCTATTGCGTAGAACTCACCCTCAACATTGAAGAGTAGCACGGGGACGAAATCCACTTCGATGAGATGTTTCGTGCCCGGTGGTACTTCACTAACTTTCGCAACTTTATAAAATTCTGGCATATTCGCGTCTTTCTTTTTTTGCCCAGTCAATTTTTAAATTGGGTTTTGGGCGTGTGTTGGGAAACCATGTTTTAACTCATAGTATAAGCCCGAATATGTGGACCTACAGTTAAAAAAACTACTGTTTTGTCTTCCTTATCCTCACAGAAACAATACTGACATTCTTTGATAGTTCGGCATTCTTCGCAGATAACAAAAATTATCCGAAAATTTCTATCTATCCGAGAACTGCGGCAACCTCGCAAATTTAGTCCACCAGAAACCCGTCCGAGTCGTTCCGTACGATCATAGGGATCTCTTAGGATTTGTTCAACTTTTCGCCGGATGCGTTGACGTAAACCCGAGTAACGAGTAAGATTACGAACAAATCTGTCTTCATAAACTGCCTGATAATCATTCATTCCAAATCTCTTCGTGCGTGTAAAAATTCAACTCGCCGGATTCTTTACGTTCAAGAATATCCTCCATATCCTCATAAAGCGGAGATTCTTTATCAAGATGGAAAACTCCGAGTTCTTGCGCTGCAAACTCCACCAATTCTTCACGCACTACCTTACGAATCAGACTTTCTAACTGTTGGACACTGAGTGTAACTTTCGTTTCTTGTGTTGTTGTTACATTGTCACTCATCAATCTTCGGGCAGGAGACCCCATGCTTTAGCTTGGGGAGGAATGCCCGCTCCTGTAGTTAAAGTTAAGGCGTGTTAGCACTTTAAAATCGTTTCGTTTCGCGCCTGTTGTCAGGCGTTTCCCTTCGAGAGTATAGATGGAAAATAAACCTTTTGCATTAACACCCGCAAGGCGTGTGAGACCGTATTTGACGTGCTTTATCAAAGTGTTTTTGACGAGTCCATTTCCTAACACAGTGCCTCTATATCTATTTCGTTTGCTGCCTTTTGCCTCTTGTTCTCTGTGTAGACATCTGCGTTTGATGGGGATAGGGGCTATACAGAATATATCCGTATTGTCAGGAATAGAAACACCCCCTACGGTGTGATGTGCCAGACACCAAGAATCTACGCAATGTGTGCTAAAGGTTTCTGATAACTTCTCAGAAGACTTCTTGTGACTGTATTGTATCTCCTACTTATCTTCTTCGCCGGGCCAGCTATGAATACCATACGCGCCGGCTTTGAGGACTTTGAGAGGCAACAAAGCACATTTGAGTCGAACAGGTCCCAAAGGGATGCCGATCATATCCAAAATGTCGTCTTTCGTGAGTTTCTTAACTTCGTCAAGGCTTTTGCCTTCAATCTTTTCAGTTAACATAGAGGCAGCCGCCAGACTAATCGTACAACCGTGTCCACAGAAACGCACCTCTTTGATCTTATCGTCTTCAATAAGTAGGTCGATACGAATCTGATCCCCACAAAGCGGATTGTCTTCTTCGTGTGAAATATCAGGATTTGGCAACGTCCCGTAGTTGCTTGGATTCTCGTAATGGTCAAGCAGTTCTTCCTGATATATGTTCATTGTTTTCTCCGAATCATGAGTTTTTGCGTTCTACGTAACCCCTCGCACAACCGGTCTACGTCTTCAAGTGTATTATAGAGGTAAAAACTGGCACGGACTGTGGCAATAACATCCAATCGCTTCATAAGCGGTTGTGCACAGTGATGTCCTGCGCGGACAGCGACACCGTGCGTATCTAAAATGCCAGCTATGTCATGTGGGTGGATGCCCTCCAAATTAAAGGAGATAACACCCATTTTTTGATGCGGTGCGGACGGTCCGTAGAGGGTAATCCCTTCGATTTCTTTTAAGCGTTGATGTGTATATTTTAAGAGTTCTTGTTCGTGGACATGAATTGCTGCTAAATTGGCTTCTGTGATGTAGTCTACCGCGTACCCAAGTCCAATTGCTTCGGCGATGCTGGGGGTCCCTGCCTCGAATTTCGCCGGGGGTTCTGCATAACTTGATACGTCGCGCTCAACACTCCGAATCATCGAACCACCACCGAGGAACGGGGGCATCTCTTCAAGGAGTTCTAACTTGCCATATAACACACCGATGCCTGTCGGTCCGCACATTTTATGCCCTGAAAACGCAAGGAAATCGCAGTCAAGTTGTTGAACGTCAACGTGAAAATGAGGCACCGATTGCGCTGCATCAACGACGACCTTTGCGCCGACAGCGTGTGCAGCCTCAATGACGGACTGAATTGGATTGATCGTTCCGAGTACATTAGAAACGTGTCCCATAGCGACAAGTTTCGTTTTTTCGGTGAGAACGTCGCGGAATTGTGTGAAATCAAGTAGTCCTTCATCGGTGATCTCAAGGAACCGTAGCACCGCACCTGTCCGCTGCGCCAGCAGCTGCCAAGGCACGAGATTGCTATGGTGTTCCATAACGGTCAGGACAATTTCATCACCTTCCCGAA
>PYJC01000142.1 GCA_003635255.1 Candidatus Poribacteria bacterium | reverse complement strand
TCATCTTTCATATCGTCCAGAAATGACGATGATCGGTCGAACCTATTCAAGCGGTAGAGAACCGAATTTGGAGGAGTGGCTCCTCAACAAACCGCTCCAAAACGCTCTCAACCCTGATTTCCCATGGGCGATCTGGTATCCGTTGCGCCGGAATCCCGAATTCTATCGTCTTGAGCACCGCGAGCGCGGACGGATTTTAGGTGAACACGCCATGCTGGGTCGCAGCTACGCCGCGGATGGACACGCCAGTGACATCCGACTCGCATGCTTCGGATTAGATACGAACGATAATGAATTCGTTATCGGGTTAGTCGGCCCAGATCTATATCCGTTATCGCGATTGATACAGGATATGCGTAGCACGGAGCAGACGACCAAATACATCGAATCGCTCGGTCCCTTCTTTATTGGAAAGGTTCGACAGCGATTTGCCACATGTTTCTGATAACTCTCACTGCGAGGCAAACTAAACACCAATGAGAAACATTCTTGCAGTTTGCTCAAAAGAACTCTATACCTATTTCGTCTCACCGATCGCCTATTTCGTCTGTTTTGTCTTCACTGCGATCTCAGGATTTCTTTTCTCCGTTATACTCATTACTATAAGCAGTCAAGGTGGGACCGGCGCAGCCGTGATGGGAACGCTCTTCGGAAATATGGCGATCATCTTGCTCTTTTTTACGCCGGTGTTGACGATGAAACTCTTCGCGGAGGAGCGGAAATCGGGAACAATTGAACTTCTGCTCACGTCACCGATTACAGATGGACAAGTGGTCCTCGGCAAATTTCTTGCCAGTGCCACATTGATGCTGATTATACTCGGCTTGACGCTTCTGTTCCCGTTTTTAACGCAACGGTTCGGTTACTTGGACATCGGTCTCCTCATCAGCGGTTATCTCGGTGTTATCCTGATTACTTTTTCCTTTTTGGCATTAGGTTTGCTCATGTCATCAATGTGCAAAAATCAACTTGTTGCAGCACTGACAAGCTTCGGTATTCTCTTAACACTATGGGTGATCGGCGCGCTCGCAGCTCGCGGTGGCATGATCGGGAATTTTTTAAGTTACCTGTCGCTATCCGAACACTACAACGACTTTGCTCGGGGTGTCATCCCTCTGAAAGATGTTGTGTACTACATTAGTTTTACATGTGTCTGCCTGTTTGCAACGTTCAAGTCTATTGAGTCATCGAAATGGAGATAGGAAATGGTGAATAAAAGCATTTTGGGCCCACTCTTTGGACTTCTTACATTGATTTTTGGTTTTGTCACGACTGTCAGTGGGCTTTTTCGCGCATGGAACATCTTTGGGGTCTGCCTGTTTTTAGCAGTCGTCTCACTCGTTATCTTTGCCCGATTGCGATTCACAGACTTTGTAAACTTTTTTGTTAGTCGTCAAGCGCGTTACGGTGCAAACGTTGCACTCAGTATTGTTGGTGTTATCGGCATCGCGGTTTTTGCCAATGCCATTGTTGCACACCGCTTTGATAAAAGAGCGGATTTAACCACACTGCAGCTTCACACGCTTTCAGAACAAACCACAACTGTTCTCAAAAATCTTGAAGTGGAGGTTCAGGTGATAGCGTTCTTTAGCAGCGACCGCCCGCAATTGGTAACACGTGCCAAAAATATTTTAGAATTGTATCAGCGCGAAACCCAATTTTTGACTGTCTCATTTAAAGACCCATACGTTGACTTACAACTTAAAGAAAAGTACCAAGTACAATATGATGGAACGATCATTTTTGAAAGTAAAGAGCGGCAAGAAAAGGTAACCACCGTTGATGAGCAGAAATTCACAAGTGCGCTCCTTAAACTGATCCGTAATGAAACTAAAAAAATCTATTTCCTCGTCGGGCACGGGGAACACGGTCTCAATGATTTCAATAACAACGGGTATAGTGATGTAAAAGCAGAACTGGAAAACCAGAATTACACCGCACTTCCGCTCTCGCTTTTGACGAAAACTGATATACCGACAGACTGTGAAGTGCTTGTGATTGCGGGACCAAAATCCGCTTTAGCCCCCAACGAATTTGATGCCGTAGAAAAATATCTAACGCGTAACGGAAAACTATTCCTGATGCTCGATCCATCGGTAACTTCCGCAGGAGATGTAAATAATAGACTCGTTCGACGCATGAAACGATGGGGCATTGCCATAGGAAATGATCTCGTTATTGACAAGGGGCAGTTTGTGCCTCTATTCGGACCCAGCGCGCCGGTACCCGGACCTGAATTGCATGAGATTACACGCGCTATGAGAGAACCAGTGGTGTTTCCTGTAGTTCGGTCAGTTAAACCTATAACAGACAGATCCGCCAATCTCAATGTGAAGTCTCTCTTTAAGACTGTCGGTGGAACCGGAAACAGTTGGGGTGAAACACAGCGTGAAACGGATGGAACTTTCAGCGAAGATTTCACCGATTTCACCTATACCGCTGGTGTAGATACGCCACCCCCGGTGTCTGTTGCCGTCGCAGTTGAACGGAAAGCTGACGCAGATGACAACGGAAACGCTACAAGCGACCCAACCCGAATTGTCGTTTTCGGGGATTCAGACTTCGCAGCGAACGCCATTTTCCGAGCACCGAGCCGAGACCTCTTTTTAGCCGCAATTAATTGGCTCACAATTGAGGAAGACCTCGTCGCAATCCGCCCAATTGATTTAAGTCAACAAGCACTACGCGAGATGACTCTCCAAGATGTGCGCGTCGTACAGATAACCTCTGTCTTTTTCATTCCGCTAATCGTCTTTATCGCGGGCGTGACCGTCTGGTGGCAGCGCCGCAAAGGAGAAAACGCGTGAGTTTCAAAACAACGCTGATTATCATTATTCTCCTTATAGGCATCGGCGGCGCATATTACCTCTTTTTTCAGGAATCACCTGATGATGCATCGACAGACGAAAAGCCTCCGATTCATGAGGTTTATGATGTGCCGCGCGATGAGGTCGAACAGGTGGAAATCTCGTTTGCAGATGCGGCATATCAAGATCTGAAATTGGTAAAAGACAAAACGACCAGCAACTGGCAGCTAACAGCACCATTTCAAGCGGACGCAGACGGTGAAAAAGTAAATCAGATGTTAGATGATATGCTCAACAAACGCGTCAAGCAGATGCTTGAAGTGACGGGATTAACGCAGTATGGATTGGATACACCGAGTATAGTGCTTTCACTCTGGACAGCAGGTGGTGCTTCACCAACAGCGACCTTCCTTATTGGTAAAAAGGCGATTAACTTTTCTGTCTACGTCAAAGAGCAATCGGAAGCGCATATCTTCCTGATCGAATCCAGTGCACTTGATGACCTAACGAAATCCCCGACAGACCTTCGCGACCGGTCGGTTATTAAATTCAATCCAGAAACGGTTTCAAGCATCCAGTTTACACATAGAAACGTAGATTCCACCTCCCAATCAAGCACAATTAATTGTGAAAAGCAAGACGGCACATGGCATGTTATACATCCGATCAAAGCGAAAGCAGATGCCGAAGAAATTGAGTCCCTTCTTTCGGAATTGCGTTCGCTGAAAGTGTCATCCTTTGAGGCTGACGGTGCTGATGCCAATGTCCTCACACAGTTAGAAAAGTTCGGTTTAGATGATCCACGTATTCAAGTAAAACTCACAGATAGTGATAACACCTACACGCTTGGCATTGGTGCTTCAGTTGTGTCAGAGACGGGAACCCAGGAACGTGTCTATGTCAAGATTTTCGTTTATCAAGATGCCATCTATACTGTCTCTGAAGACATTCATGATCTTCTCAATAAATCTGTTTTTGATCTGCGGGATAAACGGATCATTGACTTTCAACGCACCGATACAATCCGTTTTGAAATCAAACAAGGGACAGAGACAGTTATCGGCACAAGGAACTACGATAACATCTGGGAATTGCAAACACCAACAGGAAAAATCAAAGTTGATGCAACGGCTGTGGACGATCTGCTCTTTGGCGTAGATTCCCTCGAAGCCGCTGCATTTATTGACAATTCTACCAAAAACCTGGCATTGTACGGGTTAGCATCACCATCAATCAAGGTCGCATTCACACAACGCGGTGAAGAAAATCCGGCAGTCTTACTTATCGGAGACTATGCACAAGACGGAACCGTCTATGCCAAAGCCGAGCAGTCCGACCAAGTCACTCGTGTTAAACGTGCTTTAATCGATAAGATTGCCTCGGGGGCAGCATGGTTACGCGATAAACAGGTACTCAATTTTCATATTGACGACGCGATTCGATTGACCTCGACTTTAGCTGGAGGAGAGCCGTTCACATGCCAACGCCTGGGGACTAACTGGCGGCTCACTGCCCCGGTCCGAGAGGACGCAAACAATGCAGAAGTCAACGCTATTATCTATGAACTTGATGACTTGGTAGTAGATGCCTTTATAGGGAGCAAATCTACACCTACCGATGCTGCCACGGGTTTCAGTAAACCGAGTGTGCAGCTGACTATCGAACTGCGGGATCAGAAAGTGTATACCTTGCAAGTTGGCAGGACAGATGCGTCCGGCAGTTTCTATGCCCGATTTCAACATGAACCGAATTTAATTTTTATGCTCAATGCAGAACGTATTCAAAAACTGAAAACACCCCTTGAATATATTCGTACTTCGGAACAGTAATGGTTGAACGCTATGCAGACGTATATTATCGCAACCGCTTATTTTTTCTTTATTGTTGAATTATTCATTATTAGCCGATCTTTTCTCTACACCCGGCGCGAACGCAACACGAAGAGACCTGACTACACCCCAAAGACGGCAATTATCGCACCGCATTACGGATGGGATGCTGAGACAGAAGCACACGCCAAAGGACTTTTGTACCAAGACTATGCCGGTGAATACGAAGTCTTTTTCGTCACACACCAAAAAGCCGATACGGGACACGATGTGTCGTATCCACACCTCTGCGAAATTGCCGAACCGTATCCCAATGTCCATGTCCTATTGGCACCGAATATCGTTGACAACGATCTCGGTCGCTCGCAAAAGGTACAGAACCTCCTGACAGCGATAGAAAAACTGCCAGACGATATTAAAGTCATCGCGTTTGTGGATGCAGATGTCGCTATCCAAAAAGATTGGTTAACCTTGCTTGTGAATCCGCTCCAAGAACCGGAAATAGGCACGACCGTCGGCGGACGCTTCTATTTCCCACAAACATGGAACATCGCCTCTCTTGCGGAATCAATCTGGGTAAACTTTCAGATGAGTTTCCAAGGCGATCATCCATTCACAATGGTGTGGGGTGGTTCTAACGCCTTCCGACGTGAGATGCTCGAAAAAGCGCAAATTCTTGAACGTTGGGAACAGGCAACAATCGAAGACCTTAACACCACCCTTGCGATGCGAGATGTTAAACATAAGGTGCATTTTGTCCCCGATTGCGTCGCAGTAACACATACTGCGAATCGCACATGGAACCAGGTTATTGAGTTTACCAATCGTCAAGTAATCATGACATTTCACATGGGACTCTGGGTACAATGGTTAGCGAGTCTCCTTGTGTGTCTGCCTAAAGGCATTTGTGTGTTCGGATCAATCCCATTCCTATTTCACAGGAGGGAATTACTACCGGTTATCTTTATTCTTTTTCTGCTTTTTCTGGAAGCACTGAGCTATCGGCTCTATTCCAAAAACCTACCGCGCTGGCTCCAAGACATGCCAAAGGTACGGCAGGCAATTAGTATCTCCTCCTACGTCACTTCAGTCGGGATATTTCTCGCGGGGTTCAATGCCGTATATGCCGTATTTCAGCGTAAGATCACCTGGGGTGGGGTGCGATATGAAATCCTATCGGCGACAACGTGTCGGGTTTTAGGCGCGGTCAAGCGTAAACGGAAAGACAGCGTTTAATGAAGCATCATGCCGAACATTTGAAACGCTCTTGATTTTTTTCTGAAAATATGGCATAGTATTCGTAAAGGGTTTTTTTATGGCATGTTCTATCATTGTATTCACAAGAGGAACGAAAAATGGGTGCAGAAAAAATTACTAAATCAGAAAAAGAGTGGAAAGAACAACTCACACCTGAAGAATTTAAAGTGACTCGGAAGAAAGGGACAGAACGCGCCTTTACAGGGCAATACCACGATTGTAAAGATCAGGGTACCTATCACTGTATCTGTTGTGGAAGCCCACTGTTTAGCTCGGAAACCAAGTACGATTCTGGAACTGGATGGCCCAGTTTCTGGGAGGCTGTCTCTCCCGAATCTATTGAGATGAAATCGGATCGCAGCATTTTTTTCATGCCGCGCACCGAAGTCGTCTGTAGTCGATGTGACGCGCACCTCGGACACGTTTTCGATGATGGACCACCGCCAACAGGCAAGCGTTACTGCATGAATTCTGCGGCACTAACATTGGTAAAACCGGAAGACGAATCCTAAGTCAGTTATCGGTAGTCAGCGGTCAGTTTTCAGTTAATCTTTTGTGGATAGTGCCTTATCGAGCATATCTCTTTAACTGATAACTGAAAGGTTTTTCGCAGAAAAACCGAACTGACAACTCATAACTCATAAAAGGAGAATTGATGGCACTACGAAGTCGAATCTCATCAAGATTTCTTGTTAACGAACTCGCTACCGCTATATCGGAGGATTGGGGGACTTCGCGCAAGTTTATGCGTTACCAACTCGCGAAAGAAAGCTTCAACTGGCGACACCCACTCGGTGCGAAGCACGGCAAAGGCGACGCGATTCAATTGGTAAGCCTCCGCATTACCGATATGTGTAATCTCCGTTGCCACTCCTGCGGACAATGGGGTGATAACGGCTACCTTCTCGGGGAATCCCTCAAAGACCTCAAACAACGAGAAGTACCTGTCGAAATCTATAAGAACCTCGTCGATCAGATTGTTGACGAAGGGTGGTCCCCGGTCTGGTATATCTGGGGTGGTGAACCGATGCTTTACCCCGGGATTATCGAATTGATGCACTACATCAAAGAACGGGGAATGCCGATATCGCTCGTTAGTAACGCCACTAACATCGCAAGACGTGCAGACGACATCTTAGAAACCTGCAAAATTATCTACCTGAGTGTTGATGGACCGAATGAGGAAATTCACAACACGCAGCGCCCCGGTGTATCTGAAAACTATGATAATTTCAAGGATGTCAAAGCCGCGCTGGAAACACTGAGTGCAGAAAAAGAGAAACGGAACAGCGCATTCCCTTATATAATTCCGTTGAGCTGCGTCACGATGTATAATATCGATGTCGTCGTAGACCTCTATAAGTTCACCAGCCAATACGCCGATGCACAAATCTTCTATCTGACCTGGTGGATAGATTCTCAATCCGCACAAGAACACACAGAAGAATTTGAAAAACGTTTCGGGTTCAAACCGCAAACCCACTACGGTTGGATAGGAACGTGGAAGGACTTTGACCACGGCGTAATCATGGATCGCTTTGAAGAGATGGAAAGTCTCTCCAACGAACAGCGACGCTGCCCACCCATCATGATGCCGCGGCTCAATACAAAGGGCGAAATCCAACGTTACTACACCGATCATGAGCAGACCTTTGGATACAACCAGTGTGTCAGCATCTATATGACGATGGAGATCGATAGCAACGGCGATGTGAGCCTCTGCCGAGATTACCACGATTATATCATCGGCAATATCAAGACAGACAAAGTTGTTGATATGTGGAATAACCAGAAGGCAATGAAATTCCGGCAGTCCGTGAGCAACGACGGTCCTATGCCGGTGTGCCGCCGATGCTGTGGTTTAATGGGGTTTTAATAGTTGTCAGTTATCAGTTATCAGTTGTCAGTTAAGAGAGTTAAGGAGACTTTATGAAGATTGGTCTACGTATTCCCGGTACAGCCCGTCAATTACCTTTCGCTGATTTTTGCAAGTGGTGTGCAGATAACGGGTTTGATGCCGTTGATATTGGAGAAGTTACCCCAGAAATTGTCCAAACCGCGAGAGATGCCGGTCTTGCTATCGGCTCCGCGGATCTCCCTGGGACCCGAGACCTGCTCAGCGCAAAAAAATCTAAACAGAAAGCCGGTGCTGCCGCCGCAAAAGCCGCCATCGAAGCCGCTGCCGATAATGATGTTCATATCATGTTTTGCGTTTTTGTGCCGGAAGATGCGAGTCTCGGTCGAGCAAAAAACTTCGATATTTGGAAGGAGACCGTTCCACCGGTCGCCGAGTTCGCCGCTTCCAAAGGCGTAACAATTGCTGTGGAAGGATGGCCCGGTTCCGGTCCCGATTACCCCGCACTCGGCTGCACACCAGAGATGTGGCGTGCGATGTTCGCTGAATGCGATTCTCCGGGTTTAGGACTCAACTACGATCCATCACACCTTGTCAGAATTGGTATCGACTACTTACGCGCCCTAAACGAATTCGCGGCGTACGTCAAACACGTCCACGGCAAAGATACCGCCTTCGATGAAGAAGCGCTCTATCTGCACGGCAATTTGGGACCGAGTTTCCAAAGTCCCCGCGGCTTCGGTGAGGATTGGTGGCGTTATACGATTCCGGGTGACGGTATCGTGGATTGGCTGCGAGTCGTACAACGGTTAGAGGACGAAGAATTCGACGGTATCGTGAGTGTGGAACTTGAAGATTACCGTTACTGGCGGACGTGGGAAGCAGAATCTGACGGTTTGATCCGCTCACGCGAGTTCCTTGATGAGTTTGTCCGGTAATCCGTCCGACTTTTGCGTCCGCTCGCACAATCATCTACACAGCAGCGCAATCAAGGAGAAATTGCCATGAATGAACTTCTTAATATTGGTATGGAGGCTTCGCCTGAGAAGTATCTCCCTCACTTAATCACAGAAGCAGAACGCACCCATTTTGAAGAAAATGGCTATCTATATGTACCAAACGCACTCTCATCAGAGATGCGTGAACAGTTGATATATGCTGTGGACACTTTGCATAACAAGGCACTCGCAACTGGTAGGGCAAAGCCTGGTTCACATTGGGGTTGGTCGGATTTCTTAGGTGCCGATGACGTGCTTTTAAATCTCGTTGATCTGCCGACGACGCTACCCAAAGTGTGGGGCATCTTGGGATGGAATATCTATCTATACCACGCGCACATGCACGTTAAACCGCCTGCCCCCACGGATGCTGAAGAAGGCGAAGGGTGGCTGGAATGGCACCAAGACAGCGGACGCGTCAACATCGAAATGGAAACCCATCCACGTCCACGCCTGTCACTGAAAGTGGCATATTTCCTCACAGATGTCTCTGAACCCGGACGCGGTAACTTCTACATCCGCCCGGGTAGCCACTTAAAGTCAGATATGTCTGTCCCCGAACATGAGATTAGCCGCGACCCGCGTGAAGCGACTGCTGACGATGTGCCTAATGATGCGATGCCGGTTTGTGTGGAACCCGGAACCGCCGTTCTGTTCGATAGACGGCTCTGGCACTCGCGCAGCCCGAATCACTCCCAAATTACCCGGAAGGCACTCTTCTACGGGTATGGATACCGCTGGATCCGTCCGAAGGACGAGATGACGGTTGAACCGCTCTATGAACGGTGCGATCCGATCCGTCGTCAGCTGCTCGGTGCAGCCACCCGAAACAACGGACGCTACGTCCCCTCCGAAGACGATGTACCGTTGCGTGGATGGCTCGTCGAAAACCTCGGCGATAACCCAGCCTACGCAATGGGGCCGCAACACGCTTAATTTGTAATCCAGTATGGCGAGGCATAATGCCTCGCCAACTATCCCTCCGCAATCTACAAGGCATAACCTCGTTTTTTGAGAGCAGATACTTTATTTTACCTCTAGGACTTACATATTTCCTCTTAAAGTCCCCCTGATAAGGGGGATTTAGGGGGTTAAGAAAAATGAAACCTGATCCTATTCTTGAAGAATGCTACCGTATCAAAGAGGAATATAGTTCCCAATTCAAGGATGTACAAGCCTTTTTTGAACATTTAAAATCTCAAAAGAAAAAGCGGAAAAAGGAGGGTTGGAAGTACGCACCGCCACCACAACACCTTGAATTCAGTGTAACCGCCGAGCACCTTGCATTTGTAATAGATCGAGCAGAAAAAGCAGGCACGGACCCACAGATCATTGTGCTGCTTAAACGGCTCAAAACCGGACTGAAAACCTGCGATGCGGCGAAGGGCAACGCCGATAACAACTTCGGGACAATACTACAAACTGAAATCGCTCGAGTACTCATACAGGACTGGGCAATTGCAGCCATCCGATTTGCTCTCGTTGAGGATACCGACTTGCAGTCCGAAACGGTTCCGGTTGCGGAAGAGGTTCGCCAGATTTTGACCGCTTGGCTACCCGATTTCAGATCCCTAAATTTCACATTAG
>PYJC01000141.1 GCA_003635255.1 Candidatus Poribacteria bacterium | reverse complement strand
CTTGGCAGAGGCTGCGGAAGTGACCTTAACGATCCACGATGTCCGAGGTGTCCTGGTGCAAACATTGACGTTAGGGCATCAGGTAGCCGGTGTCTACGAGAGTCGTGCGCGAGCGGCGTATTGGGATGGCAGAAACGCGAGCGGCGAATCTGTCGCGAGTGGTGTCTATTTCTATACGCTCACCGCAGGCGAATTCACCGCTACACGCAAACTCTTGATAATCAAGTAGGAGAGAAGTTAACAGTGTAGCAGTAACCAGTACCCAGTTACCAGTGGCCAGTTAAAGAGGTTTTGAATAGATACAGAGTCTCTTTCTGGTAACTGGAAACTGGGTACTGGAAACTGATACAAAGGTATTCAAATATGTCTACGAAAAATGTTTTTATTGCTTCACTCGCCATTTGCACGCTCTTTTTGGCGATAGGATGTGACCGTATGGATAATCAAACCATAGACGAAATCAATGAAGTTGGAGATGCCATCGGAAAAATCGGCGACACTGTTATCGGAGCGACTCCCGATGCGTTAGGAACGGATGCATTCGTCATCAACGCTACAACAATCGAAGCAGATACATTGCGCGTCAATGTATCTTACACCGGCGGCTGTGAAACGCACGCATTCACCCTCGTTGCCGAGCCGAGGTTCCTGGAATCGTTCCCCGTGCAGGTGCACGTGTCGCTCGCTCATAATGCGAACGGCGATACATGCCAAGATTCGATCACCGAGGACTATCAATTCGACCTCACGCCTATTAAAACGGTGTATCAGAAAGGATACCGGACGGATACAGGCACTATCGTTTTACGTCTGAAAGGGGCACCTTCCGGCGAACTTGCCTATGAATTTTATAGTAAAAACCGAAAATAAGTTTACACTTTAGAGAACAGCAAACCTCCCCATTGCAGGGTTTTTGCGTATTTCTGCGTATTTCTGTGTATTTCCTCTAAGCAACCGCACCGGATCCTCGGCGAAAACCTTCAGTTCGTAGGTTGGGGGCGCGATCGTCATTTTTTCTTTGAAAATCCATGCCGTGCATGGTATTTTATAGTTAATGGATAGAGGATATTTTGAAAAAAATAGGTGATTTCTGGTTAACTATCAGGGACTTTTGGAAAAAAGGGAAAGCCGGCACTGCCCTTTTCCTGATTTCTCTCTTTGTTACCATCTATGGTTTCATTGCCATGGATTATGAGGTGACGCGCGGTTGGAAAGGACACGAGTCGGTTCAAAATGTCCTGAAAGACATTTCGGCGTTTATTCCTGTAGGTGGGGCTTTTGTCGGAATGATAGTAGGAGGCGTTGACATCATCATGTTGTTGTCGGATTGGTATCTCGAAAGACGCGAAAAGCGAGTTCAGATGGCTAAAGCTGAAGGTATTGCTGAAGGCAAAGCTGAAGGTGAGGCGAAGGTTTATCGGGAAATCGCAGAATGGGATCGCCGGAGAAGGGAAGCCGAGGCGCGAGGCGAGCAATTTACAGAACCGCCACCGGCACCTCCAGAAAAGCAATCCGAAAAATAGTGCTAATTCCTTCGTCGTGGTCCCCAGAACCGGTAGGTGCGGTTTGCAACCGCACCGGATCTGAGGCAGAAACCTTGTGGTGACCTAATAAATCGCTCTATCTCTATACACCTTCTGCCTCGCGAGGGTTCAAGCACCAAGTCAATAAACCCAACCGGAATCAAGAGGGTTTTAGGGGATGCGCAGTTTCTGTCGCGGTCCCGGTGCGGTTGATGAAGATTAATTTATTAATTCGGTAATTCCGTATTCTGCACGAGGCGGGTGTCCTCCCTGCAGGCGAGGTGTTTTTGCTGGGGTGTTTCTTCTAGTATCCTCGCCTAATTACCGAAATATTTTCTTAAACTTCATCAAACCGCACCATAGGTATCAATTTAGGGATTTTTTCGGGTCATTTAGATGCGCTATCCCTATAGATGCCGCCCCTACGGGGCTTAGTGTGTGTGGTCGCGCTTTTCTACACAGATGACATCCCTACGGGATTCAAGAGGTTTTTGAAGTCTTTAAGCTTTCTGTGTAAAACACGGTTCGGTTAGGAAACCGCGAAGAAATCCGCAGAAATCCGCAGAAATCCGAAATCCGCAGAAACACCCTATCAAAGACCCCAAGCAAGGGGAAACGCCCAAGCAAAAACACCCCTATCAAAGACCTCAAGCAAATAAACCCCTACGGGACTGAAGAGGTTTTTGAAGGAATCTTCAAGGTTTCCGCGTAGTATCCGGTTCGGTGTTTTTGCTGGGGTGTTTCCGCTAGGAAACCGAACCTACCGGCCTGGGGACCGCGCTGGTTGTTATCTCTAAAATTGACACCTATGGTTCGGTTAGGAAACCGCGAAGAAATCCGCAGAAACACCCCAGCAATACGCAGAAATACCCAAGCAAAAACACCCCCAGCAAAAACCCTACCGGACCTGGGGGAATTAGAATTACCCGATTAAATTCTTAATCTTCATTAGGGACTGGTCACTCGTAACTGGTAACTGGTCATTCGTATCGTGCCGTTTTCACGAAATTTTCTGTTGCGTTGAGACGCTGAAGGACTGCGCGTGTATCGTAGGCTTCCACACTTGTCAGCGGACCTTCAGCAACTTTAGTATCTCCCCCGAAAATATAGATATGTCCATCTATAATCTCAGTCGTATGTCCCGATTTACCAATCAACATATTCGGTGCCTCGGTCCAACGGTCGGTTACAGGATCGTAGATTTCAATCGTTGAATGGTACTTATATGCCTTCTCCTTGACTGCCCAAAACGCACCGCCGATGACATAGATTTTTCCATTGATGAAGTTTGCCGAGTGTCCGGCTTTCGGGGTGACCATCTCTCGCCTTTCGCGCCATTGATCCGTTTTCGGATTAAATACTTCGACGCTCGAAAGGTACGGATCCGGCTCGGTTTGAATCGGAGACGGTCCCGTTCCACCCGTGGCATAGATTTCGCCATTGACAACACTGAGCGCAGCCCAATAACGCGCATGGTTCATGCTGCTGGCACGTGTCCAGATGTCCGTCGCCGGATCATACACCTCCACAGTATCCAGTGTTCCCCGTTTTTCCACCGTGGGACCGACGGCTAACCCCCCAATCGCATAAATTTTGCCATCCACAACACAGGTCCGGGTCTTTCTGGGTGTCGGCATGTCCGCTTTCTGTGTCCATGTATCCGTAACCGGATCGTACATCTCTACGGTTGGGAGACCTTTCGCCTCGTATATCCACCCTTTGCGCCACGGCTCCTTCTTCATCTGCCAGGGCTTCTTCTTCATCTCTTCGCCACCGATAGCGTAAATTTTTCCATCCACAACCGAAACGGCTACGCCGGACCGCCTTGTCGGCATATCCGCCTTCCGTTGCCATGTATCGGTTTTCGGGTCGTACATTTCTACCGTTGCAATAGCGATTTCCCCAAATTTGTCAGGTTCGGCTTGCACGCGTCCCCCTATTGCGAATATCTTACCATCTATAATACCGGTAGCAAAGCAGGAGCGGGCTG
>PYJC01000140.1 GCA_003635255.1 Candidatus Poribacteria bacterium | reverse complement strand
GGAGAACTGTATTGGAATGAACACTACACTATCACTTTTGTCGAAATCAAGTTACACTACAAATACAGGCATCTATGTCAAATAAAAACGTATCGCTTAAGTCCGGTATCCGAGATAACCTCAGTCGAGGAAAAGTCTACGAGTTTTTAGCGCAAGAAATCAAGAACGGTTCAGCACTCTCCATTGTATCTGCATACTTTACGATCAACGCCTTTGAAGCACTCCAAAAACCGCTGAACGAGATAGCAGAACTCCGTTTTTTGTTCGGTGATCCCGATTTCATCAAAAGCCTTGATCCCAGCAACACCGAGTCCCAAAAAACTGCATAACAACTGGTCCCTCTATCCCGCATACAACTCGCAAGACACCCACCCGTTCCTTGATGACCAGTTCGGTTATACACTGTTATCGCATACCGACCTTTCCCGCTATAGCGGTAATTCTGGCAGTATTGATTTGGAAAATTTCAACTGGCGCAATTTTGACATGATTGTGATTGACGAATCCCACAACTATCGGCAAAGATGATGTGTTGTCAGAATTGTGCCTCCAATTCGACCAAGAAACCCAATACGGCGAGAACATGGCAGATTATAACAAACTTCTCAACGCTGTTATTGCGCACATCACACGATCACACCAAAAGACGCAGACTAAAAACTTGGGGAGAGGCGGCACGCGCGGTTTCAAACTGCCAGTCGCATCCGAAGCCCCCAGAGACTCCAGCGACTTTGAACTGGTAACGTGGTTAGTGATTGCATGATTTTCTGAATCTTGGATTATTCAGACAAGAGAGGAACACAACGAATGAACAAAGAAACAATCAAATTCACATTAGCAGCAATACAAACCGGCGATCTATTAGAAAAATCAAAAGATCTGCTATCCACTCTCGGTTACCACAGCGAACGTACCCTTGAACTTTCTGGAACTGTGGACGATTTTTTTCAAGAATTTCCAGCATTAAACCCAAATACCAAAACAGAACAAGAATTCCGAAAAAACGCCGAATCCGTACAAATCGTGTTCCAGTTCACAAGCGATGAAATCACGGATGACATTCAGCGGACACTCTTCGAGTCAGATGGTTTTGACAAGGGAAATATAAAGAGTTTCCTTTTTTGCGCAGTCGAACTAAAAGATAACGACTACTCCCGAACCAAATACGCCGAATTCACACGAGAAATCAACAAACGATTGGGCGCACCGACTGTGGTGCTATTCCGCGTTGCAAACCGTTTAACTATAGGATTTACCGATCGCCGTCCACACAAAACTGAAGAGGATCGGGATGTATTAGGACAGGTCACGCTTATCAAAGACATCCGTCTGAGCAATCCTCATCGCGCACATCTCGACATCCTCTCCGAACTCTCGCTTGAAGAGTGTGTCCAGTGGATAGATGAGAAACAAAAACTGAAAAACTTTGACGGTCTACTATCAACATGGCTCGCCAAATTATGGAAAGAGGTGAATACCATGAACGACTATAGAGATATTATTACCATTGAACCGGGGAAACGCAGCGGGCAGCCGTGTATTCGAGGAATGCGGATCACCGTTTACGATGTCTTTGAATACCTCGCATCGGGGATGACCGTCGCGGAAGTGCTTCACGATTTTCCCGAGTTAACCGAGACAGATATTCGCGCCTGTTTTGCTTACGCTGCGGACAAGGAAAAATCGCAGATGGTCGTTTACACAGATGAAACTTCTATTCGATCAGAACCTATCTGACCAACTGGTGACCCTGCTGGCGGACCTGTTCCCTAATTCTACCCATGTCAAAACGATAGGGTTAAATACGGCAACAGATACCGAGTTATGGGATTACACTCGTGATAACGACTATCTCATCGTTTCAAAGGATACAGACTTTAGGAATAGGAGCGTTATTCACGGTCATCCGCCAAAAGTGATTTGGATTGGGATAGGGAATTGTTCGACAAATGCTGTCGAATACAATTTGAGAAAGCATTTCGCTGATATTAAAGAATTTGCGGGGACGAAAATGCGGGATTATTTATCCTGTGGTGATAGGATTAAACCCCAACAACTAATAGAGAAATCGCCATTTACAAAACAAACCTTGAACACAGACAGAGTCATTCAGTTCCCCAGTTAGCGGATAACTTGATGTTGCAGGATGTCGACCCGCGTCCTCCGCGCCCTCCACGATAATCCGCGATTTGCGGCGTACTCGCCTAAATGCGATCTGCATTCAGACAAAAAATCTTGAAAAAAATCATCAAATATGGAATAATATAAATTGGAATTAAAATATCCTATTTTTCAAGGAGAAAACACGCACAATGCCACTGGATAGGAAAATACGTTATGGCATGGTAGGCGGCGGACCGGACGCGTTCATCGGTGCCGTCCATCGCAAAGCTGCGGCACTCGATGGGGAAATCGACCTTGTCGCTGGCGCGTTCTCATCATCACCCGAAAAGTCACGTCAACAAGGTGCTGAACTCTTCCTCGACGCAGATCGGGTCTACGGTTCTTACCACGAAATGGCAGAAAAAGAGCGTCAACTGCCCGAAGGCGAACGCATCGATTTCGTCTCCATCGTGACACCAAACCACGTCCATTTCGATGTCGCTAAAACCTTTATTGAAGCCGGGTTCCATGTCGTCTGTGATAAACCGATGACAACAACAGTTGACGATGCCGAAGCACTCTGTAACCTCGTCAAACAACACGATGTCGTCTTCGCGCTCACACATAACTATACCGGTTACCCGATGGTGAAACAGGCACGTGAACTCGTGAAAGACGGAAAACTCGGAACGCTTCGCAAAATCGTCGTAGAATACCCACAAGGCTGGCTCGCCACATTCTTAGAAAACGAAGGCGCGAAGCAAGCCGTCTGGCGCACGGATCCCAAACAAGCGGGCGCATCCTCGTGTATCGGGGACATCGGTTCCCACGCCGAAAACTTAGCACATTATATCACAGGACTCGAAATCGAAGAACTCTGTGCAGATATGACCACCTTTGTAGAGGGACGGCTGTTAGAAGACGACGGAAACTTACTGGTACATTACGAAAACGGAGTCCGCGGTGTCCTGTACGCTTCCCAAATCTCAGTAGGTGAAGAGAACAACCTACGTATCCGTGTCTACGGCACTGACGCTTCACTGGAATGGCACCAAGAGAACCCGAATTACCTCTCCGTCCGTTTCCCGGACGGTCCCGAGCAGGTTTACAAACGCGGCAACGACTATCTATCGGAGATTGTCCAACACAACTCACGGATACCTTTCGGACATCCCGAAGCCTTTATTGAGGCATTCGCAAATATCTATGTGAACGCTGCACGCACAATCGCCGCAAAGATCACAGGCGAAGCACCCGCTGAATTTGATACAGATTTTCCAACCGTTCAAGACGGCGCGCGCGGCGTGCATTTCATCAACGCAGCCGTAGAGAGCGGCAAACAGCGTGCATGGATTGACGCGAGTTACACGCCTCCTGCGTAATTTTAGATTGGCAGTCGGTAGCCACAGCGTTCATTCTTAGCATTCAAGATATTTTGATTAATTAGACCTCTCTTTGCTGATGGCTGATAGCCGACAGCCAATAAAAAGGAGACTATTATGGCAAGACCTGTAACACTCTTTACAGGCCAATGGGCAGATTTGACATTAGACGAATTAGCGGAAAAAGCAAGTGATTGGGGCTATGACGGGTTAGAACTCGCCTGTTGGGGCGACCACTTTGAAGTCGATAAAGCACTCTCAGACGATAGTTACTGCCAAGGCAGGCACGATCTACTCGCTTCATACGGACTCAAGGTCTGGGCAATCAGCAATCACCTCGTCGGGCAAGCCGTCTGTGATAATATTGACAGCCGACATCAAGGTATTGTATCAGAAGAAATCTGGGGCGATGGCGATCCCGCAGGCGTTCAAGAACGCGCCGCTGAAGAGATGAAAAACACCGCACGCGCCGCAGCGAAACTCGGCGTAAGTGTTGTTAACGGTTTCACTGGCAGTTCAATATGGCATCTGCTCTACTCGTTCCCGCCAAACGATCCAGAGCAGATTGATGCCGGTTTTGAAGATTTCGCCAACCGCTGGAACCCCATTTTCGATGTCTTTGATGAAGTCGGGGTCAAGTTCGGGCTCGAAGTCCATCCGACTGAAATCGCCTTTGACATCGTCACCGCAGAACGCGCGATTGAGGCAGTCAATGGTAGAGAAGCGTTCGGATTCAACTACGATCCGAGCCACCTCGGTTATCAAGGCGTTGACTACGTGGCATTCCTTGAGCGGTTGAGCGATCGGATCTATCACGTCCACATGAAGGATGTCTGGTGGGCAGATACACCGCGGTTATCGGGTGTGTTCGGTGGACATCTGAACTTCGGCGATGCGCGAAGGAACTGGGATTTCCGATCCATCGGTCGCGGCAATATCAATTTTGAAGAGATTATCCGAGCGTTAAACAACATGGAATACGACGGTCCACTTTCCATTGAATGGGAAGACAGCGGTATGGACCGAGAACACGGTGCTCGTGAATCTTGCGGTGCCGTCAAAGGCTACGATTTTGAACCGTCCGCCGTAGCGTTTGATGCAGCGTTTGAGGAATAAGTCGTTCAAATATTGTTTCGGCGGGTCATCGTGCCCGCCGAACTTATAGGTACAAGCGATGGCGAAAGGCACAGTCTACGGACCCGAATCTCGAACCTTTTATGACCGATGCACAGGAACGTGTATCCGGCAGGTCACGACCGCGTCCGCACATCACCATCACCCGTTCTTTATCATACCGGCGTATGATGACGCGATGCAGCGACTGATCTTTATCTCTTACCGAACCGGGAATCCGCAGATATTTGCTGAAGAACGTGCCACCGGTGAACTTCGCCAGTTGACAGATAGACCTGACCTTGCAGAATCAGAATGGTCTGTGCATCCATCACACGACGGGAAGTCAGTCTTTTTCACCGCGGGTACGAGTGGATGGAAACTCGACTTGGAAACGCTTGAGGAACGGGAACTCGTTAACTTCGCCGCGACAGCGATGAAAGACGAAGGCATGGTCGCCTCCGCTATGGGAACAACCGCACTCAGCCACGACGATAAATGGTGGGCAATCCGATTTAAAGTCGGTAAAGAATCCGCACTCGCTATTGTAGATACAGACACCGGCGAGCACGACATCATCCTGCGACGAGACAGTATCGCACATCTTCAATTCTGTCCTGATGACGCGAATCTGCTCTATTACGCAGGGCCGCTCACTGACCGAGTATGGGTAATTCACCGAGACGGCAGCGGGAATCGTCGGCTCTATGCACGCAACATCGAAAAGGATGAGTGGATTACGCACGAAACATGGATCCCGGGAACCCGTGAACTCGCTTTTGTTGATTGGCCCCGAGGTGTGAGATGCGTCAATGTTGACACAGGAATGGAGCGGCAGATAGCAACTTTCAACGCTTGGCACGCTATTAGTAATCCTGCCGGAACGTGTATGGTCGCGGATACCAACTTTCCAGACATCGGTATCCAGATTTTCGATCCACGCGACGGTATTGGCGAGCCACAGACGCTATGCTACCCGGGTGCTTCATCTATCGGCGAACACTGGAACGGACCCTTCCCTTATGCGAATGGTCCCGTACAGGTTTATGCCCCTCAACATACACATCCACATCCATCTTTTAGTCCAGATGGACAACATGTCGTATTCACATCCGATCGAAGTGGATACACCCAAATTTATGAGGCGACCCTCAATAACACATAAACGGGACTTTGGAAACCTTGATAAGAAAGAAACATCATTGAAATGAGACCCTCTTTTACTGAAAACTGAAAACCGATAACTGATAACTAACAAAAAAGGAGAAAAAAAAATGCCAGTTGTCATACCGCGTCTTATCGTTGAGCTATTTCAACATACAAATTTCCGAGGTAGAATGGGATATGTTGTGGAACCTGTTCCGTTTACGGCACACATCGGATTTCAAGACAATATCTCTTCGCTTCGTATCTATAAGGGCCCAAATTTCTCATCAAATCCGAACTATAAGGTAATCCTTTACCAGCATCGTGACTTCCGCGGTAAAAAGTTGGCACTCGGTCCCGGGTTTTATCCGAACCTGCATGATACCGCTTTCAACTTCGCAGACAGAATCTCGTCAATTAACTTCGGGTCATCGTTAGATGTCGCTGGACCTGAGTGGGGTACGATCCCGCTGATTGTTGACTGTTATGAGCACGTCGAATTCCGGGGCAAAAAAATCACGATCCTACGGGATATAGCGAACCTACGCGACCCCCAAGGTGGAACATGGTTTGAAGATCGGATTTCCTCAATTCGCATCTTTAAGGGACCAGATTTCCCACGAGACGGTGCCGAGGTCGTCTTTTATGAACACCCCGAATTTGAGGGTGCCAGTATACCGATCCGTATGGAACCGAGTGAATACAAAAAAGAGCTGCCGAACCTCCATCTGCTTCCTCAAAACTTCGGCGACTCTATCTCTGCTATAAAAATTGAAGGGTGGGCATCCTCCGGCGAATTTACCGAACTTGTGTTCGAGGATGAGTTTATCGGCAACCGTATGCGTCCAGAGTGGCGATGGGAAGATCCACAAGGCGGCGGTTCTTGGGCAGAACGGCAAGGCTACCTGGAAATGCGGACTGAACCCGGACAAGACCTTTGGCACGGGAACGGTAGCGGCGGCGATATGAGTGCACCACGCCTCCTCATGCGAGTGCCGGGAGATTTCGCGATCGAAACCCGCATGCGAATCACACCACAACTCAGAGAACACGGTGGGCTGTTGGTATGGAAAAACGCCAACCGATTCCTACGGCTTGAGAAGACCTCAGGACCGCACGCCTTCAGAGGCGATGTCCGATTTGAACGGCACGTCGGGCGTTCTTTTAATCTCCGCGGACGCGGGGGTGGACTTAGAAACGTCCGAGAACTTTTCCTACGGTTGGAGCGGCGCGGGAATCAATTCTCATCTTTCGCGAGTCATGACGGCATCCAGTGGAAAAGCTGCGGGCAAACCAACGTCGGTATGGGAGAAGCAACGGATGTCGGCTTACATGCACTCTGCCCAGGGAATATCCCACCGACTCTAACCCGTTTCGACTACTTCCGAGTATTCAAACGGAAGAGCGAAGTCGCCGAATATCGACCGGTCATTGCTGAACAGACTGGTCAAATGTCCGACGAGGAGCGCGAACGTCGAGATGAAGATAGACGTGAACGTGCTATGCGCGACATGTTTTAAGACATGACAACGCTTCTTTCGCTGTCGTGCGATGTACTTGTTTTTTCATTCTCATAGGAATTACGTATTGCCTTTTAAAGTCCCCGTGATAAGGGGGATTTAGGGGGTTAAATGTACCGAGATTAATGCTTTTTGCGTAAGTTCTATCTCATAAACTGAAGTTACAATGGGGGAACCTGAGTCCCTTAACCTCGGTTTCCCTACACTCTATCGTCAGATATAAGGAGGTCATTATGTGCGAAAAAAACAGTGTCCGTTCACAGCGAAGATATTTTGCGAAGAATGCGCAAATCTTCACAATAACCTTTCTCCTTCTCGCGTTGCTTGTATGGAGCGCGCAACCTGCCGATGCAATCGTCGGCGCTGTTGAAAACGGCTTGGTTGCTTACTGGTCGTTCAACAAGGATACCGTAAAGATTAAAACAGAGGCGGTAGATGTCTTGTCAGGACTCGTCGCTGCTGTTCACGGTGATCCAGAACTCGCACCCGCCTCCGATTGCAAAGTCGGCGAGTGTATTCTTTTCGACGGCAGCGTTGACCGTTTCCTCGTCGAAGATTCAAAACCGCCGAAAATTGACCGGGATTGGGACGAGATTACTTTGGAATGCTGGGTCTACATCAACGCCTTGGATGACAGTTGGAACCGGATTATCTCACTCGACGATATGCCGGCAAACACCGCAGTCGCAAGTCTTTATTACGATGACGATGACAACCAACACGGCTTTTTCGTCAGAGCCGGTGGTCAATCGACACAGGCAGCGAAAGACAACGTCTTGGAAGATATTCCACTTGAAGAGTGGCTACATCTCGCTGGCACTTACGATGGCGCAACGGTTCACTATTATGTGAACGGAAAACAGGAGAAAAAGTACGCCATGAAGGGCGGTAAAATCACTAAAGGTGGACTCCTCCTCGGCATCGGTGACCGCTCAGATGGGTGTGATTGCGATACGATCCAAGGGTATATCGACGAATTCCGTATTTACGATCGCGTCTTGAGTGCCGCAGAAATTCAGAACAACATGGACGCCACAGGACTTGATGTCTCACCCTCTGCGAATCATCTAAGCGTTACATGGGGACACATCAAGGCAAGGCGAAGATAGGTAACCAATACGGGTAAGCCCAAGCAACGCACTGGGAAACCGGATATACGTTTAGGAACGTTTCATCAAATCCACCTAAACGAACCGCAAGGAAATATAAAAATATGGAAACGATTGGCGTTGGCGTTATCGGATGTGGCGGCATGGGTAGGAGTCTCGCTACGAGCGCACATGCCGTTGAAGGCATAGAAGTTATCTGTGTCAGCGATTTGCAAGAAGCATTGGCAGAAAAACTCGCTACAGACCTTAATGCGTCCTATGTTTTAGATTACCACGAACTACTCGCCGATGATCGGATTCAAGCGGTATTCATCGCATCACCGCCGTTTATGCATTCGCCGATGGCGGTTGATGCTGCGAATGCTGGCAAACACGTCTTCTCCGAAAAACCGATGGCACCGACGTTGTCCGATTGCGATGCGATGATTGCTGCTGCTGAAGCGAACGGTGTCAAACTCACCATCGGCTTGGTGTGCCGTTATCACGCGACACATTCCAAAGTTCGCGAAATAGTGCAAAGCGGTGAACTCGGCGCGCCTGCTTGTATGATGGTACACCGTATCGGCGGACCCTGGAGCAGCGGGTATAGTCACACCCCGTGGCGATTAGAGCGCGCAAAATCCGGTGGGACCCTCATGGAAATCAACGCACACGAAATTGACTTTATGCGCTGGACCTGTGGCGATGTCACTGCTGTCTATGGTGCCGGCGGGCAATATGGACCAGACAAGAGTGACTATCCGGATGTCGTGCTCGCTTCTTTGAATTTTGCGAACGGTGCAGTGGGTTTGCTCCATTCCAGTCACGTTTCTGCGGTTGGCGGATACGGCGGACGCGTCGATTGTGAAGGCGGTTCCATCTATTTCCCACAGACCTGGGGTGGTGATGCAACAATCCGAATCAAACCCTTTGAAGGCGAAGGACGGGAGATCAAAATTTCGGACATTGAAGTGCCACCGCCGGTGCAACAAGAGATCCGCGTCTTTGTAGATGCAATCCGAAACGATACGTCCCCGCCAATCACAGGGTTAGACGGTCGCGCGGCAGTCGAAATCGCACTCGCCGCATATCAATCCGTTGAGAGCGGACAATCCGTTCCGTTACCTTTATAGTCATCGGCTATCAGTCATCAGTAAAGAGACAAACTGTAAAAAAAAGTAAAAGTTCGTAAGCCCAAGCAACGCACCTGGCTGGACATACGTTTAGGGACGTTTTCATCGAATCCACCTAAACGAACCGCAAGGTTTTTTAGATATCGGGTTTCTGCCCCGATTTTTCCTGCTTCGCAGTGAGAACAAAATCGGATTTCCGATGAAAAATATTGAGCAACCGTAGCCCGTAATGTAATGGAGGGCGGATATACGGAGAGACGGTCTAAAATCACAGATCCGCCTCACCGAACCGCAAGGTAATATAAGAATATGAAGATTTCAGTCTGGGATGGTGGACTTTCAGATAGCTACCTAAAACAGGTCACACAACTCGGTGCGGATTGCATCGACTTTGGAAACGGTGGTGCTTTCCCCGGCGTCAGCGAACAGGGATACCCCGACTTGGACGAGGTGCTAAAAATCAAAAAACGCATCCGTTCTTGGGGACTCGACATCAACCGTGTGACGCTCCCGAACATCACCGAAAAGTTTATGACGGGACAACCCGACGGCGAAAAGGAACTCGAGAACACGTGCAACGCACTCCGTGTCTTCGCTGAAGCGGGTGTGCCTATCGCACGTCAGCGGTTCTGGGGAGATACGTTTGACTACCTCATGACGCGTTATTCCTCTGTCCATAGGGGCGGGTACACCTCACGCGGCGAGAGCCGCGCCGCGACGAAAAATCCGCCAGATACACCCACGATGGAAGCGCTCGACGAATGGTGGAAACGTTTCACTGAAGTCTACGGCGCGCTTGTCCCGATCGCTGATGAATATGAAATCAAACTCGCCATCCACCCGTCAGATGTACCGAATCCAGACACGCCGCTCGGTAGCCTCGGTTTCCATCGCGTCATTGATGCGTTTCCAAGCAAAAACGTCGGTTACCTTTACTGTTGCGGCACGCGTGCTGAGGCTGGTGGCAGCACCATAGTCCTTGACGAAATCAACAACTATGGACGTAAAGGACGCATTTTCATGGTCCACTTACGGAACGTACGCGGAAGTCTCGCAACTGCAGGCGCGTTTGAAGAGGTACTCCTCGACGACGGTGATATGAACGCCTTCAAAATCGTCCGAGAATTACAGAAGGTCGGATTTGACGGATGCATCAACGCAGACCACATTCCGAGATTAGAAGGCAATGTCGGGTTAGCCTATTCTGTCGGTTACATCAAGGCACTCTTTGCGGCGTTGTTCGCATAACCGCTAATCTGCCTATGTACACGGTAGAACCGCTTACCCCCCAAAATCAGGACGAATGGGACGTTGTCATCCAGCAATGTCCAAACACGACTGCCTTCCAAAGCCTCGCGTGGCGAGATGCCTTGGCGACTGCCTTCAAACAACTCACGCCAGTCTACCTGTTCATCAAGCAACAAGATGCGGTGATCGGAGGACTGCCTGCTTTCGTTTTTCAACCGATACCGGGGATCCGTTTGTGGCATTCGATGCCGTGGAACCTTTTCGGCGGTATACACCTTATAGCGTCTGGGCAGTTGGAGCCGGAAACACTAATAACATCCGTTGAAACCGCAGCAGCGGAAAAAGGGTGGTGTGAGATCCGTTGGACATTGATACCGGAACATACCGCAACTTACGGAACGCTTTTGACTGATACGGGGTACGAACGGACGGATCACTTTACACATCTTTTGAAAACGGATGGAAATGTTGATGCACTCTGGCATGCCTACAATAAGCGCGTGCGAGGGGCAGTTCGGAAAGCAGAAAAATCGGGCGTAGCGGTTACAGATACGGACAGTAAAGCGGCGTTATCTACTTTCTACGACATGTATCTCATGACAGTCAAACGGTTAGGTGGCACGCCGAAACCGCGCACGCTCATGCAGACACTCCTCCAGCGAAAAATAGCCAAACTTGCCATCGCAACCTATCGTGATACAATCATCGCAGGACTGCTCTACCTACGTTTCAATCGGACCGTAACGTTATGGTGTGAAGCATCTGTACCGGCATTCTTGAAATACCGTCCCAACAACGCGATTTTCCATTATATCATCACACAATCGTGTCGTGAAGGATACGAATGGGTCGATTTCGGTGCATCACCGCCGGAAAACACGGGGTTAATCGCACACAAAGAGCAGTACCGAGCAACGCAGACAGATTTCGCCAGTTACACAAAAGTCATTTCACCGCTGAAAAGGAACTTGTGGACCCGGAGTGAAGGCGCACTCCGCCAAATTTATACGTGGATGCAGTGAGTAGACTCCCTTCCGATATAGAGGAACAACAATGGAGACCATCCGTAAACCTAATCTAATTTTTGTTTTCGGTGACCAGCACCGTCAATGCGATGTTGGATGTGCTGGAAATCCGCAAGTACAAACCCCTGCGATGGATCAACTCGCACAGGAAGGAATATTCTTTCCGAACACCTTTACCAATGTCCCGATATGTGTTCCCGCACGCGGATGCCTCATGACAGGCAAATACCCATTGAGCCACAAAGCCGTCTCCAACGATCTGCCACTCCCACTCACAGAAACCGGCATCGCGGAGGTTTTCAAAGCGGATGGTTATGCAACCGGTTACATCGGCAAATGGCATCTCGGCGGCATGCCGAGGACTAAGATCATCACACCTGAGATGCGGTTCGGGTTTGACCACTGGATCGGATGGAATTGCCACCATAACTACTTCAACGCACCCTACCACGATTCCGATGGCAACCAGATGCAGATCGAAGGCTACGAACCGGATTTTCAGACCGATCAAGCGATCCAATACTGTCGCGACCACGTTCATGAACCCTTCTGCCTCTATATGAGTTGGGGACCCCCGCATAACCCCTATGAGCATGTCCCAGAACACTACAAGGCGATGTATCCACCAGAAGAAATTCAGTTACGTCCGAACGCCGTAGACACACCCGCGACACGGAAAGACCTTTCCGGTTACTACGCACACATCACGGCTTTAGACGAAAATCTCGGACGCTTGATGGCTGCACTCGACGAACTCGGTATCGCTGACGACACCATCCTCGTCTACACATCTGATCACGGCGATATGCTCGGCAGCCACGGACACGTCAGAAAAGAGCGTCCGTGGGAAGAATCTGCCCGTATCCCGTTCATGATCCGCTGGCCCCGCAGAATCCCCGCAGGTGTCACCCGCGATACGCTACTCGGCCTCGTAGATTTCATGCCGTCAATGCTATCCTTATGTGATCTACCAATACCAGATAGCGTGGAGGGTATTGACCTCTCGGAAGCGATGCTCGGTAACACTATTGATGAACCAGCGTCTGTGCTGCTTGGCGTGCCTTTACACGGCGGTGAAGGCTTCAACTTCGGTATCCGCGAATGGCGCGGTATCCGCACGCACCGTTATACCTACGCACGGCACTTTGACGAAACAGGTTGGATGCTTTACGATAACGATAATGATCCGTATCAGTTGAACAACCGCATTGACAACCCGGATTCACAGGATCTCCGCGCAGAACTGGAGACAGAACTCCAAGAGTGGCTAACCCGAACAAACGATCCATTCTTACCCGGATTGGAACACATCCGACAACTCGGTCTGTCTGAACTCTGGAACATCAGCGAGCAGGGACTCGGTGGAAAAAACCCTCGCTGGGCATAATTTTATTGCGATATACGGCATCCTCTCTTGTAGGAGCGAGTGTTTTTGCTTACAAGAAACCCCCAAGCAAAAACGGTGTTTTTTGTCGCTCGCGATCTTTGTATCATAAACGATTACCGAAATATCTACATATCTTACGCGCCACCATATAACTAAAAATATGAGGTACAACCTATGACTGATGAAGAAAAATTTCGATTTGACTTAACCGGATTCCTCGTGCGTCCCGCGATCCTTGAACGCGACGAAGTAGACGCAATCGTTGAGCAGCTTGACCAGATACATCATAACAAAGAATCCTTACCACCGGAACACCGCGTCGTACCGGGCGGTCCCGCAAGCGTCCTGATTGATCACCCTAAAGTCCTTGAGGTCCTACACGAAATCATTGGACCCGAGGTCCGGTTAGAGAACTGCTATTCTGTCTGGCGCGAAAAAGGGCAGAGACACGGCGAACTCCACGGTGGTGGACCGCAGCAAGCGGATCCGATCTTCGGGTATCGCGTCAACAATGGACGGATCCAGGCAGGAATGGTGCGCGTCGTCTTTGAACTGACAGATGTTTCCAAAAAAGATGGGGCAACGCACTTTATACCCGGTAGCCATAAATCCAACTTCCCGATGCATCCTGACCACATGTCGTTGGAAGATGGGAAGCGAAGTCCGTTCCTGATGACCTACGAATGTCCTGCTGGTAGTGCAATCTTCTTCACGGAAAATCT
>PYJC01000139.1 GCA_003635255.1 Candidatus Poribacteria bacterium | reverse complement strand
TAAGAGGCACCTTCTACTTCGGTGGAGGCATGTGGGTGGTTTTCGGGGTGTGGGATGTTTTGAAAGAAAGAGAATGGGATTTGAGAACGATGTTTGATATGTTGCCAGTTTGTTTGTTCCTAGGCTTTGCGTGGGGCTGTTTCGTGTATGTTGTGGCGAATTTGGCGAATCTACTAGAGGGCAGAAAGACCTGAATCTGACTCAAGAAACCATCAAGGTCTACAATCGGGTATTTTTATAATCTACTATAAGGAGCAATGTTATGAAACTTACGTCCCAAGAAGTCGAGCAATTCGGACGCGAAGGCTATCTCAAAATCGACGGACGCGTCATTAATGACGAACACCTTACCGTGCTACGCGAACATTACGATGCCCAATTTTCACAGAGACGCGGCACAATCGGCGAAGGGTTGCGGAACCTCGCAGTCGTCGGCGACTCGGAAAGTGATGAGGACGCTGACCGTGAGGAAGAGATGTTGCAGATTATGGAGATGTGGCGTTTGGATGAGGAATATCGGAAGCTGCTCTACCACGAACCGATGTTGGATATCGTAGAGAGTTTAATCGGATCCGATATCCAGCTGTTTCACGATCAGGCACTCTACAAACCCGCCCATCACGGTGGCGAAGTCTATTGGCATCAGGACAACGCATATTGGCAGTGCGTCCCACCCGATCTTGTGAGCATCTGGTTAGCACTTGATGATGCCGATGAAGAGAACGGGTGTATGAACGTTATCCCCGGCAGTTATTTGGAAGGATTAGCATCGCACGGACGTGCTGAGTCAGAGAAAGGTAAATTGCCAGCGTTGTTGGAGGTGGATGCTGATGTAGATCGTGCTGTGCCAGTGCCAGTTAAAGCCGGATGCGTGATGGTCCATCACTGCATGACACTCCACCAAACGAATCCGAATCGCTCACCCCGAGACCGTCGGGCGATGGCTATCCATTACATGCCATCCGGTACGCGGAATCGCGATGGCGAGGTGATGAAAGACAACCCGCTGTTACGCGGTAAATTGGCATAGAGATAGAGCAACCCCAACTGAGCAAAGGGTGTATACATACAATCTATTATGTCAAGTACCGAGCTCAAAACTACGTTCAATACCGCTGCAGTGCTTTACGAGGACATACGACCCGGCTACCCTGAAGAACTGATACAGGATATCGTGGAACTTTCTGGGATTAACGAGCACAGCAGAATCCTTGAAGTCGGCTGTGGAACTGGAAAAGCAACTCAATCTTTTGCAGAACGCGGATACGAAATGATCTGTTTGGACATCGGTGCCGACCTGATTGCCGTTGCGAGGGAAAAGTTAAGTGGATTTCCAAATGTTTCGTTTGTGGAACAAGCATTTGAGGCGTGGAAATCTGAAGAGATGTTTGATCTTGTTATTTCTGCCACTGCCTTTCATTGGGTAGACCCAAAGGTAAGATACCTGAGAGCGTCCGAGGCACTTGAATCAGGTGGTTCCCTCGCTGTTTTCTCAAACCAACATGTGCGGAAGGACGAAGGCTTCTTTGTGGAAACCCAGAGCCTGTATGATAGGTATTACCTACCACTGACCGCTGACCGCCCTACGCATGCTACGAGTTTTCCGGGTGTGGAAGCCTTTGAAGATCCAATTAAACGCGTCTATCCATGGACGCAAACGTATTCATCTGAGCAGTATATCAAGCTCCTCAGCACCTATTCGGATCATATCGCATTACCGGACAAGAATAGAAATCTGCTGTTTGAAGGGATTGTTAATCTTATTGAGACGAGGTACAACGGGCAAGTAACCAAACATTATGAAGCCGTTCTTGACTTTCGGGAGACAGAATGAAAATCACAAAGATTGAGACATTCCAGATTGAGACCCCGCGTTATTACGGTCACATATCAGGGCATGTTATCGTCAAAGTCCATGTAGACGACGGTCCCATCGGGTTAGGCGAAGCCTCGGACAGCAAGGCTGACGATTTAGGCGCAGTGACCAAACGCTACAACGATTTACTCATTGGACGTGATGCCACCCGTATCACGGAGATCAATGAATTCCTACGGGCACAAAATTTCGGTAGCACAGTCAGCAATCCACACCTCGCCTCCGCCATTGATCTCGCACTTTATGATCTGAACGGCAAGGTACAGGGCGTACCCGCTTATCAAATGCTCGGCGGTAAGATGCGAGACAGCGTCTATTGCTGCTATCCAATCTTCGGATGGCAGGTAAAAGAGGATTTTGAGAAGACCGCGGGCTATCTGCAACGATTGATAGATCTCGGACACCATCTCTTCCGTTATTATATATCTGGCGACAGTGCCTTAGATGATAGGTTCCTGACTGAGATGAAGTCCAGATTTGGTGAGCAGATTAAACTCAAACAACTCGACTGTTCTGGTCGCTTCAACGACTGGGAGACCGCGCTGCGTTACGCCGATGTCCTGCGGCATCACGCGCCCTACCATTTTGAACAGCCCTCACGAGACCCGCAAGTGTGTGCAGAGTTCACCAAACGCATGGATCTGCCTGTGAGTCTGCACATCAGTAGTTTGGGATATGGGTATGAAGCAGCCGAACGCGGTGCTTGTACTGTCTTCAATGTGGCGTGTGTAGCCGGAGGTCCGACCCATATCCGTCGTCTATTTGCGTTGGCGGAGGCGGCTGGCATCGAATGTCTGATTGGCACGGATCAGGAATCGACGCTTGGGACAGCCGCGCAAATCCACGTCGGCGTTTCAATGCCGAACCTCTCCCTACCCTGCGATCCAATGGGACCCGTGCTTTATACAGCATCCCCAGCGAAGGAACGCATCCGAGCAGAAGCCAGCCACCTCTATCCACCTGAAGGACCCGGATTAGGTGTCGAGTTAGATGAAGACAAACTAAAGGCATTAACAGTCGCATTGGCATAAGATTTAACTTCAAAGGCATTCAATTGTAGGTTTTTGGTGTTGTCCTTTTCGCAGGTGTTAATACTTAATATATGTTATGTTTTTTAAAAAACCACAGAAAAATTCGCAGCCTGTCGCAGCCTATCGCAGCATTTCGCACCGGATCCTACAAAAAAGCCATCCAATCCAATAATTTCTTAAAATTGAATGGCCCTGGATTCAACTTTGAACTTAATTGACATCTCTCCACAATTGTGATAGGCTAATGTGAATTCGGTGTCAGTACACCGAAATCAGAAAGAAAATCATTCATAGGAGGAAAAAGTATGTTTGTTATTATTGCACCGATTCAGATTAAGGAAGGTCATAGGGATGCCTTTATTGAAGCCATGATAGACGACGCAAAAGGCTCTGTCGCGGATGAGCCCGGCTGTCTGAGATTTGATATAATTCAAGACGGTGCCGATCCGAATCGGATATGGCTTTATGAAGTCTATACAGATGAGGCAGCGTTCCAAGAGCATCTGAAAGCCCCACACTTCATCAAATGGCGGGATACCGTCAAAGACTGGTTCGCTGAGAGCGATTTTAAAGGCGCAGGCGGCGGAAGTTCTAACATTTATCCACCAGATGACGCATGGGAGTAGCCAGTTTTGATGGTTAATGCACTGTCCATAGTTTCACCATCCGTACAGCGCATTGTTGCCGGGCAAAAGATCGTCGAGATCCGACGTTGGCTGCCGCCAGAGATTCCATTTCTTGACCTCGTGCTTGTCGAGAATGAAATTTATTTGACCGAGGAAGGACAGGAAGATCCGAATGGGCTGGCACGCGCAATCGTTGACATTACCGGCAGTCACGAATGGACGCGTGAAGAAGCAGAATCACAAGGGATCGATTGGATCCCTGACTATCTCTGTTGGGAACTTTCAAATGTGCGGCACATAGCACCGCCTATCCCGTGTGTCGCACGACGGAAAATCTATAAAATTGACATTGATGCGCCGCTACCTATTGGCGGTTGTTGACATCGGCTTGACGGTCGAAGTGTCAGTTGAAATACGACAGCGGAGTTTACCAACATGATGCGGTTCACTGACGCACTTGTTAAGACATACGAAAAGTACGCCCATGAAAGAGCCTCTCATTCTCCTGACGCATTCAAAGTACAAGAGCGATCCGAGTTTCTAAAACTTTTAAAGGCTGAAGGACGGAAAACACTCCTTGAAATTGGGCGTGGTCACGGCCAGGATGCCCAGTTTTTTCACTCTCAAGGATTCCGAGTTTTAGCAGTGGATAACACACCAGCGATGGTGAAACTCACTGCTGAAAAGGGGGTGCCTGCGCAAGTCTTGGATTGCTATGATCTCGGTGAAATTAACGAATGTTTCGATGCAGTCTATACCATGAATTGCCTCCTGCACATACCGAAGCGGGATATTGATCAGGTTTTGCGTTTAATCTCAGGACGGCTCAATGAAAATGGATTAATGTATCTCGGTATTTGGGGAGACCAAGACTTTGAGGGTATCTGGGAACACGATAGATATGAGCCGAAACGGTTTTTCTCTTTCTGGAAGACAGAGGCACTTCTTGAAGTCCTCCAGCGGTCATTTAGATTGGAGTATTACCGGCGATTAGAGCCTCGTGAGGGCTGGATATTCAATTCTTTTATTCTCCGTAAATATGGAGGTTCAAAGTGAGACGAACAGTTATTTATATTCTGAGCGCGGCGTTCATTTTCGTAGTTCCCTTTGTGAGCAATGCAATTGAGGACGACGCGATGGTACTTTACTACTCGTTCGATGCCGGAAAGGGAAAAGAGGTTGAAGACCTGAGCGGCAAAGGGAATCACGGCACGCTCGAAGCCAATGCCAAATGGGAGAAAGACGGAAAGATCAATTCGGGGGTGTTTTTTGATGAACAGATTCAGAAGGGTGTCGTCGCTGCCCCAGCGTCTGATAGTCTGGCGATTACCAAAAACTTGACGATGGAGGTATGGGTATACCCAGAGAGTGTCGGCGATTATCGCAATGTACGCGGGCAAGCAGGACCGCACACGTATTACCTGAGTATCCATCAAGGCAAACCGTCAGTATGGATGGGATGTCCCGGCGCGGGCGGACGTACATGGAACAGTGCGAAGAGCGAGATTCCGACCGATAAATGGTCGCACGTCGCCGCAGTTTACGAGTTTGATAAGGAACTCCGACTTTATATCAACGGCAAACTTGATAATACCTATAAGGTGCAAGGCGAAATCCCTGTTTCTCAATCAGATCACTGGTTCGGCAATCGCCTTGACGGTCCATGGCCCTATGGCGGAAAGCTTGACGAATTTGTCATCTATAACCGTGTCCTGACTGAAGATGAAATTCAGCAGGATATGGAGCAGGTTTTAAGTGTATCGCCGTTGGATAAGGCTGCGACGACTTGGGGACTGCTCAAAAGAGATAGAGATGTTGACTAAACTGACTCCCAATTTATTTACTTGGGCGGAAATTCACGGTGCGTCGCGGAATCAAGCATATAACTGGAATAGTTTTTTAGTGCAGGACGAAAGCAACAGCATCCGAGTATTGATAGATCCGCTTCCACTGTCCGAGAGTGAGATTCAGCAGATTAACGAACTTGGTGGTCCAACGCATTTAATGTTGACTTGTATCTATCATGAAAGATGCTTGACCGAATTCAAACAAAAATGGAGATGCCAGGTCCTACTACATGAAAATCAGGTGCAGGACGCTGAATTTGCTGTTGATGATACTTTCGCGGACAGAGATGTGCTCTGGGATTTCGTTGAGGTCGTACGTGTTCCAGATGTCCGCCACGGTGAGGAGGTCAGTTTCTACTTAAGGCCTCACGGGGGTGCATTCATCTTTGGCGATCTGCTCAGTGGTGGCAGAAAAGACATCGGCATTCCGGATGGAAACGTTGGAATTAACGCGCCCGCATATCTGGTGGATCTTGACACAGCACGCTTATCCCTCAGAATGCTGCTACATTTTGAGTTTGACCTGATGTGTTTCGGTCATGGATCGCCAGTTGGGCGTGGAGCGAAGAAAGTCTTGAGACAATTTATTGAATGTGATGCTACGTGGGAAGACATAGCTCAAAGACGAGAAGAAGGATTTCGTTTAAATCCAGAACTCAGAAAGCTGCACCGCCCTTAACAAACGAATGCTGTCTAATTCTAACGATGGGAACATTAAGAAAAAGAGATGTCGAATGTCAGATTAGCACGGTTAGATGATTCGCAAGCAATTCACCTAATATTACAAGAGACATGGGGAGAATCGCTTCTCTTTGATGTGTTCGCGGATCACATTTCATCGCCTGAGCATCAAGTCTTCGTTGCAGTTGAGTTTGGCGAAGTGATAGGTTTCCTTTCCGCTTTTCTGGTGTCTAACCCAACATCTCGATGGGAAATAGATCTTGTTATTGTTCGTTCTACGAGTCAGGGAAAGGGGATTGGTACTTCTCTCATTCAGGAAGCGTTAACCTACGGTTCTCATCTGGAAGCACGTCAGGCTAAAGCATCAATTCGCATGGATAATTATGCAAGTCAGCGCGCATTTTCTAAGGCGGGCTTTACGACAGATGATCGAGTGGGCAATGTCTTCGTTTGGGATCCTTTGGCTTGTAAGTCTACCACGAATGTGCCAGAGACTGTCCATTTTGTACCTGTTGATACATTAACCTATCGTGGGTTGTGGATTGAAGGGTTTGTTGAGTCCCAACTACCGCGGAAGGAACAACACAATATGATTCGTGCGGCTCGAAATTCTATTTTTCATGAGGACCGCTTAAATGCGGGGGTGTTTATTCCAGACAGTCTTAAACACACTATCGCACCTGATCTATTAACCACTGCCACCAATTTTGGTCAATATCATCGGTGGGAGTATGCGTTCAAGTAAGAATTGAACCCAACAGTCAACGAAATGAAAAACCTTTCCGGGAGGGTTTGAATGAGTGAAGACATCTGCTTCAGTCCAGAAGATCAACAGTTCATTGATCGAGCCACAGATTTTTGCCAACGCATGGGTGAACGTGCTGTCCTCATGCTGATTGGAAGTCGTGCCGCTAATTTTACCGATAGTTGGTCAGATCTTGATCTGTGTGTCATTGGTGATAAGTGTTACCTTTCCGATGAAGATCGGAAGTCTTATGAACGAGACCGGCAACTCTTCGTTGATCGAGGCGATTATGAGGCACACTGGACGTTTTATGATGAAAGCGACCTACGACGGTGGTTGGAGACGTACCCGGATGAGATGATGTGGGTTGTTGCCAATTCGCAGACACTTTGCGGTTGTGCAACGACTGCTGAAGAAATTAAGCAACACCATTGCGTGTATCCGCCAGCGGTCGCCGAGCGCAAGTTGAAGTGGGTGTTCGGCAAGTATTATTTCTCGCAACGCGGGCCCTTAGCGATGGCAGCGCGGAATAAGGTAGAAACGGCGTTCATTGCTGTGGGAAACGTCATCGAGTACCTCTGTAAAATATGCTGCATCGCTGACAGGCAACCGTTTCCTTATGAGAAATGGCTGGTTGAAGCGGCGAAACGGACACGATTGGGCGTAATGGTGTATCCGTCAATTCAACGGGCAGTAAACGGCGTTGGGGATTTTCTCAATCCACCAACTGACCGGAACTGGCGCGACTGGATACCAGTGAAAGAATTGCGAGGGACCCTACCGATTGTTCAAAACAGGCTAAAAGAACTCGGTTGGGTTTGCGATTGGATTGACGATCCGAACGCAGCTTACTTCGATGAAACAGTCAGACGACCAGCACCCTGAATGCACCCATTGCATAATAACAAACACAAAGAGGATGACTATGGCACAATCGCCTCTCCAAGTCGGAAATCTCGTTCAACCAATTGCGCACGTTGACGTGCCTCAAAGGACGGACTATGAGGGTAAATTCATTAGGTTATCGCCAGTCAACCCACAAACCGATGTTACGGAACTCTATAAATGCTCTCACGGATCGGATATCAAGGCGCAAATATGGACCTACATGAGTTACGGTCCCTTTGATGACGAACACAGCATGCATAAGTGGCTTGAGGAAAAAGCGAAATCGGAAGATCCACTTTTCTTTACTGTCCACCATCTTGAATCGAAGCAACACGTTGGGATGGTGAGTTTTCTGAACATCGTTTCTGATATGCGACGACTGGAACTCGGACATATCTGGTATTCACCGGATTCCCAGCGATCGAACGTGAATACAGAAGCCATATACCTAATGCTCTGTGAGGCTTTCGATAAACTGCAATACCGCCGTGTCGAATGGAAATGTGATGCTCTAAATAAACGTTCTCGAGCAGCGGCACTGCGGCTCGGTTTTAAGTTTGAGGGTATCTTCAGACAGCATATAATCGTAAAAGGTCGAAACAGAGATACTGCTTGGTATTCCATGTTGGATAGCGAATGGGCTGCTATTAAGGAGAATATGGAGATGTGGTTGTATCAAAACCCCGACCAAAAGTTGTCCTTAACATCACTCAACAAGGGTGAAATTTGAAAGAGCCACATCTGCAAACATGAGCCTTTGGTGCGTTTCCTTAAAAAGCAAATGAGAGAAGTTAGTTTTTATCGTACAGCATCAGGACATTGTCCAATTGAACAATTTTTGGATTCCCTTACTGCGCGGCAGAGTACTAAAGTAACTTGGACCTTACGCCTGATTGAAGAATTGGAGTTTGTCCCGAAACAATACTTTAAAAAATTGGTTGGCACGGATGATATTTGGGAGGTCCGTGTCAATGCCGGTGGGAGACACCTTTAGACTTTTATCCTTTTTTGACGGTCCAAAATTAGTGGTTCTCAATCATGCCTTTGCCAAGCAGACACGGAGAATCCCAAGGTCTGATATTCGTCTGGCAGAACAGAGAAAACAAGATTATTTCAGGAGGAAACAACAATGAGCGACTTAAAACGTTATGTCCAAAAACGTAAAGCCACAGACCCTGAATTTGCTGAGAATTACGAGACTGGTTATTTGGAGTTCAAAATTGGTGTTCTGCTTCGACAAGCTCGTGAAGAGGCGGGCTTAACTCAGGAAGAGGTGGCGCAAAAGTTGAATACCAAGAAGTCTGCTATCTCAAGAATGGAAAACCATGCGGAAGATGTTAGATTGTCAACTTTAGGAAAGTACGCAAAAGTCCTTGGCAAGACATTATATTTATCAGTCGGATAGGTAAGGAGACATGTTGATGAGCAAATTGAAATTCGCTTGCCACCTGATCCAATTTGGTGGGGAACAGCAAGAAAATCCGGAAAAAGTGTTACGAGAAGTCGCCGATGCAGGCTGGGAAGGCGTGGAAAGCGTTCCTTTTGAAGGTGCAGAAGGCCTCGTTGAGATGGCGACACTCGCACGGAGCCTTGGACTCCATATCGTCAATGCGGGTGGTGCAGGACTCGACAGGGTCCGTTTCAACATCACCCTTGGCAACAATGCTGCCGAAGTGCCCTCACTGAGGCGTTCAGAATGGGGAGGACCCGATCCGAGCGATGCCGATTTCGAGAACGCTGCCCGAACGTTAGACGACATCCTCGCGTATTGTGATGCTCACAACATCAAAGGCTTCCACCATGCACATCTCGGCACGATGCTTGAGACGGTTGATGATGCGGAACGTCTCTTAGCAGCAGCACCGAGCCTCTGGCTGCTATTTGATACAGGACACATGCTCGCCGCAGGCAGTGATCCGATGCAGGTCTTTGAGAGCGAAAATTTGCGGAATCGGATTGGGCATGTCCATCTCAAAGACTGCCACGCTGATGATCCTGAGACGTGGGATTATAGAACGCAACGCTTTGGTGAGAAGGCGCGTTTTGCAGAACTGGGTGCGGGAAACTTAGGACTTGATGTCAAAGCCGCACTTGAGGGTCTTGAAGCGGTCGGTTATGACGGATGGGTCTCTGTCGAACTTGACCGTCCGTATCCGCCGCGTCCCGCAGCCGAAGCCGCTGTCGTAAACCGAGAATATCTGCGGGGTCTCGGATATTGATTGAACGGAGGTACGCTACTATGCTGAAGCGAATCAAAATTCAAGGGTATAAATCACTCGTGGATCTTGAGGTGAACTTTGGGCACCTTGCTGTGCTTGTGGGTCCCAACGCTTCAGGAAAGAGCAATTTCCTTGATGCTTTACATCTCCTATCGCGCGTAGCAACCGGTCGGACTTTGAAAGAAGCGTTTGACCCACCTTACCGAGGACATGCACTGGAGTCGTTCACTTTTGGAAGGGAAGGCATCAAGAGCCTCTTGGAACAGGAAACAGTATCGTTTAGTATAGAAGTAGATGTTCGGCTTTCTCCCAAGGTCGTTGCGCGTGTTAATCGGCAGATTCAGGAGACGAGACGAACTCCAGTCGATGGAGATGAATCTGTTTCAAAACGGTCACCACCTACCGTGCGTGCGAAAGACCTTCGGTATCGGATTGAGATTGAGATGCTCCCGAAGCTGGGCATTTTGCGTGTGGCAGACGAGTATCTCGCCGCGCTTAATACCAAGGGTGAGTTGAATCAGAAGCGCAAGCCGTTCTTGGAACAGGTCGATAATCAGCTGCATTTGCGGATGGAGGGACAAGCGCATCCGACCCACTATGAGCAGGGTCTCAGCTATAGTATCCTTTCAATGGCACACTATCCCCCACACCACCCGCATCTGGTCGCGATGCGGCAGGAATTGGCGAGTTGGTTTACCTTTTATTTTGAGCCGCGTGAACGCATGCGGTTCCCAAATCCTGTTAAGGAAGTCCACCATATCGGATTGATGGGGGAAGACCTTGCGGCTTTTCTTAATACTTTACGAGGTTTCAATCCGCGGCAGTTTGAATCTGTCGAGAAATCTCTCCAGGCTATGATTCCTTCCGTAACGGGTATTGAAGTCGGTGTCAATAATTTAGGCGAGGTGGAATTGGCACTGCGTGAAGGCGAAAAACGGGTTTCCGCACGGAGCTTATCGGAAGGCACACTCCGGATTTTAGGGCTTTTGGCACTCGTTAGCACCAAAGAATCACCAGCGTTGATAGGCTTTGAGGAACCGGAGAACGGCGTTCATCCGCGTAGAATCCGACGCGTCGCTCGGCTTTTGGAAACTCGTATGATTCTTGAAGATATCCAGTTTATTGTAACAACACATTCGTCGCTTTTGCCTGACTTAATCCCTACTGAATCATTGTACGTTTGCCGTAAGGTTAACGGAAACACAGAAATTGAGCCCTTTACGATGATGCATATCGGACCGCTATGGAAGAAAATGGATATTGAAGATGTGCTGGAGGATGAAAGCGCGTTATCTCCTTCTGAACGTATCTTACGGGGGGATTTTGATGCGTAATATCAGTCTGTTCGTTGAGGATGCAGTCTATGAGGATTTTCTCGTAGCACTGATTCAACGGGTTGCTAATGCGTACAACATCGAAATCAACATCAAAGTTTCCAGTGTCCGCGGCGGACATGAAAACGTTATCACGGAATTGGGAGAGTATCAACAGGATTTGCAACACAACGATGAGGATTTGCCAGATCTCATCATCGTAGGAACAGATAGCAATGGCAAGGGATTTTTGCAGCGGGAAAAAGACCTCAATCAGGCAGCCCTCAGTTTGTCGGACCGCGTTATCAGTATGATCCCGAAACCGCATATTGAGCGATGGCTGCTTCTCGATTCAGAAGCGTTTAAGAAGGTATTTGGCGGCAGCTGCTCGGTTCCGAATCGGAAGTGCGACCGCTATCGTTATAAGCGTCTTCTCCTACAAGCGATCCGTGACGCAGGCGTGATTCCACTCTTAGGTGGTATCGAACGGACAGCAGAGCTCGTCAACGCCATGAATCTCCAGCATATGGAGCAGAGTGATAGATCCTTCCGCAGATTTTTCAGAGCGTTGCAGCAACGTTTTGAAAATTGGCAGCAGACAGAAGGTTGATGCTATACTGTCATTTATTTAGAGGCCACTTTTTTAATACATATACCAGTGATAAAAGAAGTAGCAAAGTAATAAAAAGTTTCATAACAAAAAAAGATAGAAAACACTATCATTTTTACGCTAAACCCGCCGCGTGTCTTCCAGCAGCTGGATCACCAGCAGCATAGAACGTCCCACTCTCTTTGTCAATATAAAGCATCGAAGGCGCAGCAATGGCACCCCCGTGCACCCTGAGTTGATGACCGCGACTGGCAAGCTCTCCCCTAACATTTTCACTGACACTGTCGTTGATAGTCAGCGACCCCGCTTGTCCGAATGTCTCTATACGGTTCGGATTCGGATCGAACGAGTCCTCGTGATGTGCAGTCGCGAAACGTGGTGCGGTGACAGCAGCTTCCGGTAGCATGCCGAATTCAACGAAATTGAGCAGTAAATTCATCGTTGCCTGATCTTGCAGATCGCCACCTGCAACGCTGATTGCTAAAATCGGAGCACCGTCCTTAAGAACCAGTGTGGGCGTGAGCGTAATTCTTGGGCGTTTTCCGGGTTGGATACAGTTCGGATGCCCGGGGGTTGTATTGAGGCTCCGTAAACGGTTGCCGTAACTGACACCTGTTGGACCGACCATGCCGCCCGCGTGATAGACGTTAGCACTCGGTGTCGCAGCAACGACATTTCCCCACCGGTCGGCAACCGCACAAGTCGTCGTTCCGCCTACACCGGGTCGAAATACACCGTCTGCCTTTATTGGCACCATGTTATCCACATCACCGGGTCTCGCTTCGTGTGATGCCTTTTCCATATCAATCAACGGTTGACGGATCTCAGTATAGGCATCGGAGAGTAATTTGGATAACGGTACATCCACAAACTCCGGGTCGCCGTAGTAAGCATCGCGATCAGCCATCGCCAGTTTAAGTGCTTCTGTAACGACATGTACGTAGTCCACTGAGAATTGCCCCATCGCCTTGAAATCGAAACCTTCCAGCAGACGCAACGCCTGACAGAGGTAAGGACCCTGCGTCCAAGTACCGCACTTATACACCGTATAGCCGCGATAGTCCACCGATACGGGGTCTTCAACAAGCGTAACATGCGCAGCGAGATCTGCCTTACGGAGAAACCCACCCTTGTCAATGTAGAAACCTTCCAAGGCATCGGCAATATCGGTATTAGCACTGTTCCGCCCGTAAAACCGATCGCTGGCAGCTTGAATTTTTTCCTCACGGCTCCCAGATGTTTTCTGTTCCGACTCGACCATCCGACGCAGGGTGACCGCCAAATCAAAATGCCAGTCCGCCTCACCAGCATCAAGGAGTGCCAGCGTGGGGGCAATGATGTCTTCAAACGTCTTCGTGCCATACAACTTGAGTGTGGTCGTGCAGAGATCAACAACCGACGGGACCGGTGCCATTTTGATGTCACCGTTCGGGATACCGTTCTCCATATACCAATCAATTGCGGTTTGCGAGAGCGGTGCTCGCCCCTGTCCCGATAGTGATTTCACTTCCTGCTTTTCCGCGTCAAAGATGAGAAGCGGCACCTCACCGCCAATAGAACAGGCACCGTGATCTGTGACATTGAGCGCGAGGATCGTTCCCGCTGCTGCGTCTGCTGCATTTCCACCCGCTTCCAGAATCTCGATTCCCGCCGCAACGGCTTTTGCCCCACCGGCAGCAACGGCTCCAGTTTTACTAACAGCATTCCATCCAATTTCTTGAGTGTTTGGCATCGGTTTTTCCTTCCCTCTATCATCGAAAGTTGTTCTGTTTTCCAATTCCCTTCTTTGCCTTAGAGCATACCACAGAACTTCATCTTCTGCAACGCCTAAAATCACAGTCGGCGGTCTATTGCTTGAATAATGAACGGAATTCGGCTAAAATACTATTGACGATCAGAAAGACCTTAAAGGAGATGGAAAAACAGTGGTCGAAATAATATCTCACAACCACGCAAGCGAACTTATTTCACTTTTCGGTGCCTACTTAGAACAGAATGAGAGCGAAAACAATAGAGTACTCGGTTTAGCTTATAAGCTTGCTGAAACTCCA
>PYJC01000138.1 GCA_003635255.1 Candidatus Poribacteria bacterium | reverse complement strand
GTCCTCATTGATGAATCCGATGCCGCCTGCAACAGGGTTAATGAACAACTTGACTTGCAGACTTTACGCGGCTCAGGTGCCTCTCCGAGACTCCTCAAGACCGCTGGGATTGATGAAGCGGGACTCCTTATCGCCGTTACGAACAGCGATGAAATTAATATGCTCGCGTGTCAGATTGCCGAGAGATACGACGTTAACACAAAAATCGCACGGGTCTCGAACCCTGACTATTTCTCTACAGAAAGCGGGCTGACACCCAAGGATTTTGGCATTGATCTGCTGATTAATCCTGAGCATCTCTGTGTTGCTGAATTCGTTCGACTTTTACAGATACCTGAAGCACGCGAAATTGTCGAATTTGAGGAGGGTAGGATACAACTCGTCTCTTTCCGAGTCAAACAATCCAATCCCTTAATCGGAAGATCACTCGCTGAGTTAGATGCAGGTGGGCTGCTCAATGATACCCGATTTGCTGCCATTAGTCGCCGTGGGCATTCTAATAACGGAAACCCGATCAGTAACGGCAACAGACACATTATCATTCCGAGAGGTAATGATGCTTTACAACAAGGCGACGATGTCTTTGTTATCGGAAGCACAATTGCGGTTGAACAATTGCTGCGTATCAGTGGTATCACTTTCAATCAGCAACTTGATCGCGTTATCATTGTCGGCGCGAGTCCTATTGGCATTGAACTCGCACGCACGCTTGAAGAAAACGACACCAACGTCAAACTCATTGAGGAAGATCCAGCAAAAGCGCGACTCGCCTCTCAGATGCTAAAGCACACGACCGTTTTACAGGGTAATTATCTCCAATTTAGGCTGCTTGAGGAAGCAGGCGTAAATGATGTCAACGGGTTTGTCTCAGTTACAGGGGACGATGAGAACGATATTATGGCGTGTATGACAGCGAAAGAGAACGGGGCACAACGCGCACTCGCACTCGTTCAACAGCCGCGGTACCTTCCGTTATTAGCACGCATTCCGAGGCTTGATGGCGCAGTCAGTCGACATCTCACCGTTGTTAGCAATATCTTAAGACTTATCCGTCGTGGAAACATCATTTCCGTTGCCTCGCTCCACGGAATAGACGCGGAGGCGATTGAGATTGTCGCCGGCGTCAACGCAAAAATCGTCCATAAAGAACTCGCTTTCTTCAAAACAAAATTCCCAGAAAACGCTTTTATCGGTGCCATTATTCGGCGCGAAAAACTCATTATCCCCACAGGGCAGTCTGTCATCCAACCCGCAGATCGTGTGATTGTATTTAGTATGCCTGGGGCAATTCCGGTCGTCGAGGACCTATTCGCCGAACGCAGAGACTAAAGAGTTATCAGTTGTCAGAAGAATAGTTTTCAGTTATCAGTAAAGAAGTTGCCAGTGTCCAGTTGCCAGTTGCCAGAAAGGACACATCTGGTAACTGGTAACTGGTAACCACTGTAGACTGAAAGGTTCTTCGCAGAAAAACCGTACTGATAACTGACCCCTATAAAACATGAGCCTTAAATTAATTGTTTACACCCTCGGTAATTTACTTATCTGTCTCGCGGGGACTATGTTACTTCCGTTGGGCGTAGCGATCTATTATCGGGCTGCTATAGGTGAAGTCCAGAATGATTTAATGGCATTTGTCATCTCACTGATAATCACTTTGGTTGTCGGTTTAATCCTCCGCTTCAGTATTCGAGCCAGACAGGAGGAACTCGGTATCCGCGAAGGGTTTGCTGTCGTCGCTCTGGGGTGGGTAACAGTCGCTCTCTTCGGTTCACTTCCATATCTCTTCGCAGATGTATTTTACAGTGAAGGACGCTCGTCGTGGACGGAATTTTCTTTCTGCTATTTTGAAGCTATGGCAGGATTTTCCACAACCGGTGCCACTGTTCTGACAGAGATTGAACACCTTTCGCACACTATGCTCTTCTGGCGAAGTTTCTCGCACTGGCTCGGCGGAATGGGGATCGTTGTGCTTGCTGTTGCTATTCTCCCGATGCTCGGGATCGGGGGGATGCAGCTTTTTCGTGCCGAAGCACCGGGACCGCAGACAGATCGGCTCACCCCTCGCATCGCACAAACCGCTAAGCTGCTTTGGGGCGTTTACCTACTCCTCTCTTTCCTTGAAACTGTCCTACTCATGTTCGGCGGTATGTCCCTCTTTGATGCACTCTGTCATACCTTCGGGACAATGGCGACCGGTGGATTCTCTACAAAGAACAGCAGCATCGGCCACTATGATAGCGTCTATATTGATATGGTCATCTGCTGCTTTATGTTCCTCGCAGGCACCAATTTCGCACTCCACTATCGCGCACTCCGCGGTGATGTCAAAAGTTATTTCCAAGATACAGAATTTAAGTTCTATTGCACTGTTATCGCAGTGAGTATTACCTTAATTTCATGGAACACGATCAGATTTCAGGTTGATGGACAGATCCCCTACGATTCGATGTGGACATCGTTGCGCTATGCTGCATTTCAGGTGATGTCTATCATCACAACGACAGGCTACGGCACTGCTGACTTTGAACAGTGGCCCGCACTTTCCCAATTTATCTTAGTGACGCTAATGTTCTACGGCGGTTGTGCAGGTTCCACTGGCGGCGGGATGAAGCAGGTTCGGTTCCTTCTCCTGATTCGGCAGAGCGGTGCTGAAATTAAACGGCTCATCTTCCCACATGCTGTGCTACCCATTCGAGTTAATGACCGTGTTGTGCCACCTGAAGTCATGACCAACGTTCTCGGTTTTTTCTTCTTTTTTATCGGAATTTTCGCAATTGTAACTTGCATTATGACAACTTTAGGACTTGACCTCGTCAGTGCTGCAGGGGCAACAATCGCTACGATGGGGAACATCGGACCCGGTCTCGGCAGCGTGGGACCGACTGACAACTACGCACATATTCACACAGTTGGAAAATATGTTCTTTCTTTTTGTATGTTACTCGGACGTTTAGAACTCTATACGGTCCTTATCCTCTTCTCACCGAATTTCTGGAAAAGATAGGTATTTCATTGTAATGGCTACCGGCTAAAGAAAAACCTGATTTAGCCAAAAACCTTTTAACTGGCAACTATTCTAATTATGAATACAGATAAACTCCGCAGAGAATACCGCGTCCATAATGGACATCTACTTGAACAAAATGTCTCACCTAATCCGTTTGAACAATTTGAAAAATGGTTCGCTGACGCTATCGCTGCCAAGCTCGATCTGCCGGATGCTATGACCTTAGCAACAGCAACACCATGCGGCATACCTTCTGCTCGAATGGTAGTCCTTAGAGGATTTGACGCAAAAGGGTTCTGTTTCTATACCGATTACGAGAGTCAAAAAGGAAGGGAACTCGCAGAGAACCCAAACGCTGCCTTGGTTTTCTATTGGCGTGAACTCGATCGACAGGTTCGGAGTACCGGTACCGTTGAGAAAATGAGTGCAGAAGCATCGGATGCATATTTCAATAGTCGTCCGGTGAGTAGTCAACTCGCCGTGCAGACAGAACGTCAAAGCATCGTTATCAGTGGACGCGAATGCCTCACAGAAGGATACCAACGGGCGGAAGAGACATATTCACCTGATGCCATCCCGCGTCCACCGCATTGGGGTGGGTATCGACTCGTTCCAAATCTCTTTGAATTCTGGCAGGGTTGTCCAAGCCGTCTCCATGATCGCCTCTGTTACACGCTGCAACCCGATGGCAGATGGGAAATGACGCGGCTGTCGCCTTGAATCTAATATGCGGTTAGATTCATCAGAGAAATCCCAAAAAATCACTTGATATTTTTATAGGCTTGCATTAGACTTTACTTACTTGTATGATAAAGTCAAAAATAAAAGGGATTTGCCATGAAATTGACACGGATTGTAGCAGTGCTTCTTCTCTTACCCCTCTCTGGATGGGCAGGGACATTTATCGAAACTTTCAATGATGACGACTTGGAGGACTGGCAGGAACTGGTCCAACAAAACGAAAAGCCCGGGACTTGGGAGGTTATTGATCGTGAACTTCACGCCGTGACTCCTGATGCGTGGCCCCGTCTACTAACAATCGGAAATAAGAAGTGGCGGGATTACACAATTGAAGTTGATGTCAAACCACTCGAAAAACATGGACGGGCAAGTATTGTGATTGCTGCACGGATTAAAGGCACCCGGTTAGTGTTCTGTGAGATTGGGGATCGGCTTGTCCCTGGATGGGACACGTTCTGTCGGACGGGTGATTTCCATACAAATACGTCCGTACTCTTATCCGCTGGACAGCATCCACTTTTAAAATTGGGTGACTGGTCGACGCTGAAATTGAGTGTCAAAGGCGCAGACTTCATCTTCTGGATAAACGGTGAGAAAATTGCAGAAACGGGGGATGACTTTGCTTTGGTCCTTGCAGGTCGCGCACTTGTTAGGGGAAAGGTTGGGAGGCTCGATGATCTTCTGACAGGCGGGGCAGGTTTTGGGCTCTCGAATTACACAGCGAGATTCGATAATCTTATTATCACCGGCAAAGATATCCCCGACAAGGGCACATTACCCGTAGCACCGAGCGGAAAACTCGCCACAACGTGGGGACAATTGAAGCGGTTTTAACCGCGACCGAAGCCGCATGAAAAGAGAATCACTATGCAATTTCTGACTGTTATTGTAATTCTTTTTTTTATTACCACCTCTATCTCGGCAGGGACATTTATCGAAACTTTCAATGATGACGACTTGGAGGACTGGCAGGAACTCGTTCGATTGGATCAAGCACCCGGTGTTTGGGAAGTTGTTGACGGTGAACTTCAGACAATCAGCCGTGAAAAATTTGTGCGTTTACTGACAACTGGGGATAGCACGTGGAAAGATTATACTGTTGAATTTGATGTCAAACCGCTTAACAAACACGGTATCGGGGCTATCACTATTGCCGCACGGGTGCGGGGAACTTGGGTAGTGTTGTGTAGTATTGAGGATCCTATAGAACTCGTTGAGGGTAAACCACCCCTCCATAGGGAACAGATAAGTTGCGTCTATGGCGATTTTCACGATGTAATATTTGTACGCCTCCACGCTGCACCGCATCCACTTTTAAAATTGAACAAATGGGCGCATTTGAAGATGCGTGTCCACAACAATATCTTTAACTTCTCGGTTAATGAGAAGCAAGTGATGGGGCCCGCAAAGATACCAAATCTAATAGGTGTTCCAGTCTTTGGGCACTTTCCTAACTTTCGGACAGGGGGTGTCGGTTTCGGGGTCTCGAATTATACGGCACGTTTTGATAATATCACTGTCACCGGCGATAGCGTTCCAAACAGCGGCGGGTTCGCCGTAACGCCACAAGGAAAACTCACGACAACGTGGGGCCAATTGAAACAATTTTAGATACATGAATGACAGGCTATTTTCTGCCGTTTCATCCGAAGAGTTTGTTCTTATCTTTGATTTTTTTTTGAAAAAAACTTGACAATGTTTTTGAAATATGAGAAACTATTAAGCATATTAAAAAGAACATGTTTACGAGTCTGAATTAACCTTCACCTTGGCGACACTTGTGAGCCAATATTAAAATGCGTGAGGACAAAATAGATTAGAAACAATGTTAATAGATTATCTTCCAATCTTGCTGTTAGGGTTGTTCGCAGTGCTCTTTGCAGCGATCAATCTCGGCCTGACCCATCTTCTTGGACCCAAACGCCCGAACCGCGTTAAACTCTCCGTTTATGAATCCGGCGTTCAACCCATTGGCGATGCACGGCAACGGTTTACCATCCGGTTTGACCTTATCGCGATGCTCTTTATCATCTTTGATATCGAGGTGGTTTTTCTCTATCCGTGGGCAGTGGTCTTCAAGAAATTCTCTGAAACGAGTGGTTTGTTTATCTTAGTTGAAATGCTGGTATTTATCGGTATTCTTCTTCTCGGCTATATCTATGCTTGGAAGAAAGGAGGCTTAACATGGGATTAGATTTTGTTGGACAAGGTGCCGGGCAAACCGACGGCAACATCATCACCACGACTATTGATAAAGTCGTCAACTGGGGTCGAAAGAACTCCCTGTGGCCGATGCCGTTCGGGACTGCCTGTTGTGCAATAGAAATGATGGCGACCTTGGCTTCCAAGTTTGACTTGTCTCGATTCGGTTCTGAGGCAATCCGGTTTTCACCGCGCCAATCTGATCTGCTGATCGTTTCCGGCAGGATTTCCATCAAAATGATGCCTGTCCTGAAACGTATCTATGACCAGATGCCCGATCCGAAGTGGGTAATTTCAATGGGCGCATGCGCTTCCTGCGGCGGTGTGTTTGATACCTATACCCTCATCCAAGGTGTTGACCAGTTTATTCCTGTCGATGTCTACATCCCCGGATGCCCACCACGTCCCGAAGATCTTATTGATGCTGTACTACAGGTGCAGCAGAAGATCACCAGTGGTGCTTCGCCTAAAGGAGTAGAGGCTGTTTATGAGTGAAGAGAACCAAGTCGAAGAACAACCGAAACCCCTTGTTCTGGAAAAGTTAGAGGCGAACCACGCAGACGCGCTCTTGGCACAAGATGAGTCGCGTGGTACTATCGTCGTGGTTATCCATAAAGAACAGGCTTACGCCGTTTTGGAATATCTGAAAACAGACCCTGAACTTGCCTATACTTTCCTTGTTGATGTCACCGCAGTTGACAATTCGCAGATGGAATCCGAATTGATGCAGTTTGACTACGCAAGATTTATGGTCGTCTATCAACTCTATTCCTATCAGGGGCAGTGTCGCCTGCGGGTGAAAGTCCCTGTCCATGAGAACGATTTGAGTGTCGCATCTGTTACTGAGTTGTGGCAGGGCGCGAACTGGTTGGAGCGTGAGACTTATGACATGTTCGGTATCAATTTTGAGGGACACCCAGATCTGCGCCGGATTTTGATGCCAGATGATTTTGAAGGTTATCCGCTCCGAAAAGATTACCCGCTCCGCGGACGCGGCGAACGCGAAAGCTTTAATTTTGACAAACAGAACGTGTAGATTTAATAGTTATCCGCTATTGGTGGTTGATTGTCAGTTCAGAGGAGTTTGTGGCGTTCTTATAATTCCAACCGTCGCAGTTTTTAACTGATAACTGACAACTGATAACTGATAACTATTTACAAGGAGTTATGATATGCAAAGTGGGCTGGAACGCGCCACAGGCGAGAAGATGGTTCTGAACTTCGGTCCGCAACATCCGGCAACGCACGGCACTCTCCGTATTGTCTTAGAACTTGATGGCGAATCCGTTTTGAAAGCGACACCCCATGCCGGCTATCTGCATACCGGCTTCGAGAAACTCGGTGAACACCTGGATTACAACCAGTACATTGTTGTGACAGACCGGATGAACTATCTCTCACCGCTGTCCAACAATTTTGGGTATGTCCTCGCTGTCGAACAGTTACTCGGCATTGAAGTCACGAAACGGTGTCAATACATCCGTATTTTGATGGCGGAACTCTCACGACTCGCAGACCATCTGTTGTGGTTGGGAACTGCCGCACTCGACTTAGGGGCATTTTCAGTATTTCTCTATAGCTTCCGCGAACGTGAAAAGTTGTATAGCATCTTTGAAAAGACAACCGGCGCACGGTTGACAACGAGCTACACACGCGTAGGGGGTGTTCTCCGTGACCTCTATGACGGTTGTGAGGAAGATGTCCGACAATTCGTCACTAACTTCCCGAAGGCACTCAAAGAAACCCATACGCTGCTCACAAAGAATCGGATCTGGATGGACCGCACGAAAGGCGTTGGACCTATTTCTGCTGATGATGCAATTAGTTACGGGTTAACAGGACCTTGCCTCCGCGCTACCGGTGTGGCACACGACATCCGCAAGGCTGAACCGTATTCCAGTTATGATGAAGTGACGTTTGATGTGCCAGTAGGGACCAACGGGGATGCCTATGACCGATACCTCGTCCGGATGGAGGAGATGATTCAGAGTTGTGGCATCGTTACCCAAGTATTGGATAATATCCCTGATGGACCGGTCAACGTTGAAGATAACAAGATCACCATGCCGGACAAGTCCGATGCTTATGGACATATTGAGGGCTTAATTCATCATTTTAAAGTTGTTATGGACGGACACGGCGTGCAGCCGCCAAAAGGTGATCACTATTGTGCAACCGAATCACCGAATGGTGAACTCGGTTTTTATATTGTCAGTGATGGTAGCGGAACTGCGTATCGTATCCGCATCCGTCCACCGAGTTTCCTGCACTTCCAAGCACTACCGCACATGTTGGAAGGCGGCATGGTCTCTGACACTGTAGCTGTCTTGGGGAGTCTGAACGTCATCGCGGGAGAATTAGATCGGTAACTTCGTCAGAACGTATTATCTGTTGTAGGAGAATTCAATGGAACTCACAGGCATTATGCTTTTCGTTAAAGACATGAAGACCGTGATCGCTTTTTATAGGGACGTTGTCGGATTAGTCCCAGACGAAGACCAGCCGTTCCCAGAAAACCGGTTTTTCCGTTTTAAGGCAGGTGCTTGCACGTTGTGTCTCCATAGTGCCAGCAAACCCAACGAAGGGAGACAAAAACTGATGTTTCACGTTGAAAGCGTGAGTGCCGTTCATCAGCACATAAAATCGAAAGGGAAACGGTTACGGAAACTTGAGAACAGCGATGGGCATGCCATTTTCGATATCCGCGATCCAGAAGGCAACCGTATTCAGTTTTACGGGGACTACTAAGTTGGACGATATTTGATAACTTAAGTTAAGAGAGGCCATTTACGAAACGTCCGTAGAATGTTACACTTTTCGCTAAATTATTTTTTTTACAGCGAAAAAAATCACATTAAAAAACATCGATAAACCCTTGTAGTTACAAGGATTCTGCCGATACCTTTTGTACACTAAATGTTACACCAGTGTAACATTTTATGAAAAAGATACTATTAAAAACCCAATTTGCACTTTGCATCGAAAACGGCGATTGTGAGGACATAGAGAAACGGAAATTCTATCAAATTCTGCCTGATGAAGAAGCAGCGCGTGACGGGTATCTCCGGGTAGTTGATGAATCTCAGGAAGACTACTTGTATCCTGAATCCTATTTCGTTTTTGTTGAACGCCCGCGCAAAGTACAGGAGGCATTCGTAGCGGCGGTCTAATGGAAGGGTTTTTGATAAACCTAATATCTCTCTTCTCAGCCTAAGATCGCAAGCCCGAAACGAAGTGGAGGGGTTTTTGCTTGGGGATTTCTTCAGGTCTTGAGCGGAAAGCGTCAAAGCACAAACCACGTCCTTTAACCGCAAGGAAAATTAAAAATATGTCAGATGAACTCATTCAAATTGAAACGCCTTTCGCGTTTAACGAAGAAAATCAGCGTGAATTCGACGAGTTGATAGGGCGATATCCTATTAAAGAAGCGGCGATGCTGCCGACGCTCCATCTCGCGCAAAGGCAGGCAGGGTACATCACACCTGCTGTCATGAAGCATGTTGCAGAACTGCTTGAAGTCACCGTGATGAAAGTCAAGGATGTCGTTACTTTTTATCCGATGTTCTTTGAAGAACCGGTAGGCGAGTACGTGATTCGGGTATGCCATACGCTTCCTTGTGCCTTGCGGGATTGCAAGGTGGTTCTCGACCATCTCAAGGCAAAACTCGACACGGATATCGCTTCCGAAACGAATCTCGCGAAAGGCACAACGGCTGACGGTAAGTTCACGCTCATGAAAGTAGAATGCCTCGCTTCGTGCGATGTCGCACCTGTTATCATGATTAATGACGATCTGTATAAGAATTTGACCGCGGAAAAGGTTGATGAAATCTTAGATAATTTGTAGGGGAGAAAGTATGGTTGAAGAAAGAAGGATTCTCTACGAGCATCTGGATGTGCCTGATATTAACACGTTCGATGTCTTTCGGCAATATGACGGTTATACCCGTTTTGAAAAGGCTATTGCGGAATATCAACCTGAAGAAATCGCTCAAATGGTGAAGGACTCAGGCTTGAAAGGCAGAGGCGGTGCCGGTTTTTCCACTGGGGAAAAATGGAGTTTTGTCCCAAGGGACATTGAGCCGCGTTACCTCTGTTGCAATGCTGACGAAAGCGAACCGGGAACATTCAGTAACCGCTATGTCTTGGAGAAGAATCCACACCTATTGATTGAAGGTATCCTGATCTGTTGCTATGCAATGGGCATTGAGACGACTTACGTCTACATCCGGGGTGAATTTACGCTCGGGAAAAAGATGTTGGACGCAGCTATCAAAGAGGCTTACGAAAAAGGATACCTCGGCAAAGATGTCCGTGGGACAGGGCTTAACATTGACATCTATACACACCCCGGAGCGGGTGCCTATATCTGCGGTGAGGAGACGGGACTCATTGAATCCCTTGAAGGCAAGCGCGGGCAACCTCGAAACAAACCACCGTTTCCCGCTGTCCAAGGTGTGTTCATGAAACCTACCGTTGTGCAGAATGTGGAGACCTTGTGCAACCTACCCTTTATCGTTGGTAACGGTGTGGAATGGTATACCGAGATGGGACCGACGTATGCTGATACGCGGTTTGATCCGCCGAAACCTGATGCCAATACGGGGACGAAACTCTATTGTATTAGCGGTGATGTCAACGAACCGGGTGTTTATGAACTTGACCTTGGCTTGACCTGCTCTGAACTCATTGAGGTTGCAGGCGGTTTGCGCGGTGAAGAGGTGAAAGCCGTTATCCCCGGTGGCAGTTCTGCACCGATTCTAACGCACTATGAGTTGGACACACGACTCGATTTTACATCACTGACACTCGCCAAATCTATGCTCGGTTCCGGCGGGATCATCGTCATGAACGAGACTCGGAATATCGTTGACTGCTTGCTCAATATCATGAAGTTCTACGCGCATGAATCGTGCGGGCAGTGCACACCGTGTCGCTGGGGCACCCCGTGGGTACGAGATATTGTGCAACGTATTGCCGACGGAGATGGACGAAAAGACACGATTACACGTCCCAAATTCGGTGTCGCTGAAAACGGTAGATGGGGCGATACCGGCGAAACAGAAGAAATCTATGAAGACTTGGATCTGCTGGAAAGCGTCGCTAACAACATCGCGAATGTGGATACAATGACATGGAATACAATTTGTGTCTTTGGCATTGCTGTCTCATGGCCCGCTGTGAGTTATATGCGAAAATTCCGCCCCGAATTTGAAGCCGCTATTCGTGAAGGGAAACTCGTCACGCTGCCTGTTGCTGAGGCGACCGTCCCACCGGAGGAAAATTACGCCTACCAACAGCGATTTATTCCAAAAGAGTTCGCTGACCTGTAGGGCTCGCCGCTGAGTTAGGGAATAGACGAAATCCATTCCGTGTCTTACGTTTTTCGCTTGTATATTGTAGAACAAAGGGCGTAACTCGTAATGAAATGGAGAGCAATTCTAAAGAGAAGACCTTCAATAGCCAAACCATGTTGCTTAACCGCAAGGTAATTTAAAAATTCGGTAAAACAATCAGAAACGTAAGCCCGTAATGAAATGGAGGGCGACTCTAAAGAGAAGACCTTCAATAGTCAAATCACGTTACTTAACCGCAAGGTAATTTAAAAATATGGCATTTGTTAAACTGAATGACCTTGAGATAGAGGTTGAAGACGGAACGAATGTAGTCGAGGCAGCAAGGGAACACGGCATTGAAGTGCCTCACTACTGTTACCATCCTGGGTTGAGCCGTCCTGCGAATTGCAGAATGTGCCTCGTTGAGCCACACGAATTCTTTCCACCTGCTGGCGCGATTGTTCCGGCACGGCAACTCGCGACAGGATGCACAACGGTGCTGAGAACAGCACCTCCCGAAAGGAAACTTGACGGAAAGTACGACTTCATTGTCTACACAGACAGTCCGCGCGTTAAAAAGGCACGGGAGGATGTACTTGAGTTCCTACTTGTACATCACCCTTTGGATTGTCCCGTCTGCGATCAAGCCGGTGAGTGCGACTTGCAAGATTACTCCTATCGCCACGGACATGATAAGAGTCGCTACATTGAGGTCAAAAATGTTCCACCTAAAAAAGATCTCGGACCGGATGTGCTCCTCTATTCAACGCGCTGTGTCGTCTGCACTCGGTGTATCCGATTTGCGGAAGAGGTTTCCGGAACCGGTGAGTTAGGCTTAATTAACCGCGGTTCCCACGATGAAATCGATATTCCGAGAAGCCACGAGGGAACTCCCATTCAGTTGCTCGATAATAAACTCGCTGGAAATGTCGTTGACATCTGTCCTGTCGGTGCATTGATTAGCAAAGATTTCTTATTCAAATCTCGTCCGTGGTTTATGGAGAAGGCGAACAGTGTCTGCTCCGGGTGCAGCGTCGGTTGTAATATCACCGTAGAATATAAAGCCGACGGTGTTTACAGACTTAAACCGCGCTTCCACGAGGATGTTAACCAGCATTGGATGTGTGACGATGGCCGTCTCGGTTACCACTATGTAAACAGCGATGACCGACTTCAACTCCCACTTAAACGGGTAGATGACGCACTCACGCCAACACATTGGGCGGACGCGCTAACCGTGATTCAAGAGCAGTTCGCGGAAGTAGAAGCTGAGGACATTGTCGTTATCGGTTCTGCGCAAGCCACAAACGAAGACAACTATGTTTTGCAGCAGTTCGCACACGACGTGCTACAGACCACACAGTTGGGACTCTTCGGGCAGCTACGAGGTGAAGAACACAAATTCCCGCAGTTTACAATCGAAGCAGACAAAAATCCTAATACCGCAGGGGCGCGAACGATACTCGGCTCTGCGAATGGAAACGTTGTTTTAGAAGGCGATGCGCTTTGGGAGAAAGTCTCAGGTGCGAAAGTCGTCTATCTCATTAGCGGCGCACCAGAACGTCCCCTTGAGGATGCAGAAAAGGCAGCGTTAGAGAACGTTGATTTCCTTATTGTGCAAGACATTTTGCCGTCAGAGGTTACGCAATTAGCTGATGTGGTATTGCCAGGGACAACTTTCGCTGAAAAAGATGGCACCTTCACCAATTCGACAGGCTGGGTACAACGGATCCGTAAGACGATTGATCCGCCCGGTGAAGCACGTGTGGATTGGGAGATTACGCAGCAGCTGGCTAAGCAGTTAGGCGGTGAGATGAACTATCATTTTGCTGGTGAAATCGCATTAGCGATTGCTGAGAATGTAACAGGCTATGCGGACGCGACACATCAAAATATTGGGGACGCGGGAATTAAGTTAGCTTAAGCCTGTAGCCTTTAGGAGCTACCAAGAAGGAGAAACTATGGAAAGTATGCCGCTTCTCGTTTTAATCCTCAGTTCAATCGTCAAAATCCTCATCATTGTCCACATGCTGCTTATCGGCGTGATGATAATGATCTGGGCGGAACGTCGGGTCAGTGGATGGATGCAGGATCGGTTGGGACCGAATCGTGTCGGTCCGCAAGGGCTGCTCCAACCTGTCGCAGATGGGCTTAAGTTCATGTTTAAAGAGGACCTCATCCCAAATCATGTAGATAAACCGCTTTATGTGCTTGCCCCTGCAATGCTATTGGTGCCAGCACTTGTTACGGTGGCAGTTGTGCCGTTTGGGAGTGCTATTACGCTATTTGGCTACGAGATACCGCTCCATATTGCGGATATTAACATCGGTATTCTCTATATCTTAGCGATTACGTCTCTCGGTGTCTACGGCGTTGTACTCGGGGCATGGGCATCGAATAATAAGTATTCACTTTTAGGCGGTTTACGTTCATCAGCACAAATGATTAGTTACGAGTTAACACTCGGACTCGGAATCATCGGCATCTTGATGTTAACGGGCAACACACTCAGTCTTCGGACAATCGCAGTAGAGCAAGGCGCATATCCATGGCAATGGAACTTCCTGATTCATTTTCCCGCCTTTCTCGCATTTACAACTGCTATGTTCGCAGAGACAAACCGCTTACCGTTTGACCTTGCAGAAGCAGAACAGGAACTCGTCGCGGGGTATCACACCGAATACAGCAGCATGAAATTCGCTATGTTTTTCATGGCGGAATATATGAACATGATTGTCGGTTCTGCCGTGACGGTGACCCTCTTCTTGGGTGGATGGCACTTCTTCGGCTTGGAAAACGTGGGCGGTCCCGTATGGAGTGGACTGATCTCATTCGGTATCTTCTTCGTTAAAACGGCAATTTTCCTGTTCGTGTTTATCTGGGTACGCTGGACACTCCCGCGATTCCGCTATGATCAACTCATGAACTTCGGTTGGAAATTCCTGTTACCCGTCGCCTTGACTTCTATCGTTGTAACCGGCACCCTATGGATAATGACTGGCTCTCGTCTGGTTGTCGGGATCGGCAATGTGGTTGCGGCGTTTATCGTTGTATCAATTGTCGCAGGGCTGCTGGTTATGAACAAGGCACCTGAACCAGCAATGCGGAATGACGACTCGCAGATTACACCCAGTGCGTTAGACGCAACAGAATAGGAGGGCGCGAATGAATCCAGAACAGATTCTATTTATTCTCTTTGGAGCAGTCTCGCTGATTGGCGCGATTGCTGTTATCTCGTTTCGACATCCGATTTATAGCGCGCTCTCACTTATCGTGACGTTTTTCGCACAGGCAGGGCTGTTTGTGTTATTAGGTGCGCATTTCGTTGCCGCCGCACAAGTTATCGTTTATGCAGGCGCGATTATGGTGCTATTCCTTTTCGTGATTATGCTCCTGAATCTCGGGACACTTTCAGTGAAAGGGGCGATGGGAAGTAAGTTGAAAGGGTTCGCCATAATTCTCGGTATTCTCTTTGCGGCTGAAGGCATCTATATCGCAGTAAAGGCAATGAACGATACCGCCGTGGCAGCCGCAGAACCCGCTACGGAAGCGGTAACAATAACCACTTATCAAATCGGCGAACTCTTGTTCAGCAAGTACCTCTTACCTTTTGAGGTTACCTCGCTGATTTTGTTGGCGGCATTGATCGGCGTTATCGTCTTGGTAAAACGCGAAAGTCAAGAGGAAAACTAAGGAGCAGTTAACAGTTATCGGTTATCAGTTAAGAGGTACCTTGGTTATATCACAACCCTCTTTAACTGACAACTGACAACTGACAACTGACAACTATTTATGGCATTAGAATATTATCTTGTTTTGAGCGCACTCCTTTTCACAACCGGAGTCATCGGGGTGCTTATTCGCAGGAACGCGATCATCATCTTTATGTGTATTGAACTGATGCTGAATGCGGCAAATCTCGCCTTTGTGGCTATCAGTCGGAGTCTCGGTGAGGCAACAGGGCAGGTATTTGTTTTCTTTGTAATGACTGTCGCTGCCGCTGAGGTCGCTATCGGTCTCGCAATCATTGTCAGTGTCTTCAAGCATCGGCAAACGATCAACGTAGATGAAGTTAATTCGTTGAAAGGCTAAACAATTCGCTAAAGTAGTAGGCATACACCGTTATGCCGTAACTAATGGTTTTCATCACTGAAGCCCATCAGTTAAAAGACTGTAATAGGCAAGGATAAAATATGTCAATAGAACTCATTGTTGTCCTGTTAGTTGCCCCGCTTGTTGGGTTCCTGATTAACGGGTTATTTGGAAAATGGCTAAAAGGCAGCGAAAAACTGAGCGGGTGGATAGGCGCGCTTGCGGTGCTTGTCTCCTTAGTCTGTTCGATTATCGTTTTTGCCAGTCTACACGGCGGTGCTGCCCCATTCGATGAAACACTTTACGAATGGATTACAGGCGAATCGTTCGCTTTCAATATCGGCTTCCATGTGGATGCATTAACAGCGGTAATGCTGTTGGTGATTACAGGTGTCGGTTTCCTCATCCATGTCTATTCGATCGGCTACATGCACGGCGATGAAGGCTATACACGTTATTTTGCCTATCTGAACCTGTTTGTTTTCGCAATGCTGATCCTCGTTCTCGGTAACAACTACCTGATGATGTTTGTCGGATGGGAAGGCGTTGGACTCTGTTCGTATCTATTGATCGGGTTCTGGTATGACAAGCAGTCCGCTACGGATGCTGGGAAAAAAGCGTTTATCATGAACAGGATCGGTGATTTCGGTTTCCTACTTGGAATGTTTACGCTATTTGCAGCTTTCGGAACACTCGATTTTGGGACGATATTTGATGCCGCCGAAGCAGATAATTTTCAGAAAGTTTTTGGTGCCAGCACTCTCGTAATTGCGACGTTGCTTCTCTTCGTTGGCGCGATCGGTAAATCGGCACAAATTCCGCTCTATGTCTGGCTACCCGACGCGATGGAGGGTCCCACACCTGTCAGTGCATTAATTCACGCCGCTACAATGGTAACAGCAGGTGTATATATGATAGCACGCTCCGCAGTGCTATATGAAATCGCACATACAGGGCAGGTCGTCGCATGGATCGGCGTTTTGACGGCGTTCTTTGCCGCTACAATTGCGCTTACACAGAACGACATCAAACGCATCCTTGCGTATTCCACTGTCAGCCAACTCGGATATATGTTCGTGGGGGTCGGTGTCGGCGCGTACGCCTCTGGAATTTTTCATTTGGTCACGCACGCCTTCTTTAAAGGACTGATGTTCCTGACTGCCGGCAGTGTGATGCATGCTATGGCGAATGAATTGGATATGCGGAAAATGGGCGGTTTGAAATCAAAGATGCCGATAACGCATTGGACATTTTTAGTTGGTGCCCTTGCCATTGCAGGATTCCCGTTCCTGAGCGGTTTCTGGAGCAAAGATGAAATTCTGCACAGCGCATGGGGAAGTTCCCCCATAATTTACGGTATCGGATTGGTCACCGCATTCCTGACAGCCTTCTATATGTTCCGTCTGATCTTCGTGACGTTTTATGGTGAATCTCGTGTTGATTCCGAGGTCGCTTCGCATCTGCACGAATCGCCACCTGTCATGTGGGTACCTTTAGCCATTCTGGCAATCCCTTCTGCCTTGATCGGCTTACTATTAGGTTGGGGTGGACATGACAGTTGGTTCCACCATTTCACAAAGAGCGTTTTTCCAGATGCACACCATGACGCATCGGGTAATGTGATCGTGTTTATGGTAATTTCATCGGTGGTCGGTTTAGCAGGCATTGCGTTCGCTTGGAGGCGTTACAGCAAACGAGTGCCCTCCGATGAACCCACTGGTGCATTACATAGACTGCTTACGAACAAATACTATGTTGATGAAGTGTACAACACACTCATCGTGCAACCGGTTAAAAATGGCTCCCAATTCCTCTTGTGGAAACTGGTGGATAACGGCATTATTGACGGGATTGTCAACGGCGTGGCTGCTCTTATCCGGTTCGTTGGCGGATTGTTGCGGCGGCTTCAAACAGGGCTTGTCCAAGCGTATATTATATCAATGGTCTTGGGCATTGTGTTATTTCTTGCCTACTATCTGTTTTTTACCTGAACTTTTTGCGTCTTGACGGTAAGCACAACCGGGGTCCCCACCCAGGGTTCCCACCCGTTACTGGGAAGGGGCGGGCGCGCTGGATATACGGAGTGAAAGTTTTTGACACACCCCGCTTGACCGAACCGCAAGGAAAGTAAAAAAAATGAAACAGAATACTTTTCGACCAAGAGACATACTCAACAAAGAGGTTGCGGGTATCTGCGGTGTCGCAAGATTGACAGATAAGGCGCGGGCTGACCATGTTGGAGAAATCGGAAATTATAAATACGGTGCTGACTCCGAACAAGATACCGCGATTTTAGCCTTCCTCGACATTTCAGCGGAAACTTTTCAGGAAGCTGCTGTGCGGATTGATCACGATGTCAAACTCGGCGCGTGGATTCTGGACAACTGCGAGCGGTCGTCTGAGGAAGTATCAAAGTTTAATCGTAAAATGAAAGTCTAGTGGCAGAGCAAAATGCCTCAAGACGAGTTTTCAAAACGCCGCCGACAATTGGCTCAGCAAGCAGAAAACCGTAGACGTTCTTGGCTCCAACGTGATAAATGGTGGTGGCATAATCTCTTCAGAACGTAATCTATTGTTTCAGAGAGGACTGAGAAGTGAGTTGGTCGGAATGGATTGCAGTATTTACGGTTGTGGCACTGCTCGGTGGACTCGGGGTTATTGTACGAGATGCCATAAACCACGCCAATAAAAACTAACTCTTTATTCAATAGTTGTCAGTTTTCGGTTGTTAGTTAAGCAGTTTTCGTGTTCTTGGCGTACGCTAAGTGAAGGTAAATTGTTACAAAAGCGTCTTTTAACCGACTACTGACAACCGATAACCCATAACCATTAAAACGGAGGGTTCCTTGTTACTTTCAATAGTCATTTTTTTACCACTGCTCGGCGTGATAGCGATTGCGTTGCTTAGAGGGTTGGGTGCTTCTGCAGTCAAAGGCATCGCGCTTGTCATTGGGCTCCTGACGTTTGTTATTTCGTTAGGGCTTTACACCGGCTTTAACGCGGATACTGCGATGTTCCAATACGTCACGGAAAAAAGTTGGATTCCCGGTTTAGGCACAAGTTACCACATCGGGATTGACGGTATATCGTTGTGGTTGGTGTTGCTTACGACTTTCCTGACACCGATATGTATCCTCGCCGCATGGAATTCGATCGAAAAAGGATTGAGCGGATTTATGATGTCGCTCCTCGCACTCGAAACCGGGATGTTGGGAGTCTTCTGTTCGTTGGACCTGTTTCTCTTCTTCGTATTTTGGGAATCAATGCTGATTCCGATGTACTTCCTTATCGGGATTTGGGGTGGAGAACGTCGGATTTACGCCACTGTGAAATTTGTCCTCTATACGATGGCGGGCAGTGCGTTGATGCTTGTCGGCATTTTGGCACTCTATTTCCAAAACGATAATAGTTTTGACCTAACGACGCTAAGCGGACCGTTTGAACATTCAAACTTACTGTTCCTTGCATTCTTCATCGCGTTTGCTATTAAAGTGCCACTGTTCCCCTTCCATACATGGCTCCCGGATGCCCACGTTGAGGCACCTACGGTCGGCAGCGTTATCCTTGCGGGTGTCCTACTAAAGATGGGAACTTATGGGATCATCCGATTTTGTCTACCGCTTTTCCCTGATGCAGCGGATAAATACACGCCTCTGATAGTTACACTCGCCGTCATTGGCATCATCTATGGGGCATTAGTGGCGATGGTGCAGCCGGATTTGAAAAAACTCGTGGCATATTCGAGTGTCAGTCACCTCGGTTTTGTAGTACTGGGGCTTTTTTCAAAGAATCCAGCCGGGATTCAAGGCAGCGTGTTGCAAATGGTGAATCACGGCTTAAGCACCGGAGCACTATTCCTTTTGGTCGGGATGATTTATGAGCGACGACATAGCAGAATGATCGTTGATTTCGGTGGTTTATCAAAACGGATGCCAATTTTTGCCGTAATTTTTATGATTGTAACGTTGTCGTCTATTGGGCTACCGGGCTTGAACGGGTTCGTCGGTGAATATATGATACTGCTGGGGAGTTTTGTTCAGGGCGCCTTCTCTAAGGTACACGTCGTTTTCGCAACAGCGGGTGTGATTCTCGCAGCCGTGTATATGTTATGGATGTTCCAAAGGGTGATGTTCGGAACACTGGATAAAACGAACGAAGGATTGCCGGACTTGAACGCTCGTGAGGTCGTTGTAATGCTGCCCATCCTGCTCTTCATCGTCTGGATTGGCGTTTATCCAAAGACTTTCCTGAGCAAGATCGAAAAATCAGTAGATGTTGTTGTGACTAAAGTACAGGCTGAACCTGCTATGGGACACCTCGAGAATCCGGGGAGGCAAGACAGTCGGCTCGCCCTGCGGGAAACGCAGCGTGCACAGCATGAAAAGGTTGAAAAGGAGGCACAGCAGTAGGAGCGATCTCTGAATCGCGACTCTCGACTATAAATGAAGTTCAAACTCACATCTTGTCTTATTCTTTGTCTGATTGTGGGATTCGCACTCTCGGTTTCAATGGAGGCATTCGGCGCAGATGATGCACAGGGTGCCGAAGACGCTCACCACGGTCACGGTGTTGATGGGGCAAAATTACCGATTTGGAGTATCATCCCGTTTGTTGGTATCTTACTCTCAATTGCTATTTTTCCACTCGTGTTCGATTCACATTTCCTTGTCCACCACGGCGGAAAAATGTCGTTAGTATGGGCGTTAATCTTCGCAGTTCCCTATCTCATCGCGTTCCGGGGGGCGGCTTTTTATGACATTCTCCATATCTACCTCATAGACTATATCCCGTTCATCATTCTGTTGTGGGGATTGTTCACTGTCGCAGGTGGAATTCTCGTGCGGGGTACACTGCGTGGCACGCCAATCGTTAACACGCTCTTATTGCTTATCGGTACTGCTATCGCTTCGTGGGTAGGTACCACAGGGGCATCAATGCTCCTTATTCGTCCATTAATTCGCGCGAATGAATATCGCCAGAGTAAAGTCCATCTGGTTATCTTCTTCATTTTTCTTGTCAGCAATATCGGTGGTTCTTTAACGCCTTTAGGGGATCCACCACTCTTTTTGGGGTTCCTGCACGGTGTACCGTTCTTCTGGACAACGACGGCACTTTTCCCGCACATGGTGTTTATTAGTGTCATCTTAATCGTGCTTTTCTTTCTGATTGACACGATTATGTTTAAACGGGAAGGTGGTGTTGTACCAGATGATGGAACCAACGAACCGATTCGCGTAGATGGACTCTTTAACTTGGTCTTCCTATTCGGTATTGTCGCGGCTGTGTTGATGAGCGGAACCTTCAAGTGGGGAGAAGTCAACGTTTTCGGTGTCCATGTGTATTGGCAGAATATCGCTCGCGATGTTCTAATCGTCGTGATGGGGCTGCTGTCGCTCAAGTTCACACCCTTTACGGGTGAATTACGTCAGTCAAATGAGTTCTCATGGGAACCAATTGAAGAGGTGGCAAAAGTATTTGCCGGTATTTTCATAACGATTATCCCCGCATTGGCTATTCTAAAAGCCGGTGAAAACGGGGCGTTACATGGGTTAATTGGCGCGATGAAAGAACCGGTGCACTACTTCTGGATAACTGGGATTCTCTCCAGTTTCTTAGACAATGCTCCGACGTATCTGACCTTCTTTAACACGGCACTTGGAAAATTAGAACTCACGGCCGAGCCTGATATCGTTATCGTTCCACAAATAATATCAGGTCAATTGGCAGGGCCCCAGCACCTTGAGTTTATCAGATTGCTAACGGCTATCTCCGTCGGAGCAGTTTTCATGGGCGCGAATACCTATATCGGCAATGCCCCGAATTTCATGGTGAAGGCGATCGCGGAACAGAGTGGTATCCGCATGCCGAGCTTTTTTGGATACATGCTCTGGTCGGTCGTAATTTTATTCCCGCTTTTTGTGATTGTAACCTTTGTGTTTCTCCGTTAGTTGGCGACCGGCTGTCAGCAGTCGGTTTTCAGTGTTTGGCATTGGCAGTTGCGTATTACTTCACCGTCCTAATTGCTCTTTACTGATAGCCGATGGTTTCCGATAGCCGATAGCCACAAAAAAGGAAATTAAAAAATGCCAATAGAGATTAACTGGCAATTACTAATGCCGGAATTGGTTATCGCCTTAACGTTGATCATTGTCCTCGTCTTTGATCTTTTTGATGCTATCTCCAAAACCGTCCTCGGCTGGATGACAATCGTTGGTGCTGGGATTGCGTTATGGGTTTCTATCCAAATGCACCAAGCCGGTACGGTTGGTCTCCAATTCGACGACATGTTCAAGGTGGATAATTTCTCCCTCTTCTTCAATATCATCTTCCTTGTCTCGACAATTTTGGTTACCTTGATTTCTATGAGTTATCTGGATAGAGGCGATAGGAAGCAGGGACCTTATTATCTACTGATCTTGCTCGCGACGCTCGGTATGATGTTGATGGCTGCAGGTAATGAGTTGATTATCGTTTTCCTCGGCTTGGAACTCATGTCGCTATCGTTATATGTGTTAGCGGGCTATTTCCGAGAGAGTCCTGCTTCAAGCGAGGCAGGGATGAAATACCTGTTGCTTGGCGCGTTTGCAAGTGCGTTCTTTCTCTATGGGATCGCTCTAATTTACGGGGGTGCCGGAACAACGAGTGTCCCGGCAATTGCTGAGGCGATTACGGCAGAAAACAAATCACCGCTGCTGTTGGCGGGGATGTTTCTCCTTGTTGTGGGGTTCGGGTTTAAAGTCGCGATTGTCCCGTTCCATCAATGGGCACCCGATGTTTACGAAGGCGCGCCCACGACGATCGCAGCGTTTATCTCCGCAGGACCGAAGGCTGCTGGATTTGCAGCATTCCTCCGAATTTTCATGGAAGCACTACCAAATCTGCAAGTTGAATGGAGCGGTGTTCTTATCCTATTAGCGATGTTGACAATGACCGTTGGGAATATCATCGCGATTTCACAAACGAATATCAAACGGATGCTCGCGTATTCAAGTATTGCACACGCCGGCTACGTGCTGATAGGCTTGGCAGCTGCAAATAACGATGGGATTTCGAGCGCAATGCTCTATCTCCTAATTTACTGCGTGATGAATATCGGCGCGTTCGGTGCGGTTATCTTGGCAAGAACGGAGGATGGCGAGAGTCTAATGATTTCTGATTACGCAGGACTGGGGACCCGAAAACCGTTACTTGCTATGTTTATGACGGTTATGCTTTTATCACTTGCGGGTTTTCCACCGACAGCCGGGTTCGTTGGAAAATTCTACCTTTTCAAAGCGGCGATCGGGTCAGAACTCTACCTGCTCGTCATTGTCGGTGCCATCAACACTGCGATATCAGCGTTCTACTACCTGCGCGTCGTTGTAACAATGTATATGCGTGAGCCGGAGGAAGAATTGGAGTTCAGCCCTTATGCTTCGACCTTAGTCGTCGGGTTAATCCTCGCCGTCGTTGGCGTTTTGCTTATCGGTGTTTTGCCATCGCTTATGCTTACGCCAGCGCAGAATTCCGTTTTTTAATGGCTGATTACTATAACAAGGACCATAATTAAAAATATGTCAGATGTTAGATTAGGTTTTATCGGGACAGGCGGTAACATGAACCGCCATTTACGTGAATTAACTGAGATCGGCGGTTCAAAGTTTGTCGCCTTTTGTGATATTGTCGTTGAAAAAGCGGAGCGGGCTGTCACGCAATACGGCGGTAAAGCATACGCAGATTATAACGAGATGCTCGCAAACGAAGAATTAGATGCTGTCTATATCTCTATCCCGCCTTTTGCACACGGGGCACCTGAACGCGCCGTTATTGATGCTGGACTGGCGATGTTTGTCGAAAAACCGGTACACATGGATGCTGATGACGCAAAGGAAATCGCAGCGGAGATAGAAGCGAAAGGTATTATCACTGCGACTGGGTATCAAGAACGTTACCTTGATATTATCGACAAAGCGCAGGAACTCCTCGCTTCCCGACGGGTCGGATTCTTCATGGGCTACTGGATGGGCGGCATGCCGGGCGGATGGTGGCGCGAGAAAGCGAAATCCGGCGGGCAGCTCATGGAACAGACGACACACGAATTTGATATGGCGAGATACCTCTTCGGTGAAGTCAATACCGTTTATGCTGTCGCACGCTACGATCTGATCCCTGATACCGATTACGATATTGAAGAAGCATCTGCCGTGTCCTTACAATTTGAGAGCGGTGTTTTTGGGATCATGTTCTCCGCTTGCTTCACAACAAATGGAATGAGTCGTTCTGGATTGGACATTTTTTGTGAGGACGGTTCCCTTGAATACCATCTCCGTCGTGCGCTTGTGCTGTCTACCGCTGATGAGAAAACCACGTGGAACCCGCAGAACAATTGCACAATTGATATGGATAGCACCTTTATTGAGGCTGTTCGCACCGGAGACGGCAGCGCAATCCGATCCCCCTACGCCGATGCCGCGAAAACCGCTATTTTGTCCATCGCTGCCAACGAATCTCTGGAAACAGGGCTACCTGTCCACTTAGGATAACTGAAAGACTTTTGCTTATTATCAGGGCTATTTAGTTCTCGGTTTTTCGTTCAATTTTAGACCCTCAGGTCCGGTAGGTTCGGTTTCCTAACCGAACCGGACCTTAGACGTAAACCTTGGATACTTCAACGCCCTCTTTAGTCCCGTAGGGACGGCATCTTTGTAGAAACGCAAGTCCAACAAAACCTAAGCCCCGTAGGGGCGGCATTTGTGTAGAAATGTGCATCGACCAAAGCCCCAGGTTTCCCCAGAGGGGCGGCATTTGTAGAATAATGATGAGCAATGCCTACACCCAAATCTATATAACGTGAGTTTGATAAATATTTGAAAGTTTTTGTATAAGGAGAACCCTTTTAGTATAATGAGATTATCCACATTCTCTAACTAAAAGGAGTTCTCTGATGAATATCATAACACTTTTCTGCGAAATCGACGACTTTTTTCTGGCACATGAGAAATGGCAGGCAACACACTGTTTGCCAAAAGAGACACCCCCAGAAACGCGCGGGCGTCCTCGGCAACTGCATCATAGCGAAGTGATGACGCTCCTCATCGCTTTCCATCAAAGTGGGTATCGGACATTCAAACACTTTTACGAAAGACGCGTCTGCGTCTATTGGCGCGCCGAGTTTCCGCATCTGGTGAGTTATTCTCGATTCGTTCAACTCAAGAAAGAGGTGTTGATGCTTTTGACGCTTTATCTTCATGCGAACTTGGGTGAATGTAGTGGCATCTCCTTCGTCGATTCGACACGTTTGCGTGTCTGCGACAATAAGCGGATTTCATCGCATCGCGTCTTCGCAGCACACGCCGGACGCTCGAAAACTTCAATGGGGTGGTTTTACGGGTTTAAACTCCACCTGATTATCAATGAGAAAGGCGATCTCTTAGGTTTTGAGTTGACCCCAGGGAATACCGATGACCGTCAACCGCTATGGAAGTTGTCGTCGGAGCGTTTCTTCGGAAATCTTTATGGCGATAAAGGGTATATCTCCGAAGACCTTCGCAAGTGGTTCAACGAGCAAGGTATCAACTTCTGCTATAAAGTCCGTAAAAACATCAAACCGCTACCCTTGTCGATTTCCGATGAGGTGCTG
>PYJC01000137.1 GCA_003635255.1 Candidatus Poribacteria bacterium | reverse complement strand
ACCCGTTACCCCGTCTGGGAGTAAACCGTTAGTGCCATGGGCGGTAGGTGTTTCGGCGTTGGTCGTCGCCCTTTTGATGTTGGGTGTCGGGACGCAATACTTGTCACGTTTCCAAAAACCTTATAGTTTCGATGCTGCATCAGAGATGACAGTTGATATTATTGAAACGCCAGTCGTATTAGATCTTGAATTGAAACCTGATGTCCGAACGCAACTCGGCAGCACTGCCTCGCCGAGCAAAAACGATGGGGCGGGTCAGCAACCTGATGAGGTCTTATTTGCTGCTGCGCAGACAGACGGAGAAGACGTTTCTGTTCCTAAACAGCAGTGGATTCGAGCAGGGCCGATCAAAGGAAGCGCAGCAAAGGGTTTATTTGTTACACCTGAGGGTGAGCTTTACACTTTTGCTGATATGCAAGTTTACAAATTAGGAGCCGATGGAAAAGAGGGTCGACACATCTTTGATTTTAGGCCACTGGTAAATTCTCGTCCACCAGCTGCACCGCTCGCAAAGTGGAAAGATACCCTCTACATTATGCTGGCAAACGAACTTCTTGCTTCAAAGGACGATGGTCAGACCTGGAATTTGGCACACACTTTGCCAGACGTACATTATGATGCTATTGGCTTGATACTAACAGAGCAGGCGTTTTATGCCGCTTTTGAGAACGGAATTTTCCGTTCTGAAGATAACGGCGAGACGTGGCAGGCGATAAACGAAGGGTTAATGATAGGGGATATAGGGTATATCCGTTCTATCGTCAATATTCAAGACACGTTGTTTGCTGGAACAAGAAATGGATTCTATCGCCTCAGTGCTGACAGTTGGCAACGTATGGCGTTTCCAGTATCCGTCGGACGGATCCGTTCAGCTGCAGCGACTGAAGAGAACCTTTACGTTGCTGCGGAGATGAGTGATGCGGACCCTCGTGCAGTTTCCAGGGGACAGCAGCAGGCTTGGTGGATATTCCGATCAACTGATTTGGGGAATTCGTGGACAGATATAACCCCCACAAACGCTTGGCCCCCAAAAGGGCGGCCCCCCTTTGTTAAACTTATTGCTGCGGGGAACACACTTTTAGCAATGGAACAAGGGATGGTGCGCTCTACCGACAGTGGAAACACATGGCTACCCCCACAATTACCGGGTACGTCCCCTACAATGAATGCTGATGTAAACATTGCAATGGCGGTAAATGAGAACGTTTTTTATGCTGGTTCGGGAGGGGACGGACTTCATCGTTCCACTGATGGAGGCAAATCATGGGGCATCGTAAATATTATTCCGGATACGGGGCAAATAAGTAATCTTATCGCGCATAGAGAAGATAACATGCCCCTGACCCTTTACGCGAGATATGAAGAACAGAAGGTCGTAAAAACCATTGATAGAGGGGTATCTTGGAAAGATGTCCAAATAAAAATACCGATGACGGCTCCTCGCAGAGAACGCACTCCAAGTATTACCCACATCGTCAAAGTTGATGGTAAAATCTATGCAAAAGGCGGGGATTCTCTTGGCAGAGGAAAGACACATCTATATCGTGTATCTACAGATGACAATTCGCTTGTCCCGATACAAGGTATGCCGATCTTTGACGCATGGGAATTAACGTTTGAGTTGAGTCGAATAAGGAGAATGAGAAGGGACGGGTCTAACTTGTCAGATACATCGGTTATTGAACAGTTGCAAGAAAAATATCCTGGTGCGGACGAGTTCTTCAGGCGGTTGGTAGGATGGGATCCGCGACAGCCGGATATATATACGCAATTAGGGTTCCGTAAGGGTGCGTTTGCTGTTAGTGGCGACACGTTCTACATGGAATACAACTATAAACTTTTCCGATGGGAACCGGGTGATACTGAATGGTATGACACCGAGCAGGAAGAAACCGTTGAACTGACTCCGCAATTGGCATTCAGAAAACTAAAACTTGCGGCTTCAGGGAACACCATCTACGTTGGAAAACGAGATGGATACCTCGTCGTCTCGTTTGATAAGGGAAATAATTGGATTGATCTCACGCCAGCTCTGCCGTTTCCTGTTAAAGCTTTCAATGATATAGTGTCTGCGGATTCCACGGTCTATGTAGCAACAGACGCAGGTATCATTACATCAGACGGTGGAAGACATTGGCATATCGTCACCGATGTAGAAGGGAACAATCTCATTATGGAGCACTTGGCTGTTGATGGCACAAAGATTTATGGCATTTCCAAGACAGCAGTGTATCAATTGGAAAACGGCACGTGGAAAGAGGTTGCTTCAGAGGTGCCAGAGAGGGTGATCTCGTTTGCTGTTGATAGGAACGTGTTGTACGTCGGTACGCAAGGCAGCGGTGTGCTTCACTTCAACCTTGACGAATAGTAGGAATCAATATAACGTGGGCGGTGCTATAATGCCCGCCCTTTTTCATCTTCAAAATTTCACAATCAATTTACTACTGGTCTGTCTATCTTTAGATTGTAGATAGATTGGTTCGTAGTAGTGCGATTTATCGTACGTCTATTGGTCAGAAACGGGCAATGAATTGCCCTACTACGAACGGGACTACTCCCAATTTTAGACTGGACAGGCTACTACTTCTCATTTTTATCTTTTTTCAAAACCATTCAATTCTTCATTTTTTGATCTTTCCCACCTTCGCTGGGAGTTTGGAACCCCGCATCTTTCCAACGAGCATCCCGAACATATACATCTGTAAATGGATTTATGGTATTATGCCGTTAACAAAAACGGAAGCAGTCATATTGCCCATTACACACGTACTCCCTTTTCATTATCAGCAAAATAGAATTTTAACCGTTTTATGTGCATTGGTTCCTACTTTTTTTAGAATTGTGAGATTATTTTTCCGCTTATCGCGTCACTATATGTCGATGTGAAATGATGAACATTCCCTTTTCAGAGGTGTCCGATGAAAAATAACGATGCTGTACTCATCCAACGCGTGCTTGATGGCGATGATACGGCGTTCTCTGCACTCGTGAGAAAATACCAGCGATCCGTTCACGCGCTGGCGTGGCGGAAGATTGGAGACTTCCATATCGCCGAGGATATCGCACAGGATACTTTCCTGAAAGCGTATCAGAGACTCTCTACGCTGAAGGAACCGCAGTCTTTTGCGAGTTGGCTTTATGTGATAACCGCAAACCATTGCAAAGCGTGGCTCCGGAAAAATCAGAGGTGGACGCGGTCGTTGGAAGAGACAAGCAGCGCACAGTTAGAAAAAGCGACGTATTCTGGATATATCATTGCGGAAAACGAGCGGATGACAGTTGAAACACAACGCGAAGTCGTTAAGAAGTTGCTTGCGAAGTTACAAGAGAGTGACCGAACGGTCATCACGCTCTATTACCTTGGGGGAATGACATACGGAGAAATTAGCGAGTTTTTAGGTGTATCGGAGGCGGCGATTCGGAATCGTCTTTATCGTGCGCGCCGCCGCTTAAAGAAGGAGGAACCGATGATACGCGAGGCTTTAGGTAACTTTCAAATTACACCGAGTCTAACAGACAACATCATGCGTGAAATTTCGCGTCTGAAACCCGTTGCGCCATCGGGTGGTAAACCGTTGGTGCCGTGGGCAATAGGCGTTTCTACGTTAGCAGTTATCCTCTTGATGTTAGGTGTCGGTACGCAATATTTGTCGCGTTTCCAGAGACCGTATAGTTTTGATGCAGCGTCAGAAATGATAGTAGAGATTGTTGAGGCATCCATTGTGTTAAATCTTGAATCCAAGCCAGATGTTCGAACACAGATCGGGAGGACTGCCGCGTCCAGTAAAAACGATGGGTCCGGTCAGCAACCTGATGGAGTTTTATTTCCTGCCGCGCAGACAGACGGAGAAGACGTTCCTATCTCGAAACAACAGTGGGTTCAGACAAGCGAACCCGGAGGCATAGTGGTAATGGCTTTAGCTGCTATACCTGAAGGCAATCTCTACACTGTTGATGGCATGGGTGATTTCTACAAATTAGCAAACAATGAAAATAGATGGCAACGCATCTTCAACGTTGGCTCACTGAATACCCCTTGGGGCGGCAATCCGCCTATTGCGAAGTGGGACAATACCCTTTATCTCGTCCCGTCTAACGAGCTTTTTGCTTCAACAGATAATGGCAAAACATGGAATTTACTGTACTCTTGGCACGAAGGCTATAGATATCCTGTTGAATTGGTGCCGACAGATCAGGCGTTTTATCTTGCGTTTGATAACGGTATTTTCCGTTCTGAGGATACCGGTAAGACCTGGCAGATAATAGACGATGGATTGACTGGGAGAATTGAATCCTTCGTCAAGATCCAAAATACACTCTTTGCTGGAACAAAAACGGGACTATACCGCTTAAACACTGACAGTTGGCAACGCTTACAATTTCCGGTGTCTGAAGCCGAAACTATTCAATCGGTAGCGGCGACTCAAGAGAGGCTCTATGTTGCGGCACAGTTAGACTGGGGGAGGCTTAGCAGAGATGACCGCCAACAAATATCCGAAGGGCAAAGGCGATCTTGGTGGCTATTCCGTTCAACCGACAAGGGAGATTCGTGGACAGATATAACTCCCACAAACGCCTGGGCGATCCTTGGGTATCCACCGCATATCAGACTCGTTGGTAAAGAAACAGTGCTCTTGGTAATCGGTATGAGTGATGGTGTCGTGGTTCGCTCAATTGATAGTGGAAATACATGGTCACACAAGGAAACTACCGGTATTTCTCCTACACGCTTCAGTGTAACCGAGGCTGTAGCGTTGAACAAAAGCACCTTTTATGCAGGAGGAAACCGGGGTATTTTTCGTTCTACCGATGGTGGTATATCGTGGCACCGGTTTAACAGAAAGATGAAGAGTCGAGTTTATAACCTAATCACGTTCAGAAAAATGGATAAGGGAGGGAATATGTCTACAGTTCTTTACGCGCGGGTCAGTGGAGAGTTGGTTAAAACCACCGACCACGGTCGTTCTTGGAAAACTGTTCAGGTGAAAATACCTATGAAAGCATCTCAGAGAGAAGAACCACCGCTTATTGACGAAATAGTAGCGTCCGGTGATGTGCTTTATGCGAAAGGTAAAGTTCCCTTTGAAGAAGTGCGCCTGTATCGCGTTTCTACAGATAGCAATACGCTAATACCGATTCAAGAAGTACCGGTCTTTTATCCAGCGGCGTTAATAGATAAGGGATTTATTGAGCAGTTCCAAGAGAATATTCATGGTGCAGCCCAGTTTTTTAAACAGTTGGCAGCCCCGGATGTCCAGTGGTCGGGTGAACTGCTCCGCGGCGGCTTGCGTGGCGCGTTTGCTGTTAGCGGTGACATCTTCTACATGGAATACAATTATAAACTTTTCCGATGGAAGCAGGGTGAAACAGAGTGGTTTGATACGGGTGTTGAAGAAACTGCTGAACTCTCCAGGGATACAATAAGGCAAGGGTTCAAACTTGCTGCTTCTGGAAACACTGTCTATGTCGGCAAGCGGGACGGCCATCTTGTCGTCTCATTTGATAGGGGGAATAATTGGATTGATCTCACTCCGATCTTGCCGTTTTCTGTTAAAGTTTTTAAAGAAATCGTGTTCGCTGGGCCCACGGTGTATGTAGCAACGGATGTAGGTGTCACTGTATCAAGTGATGGAAAACGCTGGCATGCTATAGCCGATGCAGCAGGAACACGCCTCGTTATGGAAAAACTGGCTGTTGGTGGTAACACCCTTTATGGTGTTTCCAAAGCAGGGGTCTATCGGTTAGAGAGCGCAAACGGGACGTGGGGACAGGTTGCCCCTAAGATAGCCGATAGGGTGACTTCCCTCGTTGTTGATGGAGGCGTATTGTACGTTGGGACACGAAGCAGCGGTATGCTTCACTTCAACCTTGACGAGTGATGAAAATCAGTATATCTTGCAGGGGTGGTGCTACAATGCCCGCCCTTCTCTCCGTATTCAAATCCTCAATAAGATTTACCCACCTTATACGCTTGTCTCTTCCCAGAGCAGATACGCTTTTAGCTGCATTTATGGTATAATAATAGGACTTACGCAATTTGCGTTCGACCCTACTCTGTTTCGCATGATGGAACCTCGGAAACCTTCGTGCCATGGGTGCGTTGCGGTTCGGACGAGCACACGGACTCGTCCGAACAGTGTCTTGCGAAGTAAAACCGATCGCGCCATGGGCGATCACCGCTTCTGTTTGGAGACTCTTATCTCTCTTTAGGCAAACTCACACCTTTCGGCAAAACTCGCAAACTGAAACTTGCTATCCAGAAAATTGCAGAATTCTGCAACCGTTTTCCGCCTAAGTCGCGTCACTAAGGGTCAGTGTGAAACATTAAACTCCCTATTCTGGAAATGTCTGATGAAAAACGACGATGCTCGACTGATTCAATGCGTTCTCGCAGGTGATGAAACCGCTTTCGCTGAACTGGTGAAAAAGTACCAGAAACCGGTTCACGCGCTTGTGTGGCGAAAAGTTGGTGATTTCCACGTTGCTGAGGAAATAACACAAGACACGTTCCTGAAAGCATACCAGAAACTGACGACACTCAAGGAGCCGCAGCGTTTTGTGAGTTGGCTTTATGTGATAGCCGTAAACCGTTGCAAGGCATGGCTCCGTAAGAAGCGTTTATGGATGCAATCATTGGATGCCACCAGTGGCGTGCAATTAGAAAGTGCCACATATTCTGGATATGTCATTTCGGAGAACGAACGCGTAACGGTAGAATCACAGCGCGAAGTTGTCAAAAAGCTGCTTGCGAAGTTACAGGAGAGTGAGCGGACTGTTATGACACTCCACTATTTCGGGGAGATGACGTGTGAAGAGATTAGCAAGTTTCTGGGGGTGTCGGTCGGTGCGATTAAAAGCCGGCTCAGTCGTGCGCGCCACCGCCTAAAGAAGGAGGAACCCATGATAAGAGAGGCTTTAGAGCATTTCCAAATCACACCGAATCTTACAGAGAATATCATGCGCGAGATTTCGCGTCTGAAACCGGTTATCCCGTCAGGCGGTAAACCACTTGTACCATGGGCAATCGCTGCTTCTACAATAGCAGTGGTATTTTTTATGTTCGGTATCGGTACGCAATACCTATCGCGTTTCCAAAAGCCGTATAGTTTCGATGCGACTTCAAAGATGACTGTAGAGATTGTTGAGGCACCCGTTGTGCTAAACCTCGAATCCAAACCTGATGTTCGGACCCAACTTGGAAACGCCAATGCACTAAATAGTAGCAATGGATTAAATCAGCGACCCGATCTGTCAGAGTATATGGCTAAATTTGTCACCGCACCGGTAGATGATCGAGAAGAAATTACTGTTACCGATAAAACTGAACGCTATATTACCCTGAGTGCCAATACTACCGTAGAAGGTGGAGGGTTTTTGGCAGAAGGGACCTTCAATCTTAGGAGCACCAATGAGGCTTTGACCTCCGGAACTTATTTTACTTCTGGGAGAAGTGGTGGACTTGACCCATCGCCGCGGTATATGTTGTTTTCTTATGTTAACCACAATGACATGGACCTTTTCAGATTTCCCTTAAGTATAGGAAGTACTTGGACGCAAATAGGCCGTTTGGGTCCTTGGTACATAAGGGCGGAAACAAACTTAGAAAGCTATGAACAAGTAGAGGTTTCCGCGGGGTTCTTTCCTGAGTGTCTCAGACATAAAACTGTTTTCACAGATGTTGAAGCCGATACCCCATTGAAGAGTGCATTGGCGAATGGGATGCGCTATTTGTGGTTCGCCAAGGGCGTTGGAATTGTGAAAATGCGCTTTGAGCATACCAATGGCACCGTAACGGAAGCGGAATTGCTGGAATACGAGGTCCCAGCCGATGCCACAGCATACTTCCCCTTACAGATCGGCAACGCGTGGACCTATAAATGGCAAAACGATTATCAGGACGAAGCCGTCATTGAGGCGTGTTATGTCGTCGGTTCAAACGCTCTCTCGGCAGGGGCTCCCTCGCTGCTACAGGATACAACACCCCCAAAAATAGAGAGAATTGTGCCCAACTTATCTGAGAAAATTTCAACAGACCTAAAGGAGATTCGGATTGTTTTTGATGAAAGAATGAGAGGTATTGATGTGGCGTTTGCTGGGGTTCCGGTTGGTGATATCCGGTGGGCAGATGGCAACACGACCCTCGTTATTTCATTTAAACAACACCTCGCGTCTTCAAAAATTTATCGGCTCATATTAGGCATTGATGGGAATATCAGAGATATAGCAGGCAATCCATTGGATGAACACACTCTTATCTTCACAACCGAAGGGCCAGAGCCGGTTACACGTACTTTTGTGGATATGACACCCGTTCCTGTAACAAATATTGAAGAACTTGATCTCTCAAGTGCGCTGCTTTGCCGCGTCTCAACGGACCTTACAGATGGCTTTGCTTTTCCATATTATCTCTTTATTCCGCAGGGAATAGATTCTAACAAACCGATCCATCTGCTGGTAGAGCCGTGCAATACAGGATCTGGAGATAATTTTAAAAGACTTGATAGGAAAGTGAAGGCATTCGCGGAGGCATCTCATGCGACTGTCATCGCAAGAAAATTGAAAACCCCACTGCTCGTACCTGTTTTTCCTCGGCCCGGCGGGGACCAATGGCAACTCTACACACATGCTTTGGATAGGGATACACTCCTGCTAACAGAGGGCGGACTCAGGAGGATCGACCTGCAACTCATCAAAATGATAGATCATGCCCAGCGACTGCTACGGCACAACAACGTGAAGGTGAATGAAAAGATTTTCATGAACGGGTTTTCGGCTTCTGGAACGTTTACGAATCGGTTCGCGATTTTACATCCAACGGTCGTCCGCGCTGTCGCAACTGGTGGCATCAACGGTATTCCAACCTTCCCAACGGATCACTGGAATGAGGTCACGATTCGTTATCCAATTGGGATTGCTGATGTGAAAGAAATTGCTGGTATTGAATTTGATGAAGCGGCATATAAAAAGGTTTCCCAATACATCTATATGGGTGCCTTGGATGACAATGACACCATTCCGTATCGAGATGCCTACGATGCGGTGGATGCCGAGTTAGTCAAAAGTCTCATTGGAGCTAAAATGATGCCGGATCGATGGGACATGAGTCAGTCGATATACAAGGCACTTGAGATTCCTGCGCAATTTGTTACTTACGAAAATACTGGGCATCAAATCAAGGGTGAGATGATTGATGATATTGTCGCTTTTTTTCAGGCGAACTCCGAGGATAGGATAGTTGAGATCGTCCCACATCAATATCGATCCGCTGAGTGAAAGTGAGTGAGGTCTATCACAAAAGAGATCCCTGACCCTTTTATCCACTCAGTATGAATTAACGCAATTTGCCACCTTTTTATCCACATAGCACTCCGCTGGAGTGCTATCGCGTAAATACACCATTTTCTATAGATATGTCACCCCTCTGGGGTGGGGAAAAAGACGAAAAACCCTTTCTGAAGTGTGTAAAATCTGTTAGTAGCAACTTGGGTTATGAATTAGTTTATTTTCTCCGGTCGGTGATGAATGCCGTCCACTTCCAAGCCTACCGTTCTCTCTTTTCTTTATAGTAAAACCCGTAATTACTTATACACCAACGCGAGGGCGAGGATACAATCCTCGCCAGCGGCGGTGGGGCTTTTGGTTCCTGACGAACTGTAAACATATTTTTCGATTTTACTATAAAAATAAAAATTCCTTTTTTTTTAAAAATTAAGCAACCGTTTTGCCCCTATCTTGCGTCACTATAGGTTGATATGTTATTAATCAACTACCGCTTTCTGGAGGCACCTGATGAAAAACAACGATGTTGCACTTATTCAACGAGTTCTGGCAGGTGATGAAACCGCTTTTGCTGAACTCATAAATAAATATCAAAAGCCAGTTCACACATTAGCTTGGCGAAAAATCGGGGATTTCCATATCGCCGAAGACATCACCCAGGAGGTCTTCCTGAAAGTATATCAGAGACTCCATATCCTGAAAGATCCGAACCAGTTTTCTGGATGGCTTTATGTGATTACGGCGAACTTATGTGCCACATGGCTCCGCAAAAAACGGATACAGACGCAACCGTTGGGGGACACAGAAACAACGATGATACAAGAAGATGCTTATTCTCGACACGTTGTAGAAGATCGGATGGAAACCACAGCGGAATCCCAACGCGAAGTCGTCAAAAAGCTGCTCGCGAAGTTGAAAGAGAGTGAACGCACAGTGATGACGCTCCACTACCTTGGTGAGATGACGGTTACAGAAATCAGCCGATTTTTAGGCGTGTCGGCGAGTACCATTAAAAGTCGTTTGAGACGTGCACGAAACCGTTTAAAAGAGGAGGAACCGATGATTAGAGAGGCACTTGAGCATTTCCAAATTACACCAAATCTTACAGAGAATATCATGCGAGAGATATCGCGGTTGAAACCGGTTGCGCCATCAGGCAGTAAGCCGTTAGTGCCGTGGGCAATCGGTGTTTCTACGGTAGCCGTCATCTTTTTGATGTTAGGCATAGGCAATCAGTATATGTCGCGTTTCCAAAAACCTTATAGTTTCGACGCGCCATCAGAGATGACAGTCGAGTTGATTGAAGCACCCGTTGTGCTGAACCTTGAGGTGTCCAAACCCGATATTCGGACGCAACTTGGGAGTGTTCGCACACCGAGCGAGGGAAAGGTCTCCAACCAGCAGCCTAACGATGTTTCAGCATCGGTTACAGAAGTACAATCAAACGAGACAGTTCAAAACTACGCGCATTGGCAGCTGCCGAAAGCCGCAAAAGCGCGTTTCGGAAAAGGTGGAATTACCACAATCCAGTTTTCACCGGATGGAACCCTCCTTGCAGTCGGTAGCCACATCGGGGTGTGGCTGTATGATGTGGAAACAGGTGAGGAGAAATCTTTGTTTGGCAGCGGAATGTGTGAAGCCCTCAGATTTTCACCGGATGGCCGTTTTCTTAGCATTTCTTCTGAAGAGACACTCATCCAATTGTGGGAGATTGCTACCGAGCGCGAAGTGCCGCTTATTGACTTGTACGGGGATGCTTCCGTATTGCGGTTCTCTTCAGATGGGAAAACGCTGATCGGTTTGAGTAGTGGTGGGCATGCTGCGATTACGCGATTGAATATTGAGAGCGGGAAAGGGAAAACAAAACACCTTAAAACTGGGTTATTCGGCATCGGTCTGTTTAGTTCGGAGGATTTCAATGGTGTTTACGCGATGACGAGCGATAAAATCGCGATTGGCAAAGAGAACGGGACGGTTCAGTTATGGGACGTAGCAACCCGTAAAAAATTATCGACGCTCAGAGGACACGTAGATTTGCCACTTCAGCCGTTAGATAAACCTGTGCGTCGCATGTTCAAAAAAAATCGGGTTTTAGCAGTGGCGTTTTCGCCGGATGGGACCCGTCTCGCCAGTGGCAGCACAGATATGACAGTCCGATTGTCGGATACTACTGGTGATAGGGATTCGATAACGCTGCAAAAACATACTGGGCCGACAAATGTGCTGGCGTTTTCACCCGATGGCAAAATGCTTGCAAGTGGGAGTACCGATAAAACAGTGCAATTGTGGGATGCCACCACTGGCGAACCGCTCGCGACGCTCACTGGACATATCAACGGTATTACGGCCTTAGCATTTTCACCTGATGGTCGTACACTCGTAAGCGGGAGTGCAGACGGCACACTCCGATTCTGGCAGACAGCGACTGGGGCTCCAGCAGATGACCTTATCACTGGACACACACAATCCATAAAAGCGGCGACCTTCTTTAAGGATAGTTCCACGCTTGTCAGCGCGGCGTTTAACGGTGAAATTACCTTTTGGGATGTGGACGCAGCGCAAAAGTCCACTGTCCAAAATAGCGGACACCGGGACTGGTATTCATCCGTGGCGTTTTCGCCGGATGGCACGAAACTCGTCAGTGCAGCGGCAGACGGTACGATAGTTTTCGGTGGGTTCCCTCTTGGGTTCTCTTCTACGAAGCCAGATAATCTAACTCGGTTGACGGATGTATCGACTGGAGCTGAACTTGCAACTTGGCAGAAACATGCCAGAGAACTTACCTTTTCTCCTGACGATAGAACTAAAACGGTGGCGACTATTTTGGGCGACACCATTCGCTTATGGAATACGGAAACAGGCGATGAATTGGTCATTCCGTTTCATTTTTATGATGATCTACCCCTCGGCCGTCACGACAATCTGCCAACGATTTTGACATTGGCGTTTTCGTCAGATGGTAGATGGCTTGTGAGTGGAACTACAGAGGGGGAAATCCGAATGTGGGACGTTGCGACCGGTGAAGCTTTGACCGTCTTTTCAGAATTGACAGAACCGATGAAACAAGAGCATCTGAGGCATATTTCGGCGTTGGCGTTTTCGCCGGACCGCGCCTTGCTCGCTGCGGGGACACCGACTCAACTCCATTTATGGGACGTGCGTACCGGTCATAAACTTTTTTCGGTTAGCACTGTGCATAAACGAGGTTGGGGGATACACCATGATTATCCAAAACCGTTGGTGTTTTCACCCGATGGCGCAATTTTCCTCAGTGGGCATAGCAGCGGGACAATCCAATTATGGGATGCCAAGACTGGAGACAGCATCGCTGCGCTTGATGGGCATACGCAGCAAGTGGAGACGTTGAAATTTTCGCCTGATGGGGAAACACTGGTTAGCACGGCGCAGGATGGCACAATCTTTTTGTGGGATTGGGATGAGGCTATCACCAGTTCTGCCAACACCGACGAATAGTTCCTGATTACAAATTGTAGATCCCATACTTATTTGTCCACGCGGTAGGGACCGTAGGGGGAACCGAGTAACCCGGTTTCCCCTACAAGCATGTAATGTGGGATCCTATCGCGAAGCGTAAACGTACTTAGGACTTACGCAAATTGAGCAAATATCGGACATTCAGACGCAAAAAGTAGGAATTTCTGTCCTTTAAACCCCCTATGAAGAAATCCGCAGAAATACCCTATCAAAGACCCCCAGCAAAAACACCCCCTTATCAGGGGGACTTTAAGAAGGAATGCGTAAGTTCTACGTACTTTTGGATTCCACTATGAGAGGTTAAAAAAATAAAATGAAACGATCATTTCTCTACGCTTCACTCATCGCTCTGACGCTTATCACAAGCGGATATGCAATCGCAGGTCTTGATAAAGGACTGGTCGTTTACTTTACGTTCGACAACGTCAAAGGTAAACGGATTTTCGATGAATCTGGTAACGGACTTGATGCTGAAATTGTCAAGGAGACTCAATTTGTCAAGGGTAAATATGGGAATGCTGTCCATATTACTAATGACACCGAAGATTGTGTGAATGTACCTGCCGCCGATGAACTGGAAATCAGTGAAGAGATCACAATGATGGCATGGGTATATCACGAGAATTGGAAGGGGAGCTCTTCTCAGTGGTTTGATAAAGGGTGTTATAGTGCGAGATCCAGTAGTATGTACGGTATGGGAGTTTTCGATGAAAATGATGATCCAGATCTCGCAGTCCATCTTAATGGTTCAGGCGTTGGGATTATTTTAGGGACGCGAGAATTTCATGTGCGAACCACAACAGATAACAAAATGAGGAATGGAACGTGGCATCATATTGTCGGCGTATGTGAGGATCTCAACGTGAGAATGTATCTTGATGGTAAAAACATTCTTGAACATGATAGGAAACCACCTTTTATTTTTAATGGCATAAACGAGGAAAATTTGCGGATCGGATGTGCCAAAGGTAAGCCCGAGTATGCGGTTGAGGGAGGTTCTATTGACGAAGTCGCGATATGGAGTCGTGCGCTCAGTGAAACCGAAATCAGAGCTGCGATGCGCGGTCCCTTGTTCTCGGTTTCGCGAAAAGATAAAGTCGCTACGACGTGGGGAAATATTAAAGGGAAAGCACTTCAACTGTAGCGAAACCGATATTCTATAGTAAAAGCTACAATTAACGAGACATTTATAAAAGGCGGGGTTACAAACCCCGCCTGCAACGGCAGAGTCATTCAGTTTTACTATAAGGTTCTAAACGTACTTACTGATATTACGTTAAAGTTCCGCGCTGACTGTCATTTCCAAGCGGTGTTCAGGTTTCCGCTCTTTCGTTGAGAGCAGACGGTAATTGAGTCGAAACAACAAGTCGGTGAATTTTCGTAATCTGTAATCTGCTATCGTCCGAATTTCATGGCTGATGCCTTCGTAGAAGGTATATTGTGCGAAGGGGATGCCACCGCTGCTTTTGCCGTAGCCGAGTTTGTAGTTGAAATCAATGCGTCCTTTACCGATGAGACTATAGGTGACGCGGTTCTCAAATGAAAAGGTGCGCGTTTTGGCTTCGGGCTCCTCGTCAAGTTGCTCCTCGTCGGTTGTCCGTTTATAGCCGCTGATACCGCTCCATCGTAGCGTTTTACTCAACTGGTATCGGAGGTTCAGTTCGGTTATCTGCTCAAGTTGACGCAGGTCTGAGATAGGTGTCGGAGAAGGCTCTCTCATTTCCTCGGTAGTATCGGTTTCTTGTGCGAAGTCTTCAAAATCGAATTGGCTATATTTTTCAGTCTCCCGACGTTGTTCCCAGTTCGCGCCAACAGATAGACGTTGGGTTGGATTCATGGAGAAGCCAACATCCCAAGTGTTGTGGCGTCTGTGGCGTTCTTGGTTATTAATCCGTTTGTTGAGGGACTCCCCCGCACGGAAGTTAAGTTCAAAACTGAACGCCGTTGAAGGGACAAATTCGAGCCGATGGTGTTGGTTCACCCGCCCGAAAAGCGTATCTGAACCCTGTAAGTTTTGAAGCAAATACAGAGACACCGCATCTTCTACCTCCTGTTCTTCGGTTAACCAGAGTCGTGTATAACCTCTGAGTGCGCTCAGAAACCACTCAAGACGCGATTTTTGTAACGGAGTTGTATTGTTGGATAGTGCTCCCGTTTGGGGATTCGCTTTTTGTGATGTTCCATTTTGGTCAGAGGTTGACGGCGTTGGACGTAGACTGTCGCGTTTCAACATTGACTCACGTTGCTGCTGTTGCCGCGCTCGGTTGCGCCGTGCGAAAAACTGGCGGGGTTGAAAACGGATACGGAAGTCCGCATCTACTGCCGTTGTGGGTTTATCACCGACGTTTTGGTAGATTTTGATGTAGGTGCCTTCCTCGGGATCCTCTACATAATGCAGATCGTCCAACTTCACGTAATATCCGTCCCCGGGTTGGAGCAGCACACCGGTGTGTGGATGAATGTTGGTATAGACTTCGCGGCGTTGGCTTGTCAATTTTTTATCTAATTCGTAGGTGAGTTCTATATCAATTGCTCGGCTTAGCGGTGTCAACTGAATGTTAATATCTGCGAGTTGCGTTGTCGTATCCGCGCCGAGATCGGTGTGTGCTTTCAGCATCCGACGTGCGAGGTTTGCGGTCAAGTTCATACCGCCGCTGAGAAAGGATTTCTGCTGTGAAAAGATGCCGATTTTCCATGTGCGTCCGGTCGTACTTTGCTGCCAATCAGATAAACCGATGGGTTCGTCATCAACAGTGAGCAACGGCTCTTTCGCGTAAGCCTCCTCAAGTTCGTAACTGGTGTTCAGAGATGCCCAACTAAAATCGACGAGATTGATCCGTCCAATCGCGCGGTTCCGCTTTCGGTTGAGCGTTGCATTGCGTGCCTCGTTTGATTCCACCCTACCCAATGTTCCCATAATTCTGAATGGACCGAGTGGGTAAGCCAAGTTGCCTTCCTGCCGTAACTTCTGCTGCGATTGTGTCCGTGTTGAATCCTCACTCTCGACACGCGAACTGCTCCGATAGTCATCCCAACGGAGGTTCGGTAATTTTTTGAGCAGTTGCGCGCCTTCAGATGGGTTTTGTTCCGATGCCGTGGTCGCTTTCTCTTGTCCACTTATGCGTGCGTTTCCGCGTCTGGGGGTAGGGGTTATACCTCCACTGCCTGATCGGCGATTGAAGTTCACACCCCAGTTGAAATTATTGCGGATCGTTGCGTTGGTAGGAGGGGTTTGTAACCCCGATTCCGCTCCGTCTATAGTCTCCGTTATTTCTTGTGCGCTTTCCGGACGTTGTGGTTCTTTTTCTTCGCTTCTACCGATGCCCGCGTCAACCGCCAACCAATCTGTCGGCATCAATTGGATGTCAAAGTTCGCGGTTCTCTCATCCCGTGTGGTTTGTGAAATGCCCGCTGTATCAAACAAGAACGCGTCATCAAAACTTTCTTTGGTGTATTGCGTTTCATAACGGGAGCGGTTACGATTGCTGCTTGACGCACCGACAGGCACAAAGTCAGCGTCCATCGCTCGGATGTCGAGGCTTGTGTGTAGGAGGGGTTTGTAACCCCGATTCCATTTATCTGTCCATGTCGCAAAGTCCCAGTCTGCATAACCGATCAGTTTCCACGCCTGACTCACTTCTTTACGATCGACAGTCGAATAAGTATTCTTATCAAGATTGCTATATGCGAGTTCACCTTCGATCCACGCTTTTTCCGTGATGTTCACGCGACTTTCTACGCCCCATACAGTATGTTTCTGGGGTGCCGTGAGAAGTGATCTGCCGTCTCCTTCGGGATCAAGAATATTTTGACGAAGTGCCTCGAGGTCGGTTTCGTCAAGTGTGATTAAAGCCTGTTCTGGTTGCTTCAGGTCTGCCTCAACTGCGTAGGAAGCACCGAGGGTTATCCATTCTCCTGGTAGTTTGAAGACACTGCTGAGTCCATAGAGGTTTTGTTGATATGCGCGATCTTCTGGGATATATTCAAAGTCGATCCGAATCGTGTCGTTGCTTGTGATTAGATGTTTGCTGTTGAACTCGACAATTGGGTCTCCATATTCGCGGATGATGTAATCGTTATTTTCACCGCGCCGCATCCTTTCGCCATTCAACCAGACGATTTCGCTACCTGCCTTTACGATGACGTATTGCCCATCAACCGTAAGCCGGTATTCGCTGCGTCCTTCCTCGCCCCGGAGGACTAAGCTGGTAGACTGCCCTTTCGGAATGGCACTTGGAATCAGGTGAAAGCTCCCCCACTTGAAATCGCCTTCGACTTGTACGCCTTCGAGTGCGCGTGGAAAAAAGATGAACTCAGAGGTGCCAAGCGATCCTTCAAAGTCGCCTAAGGTGCCTCTCATGTTTGGATGTGTGATGCGAATCAGTTTCTGATCAATGTCTTGTATATTTTCGGTTGTCCCTTCGGGTTGAATAGGTAGATCTTGGTCGGATAACAGTGCGAGGACACTAATGTTTTCAGAGACTTTACCTTCTACATTGACCCGGAGTTCCTGATTCTGTGATATGCTACGTCCGCTGCCGAGCGATATACCGAATGTTTGGCTGCCGGACACTTCGAGTTGTGATGTTCCATCACCTGCAGGGGCGGTACCCCCAAGTTCACTGAAAGGTTGTCCAGTCCCCTTTTCAGATTCACCAGTTTTGGGGAGGAGACCATCAGTAGACGCTGTTGATGGCGTTTGCTTACCATAAAGGTCGCGTTTGTAAACCTCTTTAATTGAGAAAGGCAGTGTCCGGTAGGTTATTTTTAATTTGTAAGGGGTGGTCGTAGCATCCGGTAACCCCCCTTTATCCCCCCTTATCAGGGGGGTAATAGTGATTTTTCCTGAATAGAAATCGATTTGATAGTCTATACTTCGCACGAGGGTTTTTCCAGCCGCTTCGATTAACTGTTCAGTGTTTGGGAGAATAGGTGGATACTTCACCGTGAATTCCCGCTCACCCGTTTTTAGTTCAATGGATTCGGTTTTCTGGAGGACGGAAAAGGTAGGAAATTCGAGGGCTTTAGTTTTATCATCAGTGGATTCTTGTGCCGTGCTTCCGGGACGTGGTAGCAGGCACAAACAGAAGGAAACAAGGAAAAAGAGTGGGATACGCATTAATAGTTATCAGTTGTCAGTTGTCAGTTGTCAGTTAAGAAATGGCTTGGATAAGTCAGAAACCTCTTTAACCGATGACCACATTCCTCCAAAAACTATTTTTTCCATAGGACTTACGCATATCTGGGAACTTACTTTGCAGGTTTTGTTGGTTTCCGATGTCCTTCTATTGTGGCGTATGCATTGCTTAAAATCAGAAATCGGAGTATTTCTGCGGATTTTCGCCTCCTACAAGAGGTACTTGATAAGGTGCGTAAGTCTTATACGAAGAACTTGGAACACCTTTATGTCGTTCGCCTCAGCATCGGTCACAAAGACGTGTCCGGTTTTCGAGACTGCGACCCCTACTGGTGCTAAGAGTGCTGGGTCACTAAATTCTGTGATGCTTTTACCATTAGGTGTGAAGACTTGGACGCGTCGATTGCCGGTGTCGGTTACATAGACATAATTCCAGTCGTCTAAGGCGATGCACTTCGGTTCTCGGAGTTGTCCAAGTTCATCACCTTCCCCACCCCAAGCACTCATAGGATTGCCGCTGAAGTCGTATTTTTTGATCAGATGGTTCCCTGTGTCAACGACATAGATATTCCCATAGGTATCGACACTGAGATCTGTAGGGTTCCAGAGTTGTTCTGTACCGCTCCCGAAGTTCCCTCTTGCTGTAACTGGGACTCCTGCGACATTGAATTCAATCCAGCGATGGTTGCCCGTGTCTACGATATAGACCTCACCCTTCCGCCCGATACCGATGCCTTCGGGTTGATCGAGCAGGATGTCATCTACATTTTCACTGAGTGGGTAGAAAATCTGATCCACAAAGTTGCAGTATTGTACCCGATTGTTGCCTGTATCTACGACATAGAGGCGGTAACTTCGTTGGAAGCTTAAAGCTATATCTGCTGGTTGATCGAACTCGCCTATTCGCCACCCACGTCCTCCGAATTCTGTGATGAAATTTCCGAGGTCATCAATAACTTGTACCCGATTGTTCCCCGCGTCAGCGACGTAGATTCTATCAGCTTCATCTATTGCGAGTCCTAAGGGTGTCTGAAATTCACCTGCGCCTTGTCCAGCGTTGCCGAGTGTTTTTATGTAGTTGATACCTACTATTAGAGCAGGCTTCCGTTCACGGTTTGATGGGAGAATTTCGACAGGCTGCGCGATTTCACTTTCGGGCAAGGTGCAACTCAAACAGAGTGCAAGGAGCAAAAAACAAAAGGAGTAGTTAACAGTGGCCAGTAACCAGTAACCAATAAAGAAGCTTCCCTTCTGGTAACTGGTAAGCAGGGACCTCAGATTAGCCGCGTTGCACCTTAAATTTGAAGACGAACGTTGTTTGCTGGTCATTGAAATCGCTTGTGACTCTTGGCACAATGATCCGTAAGTTGCTATAATTAATACTGCGTTTTCGGAAATAGAGGAAGAATCTTGCGTGTTGCCTCGGCATCACCGTGGTTTTTTCAATGTCTGCTCTCGGCAGGACTGCGGGATCCCCTTGTATTCTGATGGCTTTATCCCATCGGAACACTTCCGCTGCAAATTCGGGTGGCAGCGTCGGTTTAAAATTCTTTTTCAGATAAAAGGATTCCTGTGATTTGTCAATTGGCTTTGTAACATTCATGGTGCCGTCAAGCATCTGGCAGTCCTTCTTTTTGAAGGAGATCCAGTGGTCTGTCCCGTTATAGATAAAGATAGCGAATGCATCGACTGCCTTCACGTCGTTGAGCGGTACCGCCATTGCCTTGATGCCGTTTTTAACATAACCGACGGAGCCTGTCTGCGGCATAATGTAAGCATCAGGGTCAAAGACAGGGACAATCACTTCTGGTTGGAAGGTGTCTTTTACGAAATCTGACACCTTTGCACAACTTAGTGGAATTAATGACAAGCAGAGTACCGCTACAAGTTGTAAGACAGATACCGGTGGTAGGTCGGCAATTTTTCGATTGCTCTGGTTTCCGCCTTGAAGGTTTCGGTTTAAAGTTTTCAGCAAATTTGTCTGATTTTTCATTGGTTTCTCCACAGCGCGCTTGCGAGTTTTTCTACAGCAGGTCCCGAACACGCGCGCATTTCAATATAGAAACCTGCATTTTTATATTTCCTTGCGGTTCGGTTAGGTGGATTTTTAACCAAGAACGCGCGCATTATCCTCTAAATATCTGAAATCGCGTTCTTGGTTAAGCTTGAAGTTTCATTCCGTAGATGCTTCGCAGAGAGAACTCCATTACATTGCAGAAACACGATATTTATAGTAAAACCTACAACCTACAATTAATTAAACATTGTAGAAGGGCGAGGTTACAAACCTCGCCAGCGATGGTGAGGTGTTTTGTGTTTTCCAAAGTGCCCTCTTATTTTCGGGTTTTACTATAAAAAATTAAAAAGCGAGCATCGCGGCACCGACAATGCCAGCATCATTTCCGAGGTGTGCCTTTACGATTTTCATCTGTGCCGGGATGTCCATTGCCCGTTTAGAAAGTTCGGTCCGAATGGGTTCAAAGAGCAGGCTTTCACCGGCTTCCGCTATACCGCCACCGATAATCGCGATTTGCGGATTGAGAATATGTGCGATTGAGGTAAGCGCAATGCCTATATACCGTCCCGTTTCAGCAAAGATCTCAATTGCGAGTTTATCGCCTGCTTGTGCTGCCTCTGCTATCGTTCGCGGTGTGAGAGCTGCTCCGTTTTTCGTTGCAGTGGTTAAAATCGTGTTGCGTCCTGTCTCTATCTTCTCCTGAATCCGTTCAACAATATTTTTTGCCCCAGCGTAAGCCTCAAGACACCCTTGATTGCCGCACCCACAATAACGACCGTTCGGTTCGACGACGGTATGACCTAATTCCCCCGCGGTGTTCTGACTCCCGTGATAAACTTCACCATCAATCACTACCCCGCCACCTACACCTGTACCGAGTGTCAATGCGACCAGATTCTTGTATCCGATCCCTGCCCCGTGATGCAGTTCACCTAAAGTCATTGCATTCACGTCGTTGTCCATCCCTCTCAGGACAGGCTTGTACTGTTTATTAATATCTGCAGCACGTTTTGGGGCGTGTAGTTTTGATAGTTCTGTGTTGACATAGGTAACAAGAGGGATGTCGCTCCAACCCGGAAAGTTTGGTGAAAAGTGGACGACCCCAGTTTCGGCGATAATGAGTCCCGGTGAACCGAGTCCGACACCAATTTCAAATGCTGTATCATCGGATCGAGATTCTCTGGCACTGTTTAGTAAAGATTGCTGTGTTGCGTTAGACGCTGCTGTTTCTGCTTTTACAAGTACTTGTCGAACGGCTTCAGCGATCCGCGCAGCTACCACCTTAGGACCACCGGTTTCTACATCTGTAGGGACTACGACGCGGCAAGAAACATCACCTTCTGATGAGACCAAACCGGCTTTAATATCTGTTCCACCGAGGTCAACACCGATACTCTGTTTCGTTGTTTCCATCTTTTTATATTTCCTTGCGGTTCGGTTAGGTGATTTTGACCCTTGAAGTCCCATTCCGTAGAGTCGCCTCCATTCCATTACGGCTTACGTTTTTGGTTTTTTAGTTGATATTTTATATTTCCTTGCGGTTCAGTTAGGTGGTTTTGACAGCAGAAACCTAATATTTAAAAAATCCGCAAAACTTGTGCGCCGTCCCCAACATTGCAGAGATAAATTTCAGGTTCAATACCGATCTGTTCGTGGTATTCTTTTCGGACACGGGTCTGGAACGGTTCTAAAGCGTCTTTATGAACGATGCTAACGGTGCAGCCTCCAAAACCGGCACCTGTCATGCGACTTCCAATCACCCCTGTGATGCTACGTGCGATATCTGTAAGTAGATCTAACTCCTTGCAGCTGACTTCATAATCGTCGCGCAGTCCGTTATGTGAGGCGTTCATTAGATTACCAAATTGTATGAGTGCTTCGCCTGTTTTTTCTGTAGGTATTTTGAGGACAGAAACTGCCTCTAATACACGCGTATTTTCTTCAATGACATACCGACATCTCTTTTGTGTTAACGCCGGTAATTCTTCTGTATTGCAGATCGTAATGTAGTGACCAGCCAAATTAAGCGGAATATGCTCATATTCAAGCGAGCGACAGTCAAGGAACAGTCCATGGTTTTCCTTCCCTAACAGTGAGATTGTCTGGTCCATGATACCACAGTTAACTCCGGCAAATTCGTGTTCAACGCGTTGGCATAATGCTGCGAGTTCTTTCTTATCATTTTCTGATTCTAATGCTTCAAGTTCAGAGCCTGCAGCTAAAAAAGCGAGTGTGGCAGAGACTGAAAGTGCGGCTGAAGAACTTAACCCTGCGCCAATCGGTACATCGCCAGTGATAACGGCATCTATCCCTGCTATTTTTCTCCCTGATGCTTGGAGGAGAGATGCGACACCGATAAGGTAATGGCTCCAGGCAGGGGCTTGTTGTGGGATAGTATGGAGGGCATCAAGGTCGAATTCCGAAGTATCGTTGACATCTGATGCGTGTAGTGTGACACGTCGGTCAGTTCGCTGACGTAGGGCGATATTAATATATTTATCAATGGCGACTGGAAACACATAACCGTCGTTGTAATCTGTATGTTCACCGATGAGGTTCACTCTGCCAGGGGCGGATGCGATGAATATAGGCGAGCTGCCGAAGGTTTCCTCAAATTTCTGTGTAATGGAGGCGATTCGATTGGATTGTTGGTTGAGGTTTCTTAGAGTCCTCAGATCGTTGCCCGAAACGTTTTTTTTCATTTTCGCTCCAACGGTTGGTGGGTCCTTGACTTACATCTAACATATATATAGTAAAGTTGAGAATTAATTGGACACTCCGCACCGGCGAGGTTAGAAACCTCGCCTACCAGTGCGGGAAGAATGTCTATTTATTTTTGGGTTTTACCATAAATAGTAGGAGGTGTTGCGTCTGGCGGTTATACCGAAAAAAATTTCAGCAATCGTCCTAACATGTCAGGAAGTTCTTCGCGCGGGATATAGCAGTCAATACTTATGTCGGGTTCTCTCTGGGGTTCTGAGGTTGAGAGCTGCGTAAGGAGTTGTTCTTCCGGGGCATGCGGTGCGGGTTGTAGATTTGGGTGTGCCGTTTTTTGGGGTGCTGCTGTGCTTTCCGCAATAACCAATTCGCCGACAGGAAGATGCGTGGCAAGTGGATATATGTCTGTTTCAGTCAGAACAGTGATATGAGGAAGTGCAGCGTCTACTAATCGCTCCAGTTGCATTGTCAAATAGCTGGTTTCTGTCAAAGTTTCTTCGGATCCCTCCGGTTGGCATGCGACAATCGTGATTAATGGCATCCGTTTTTGTAAAACGTTTTCAATGGCTGCAAGGAGAAGGGACACGTCAATCTCATTTGGAATCACATCCATATCAGCGATGAAAAGAGAGACGGGATACCCTGAGATCGTTCCCTCGGCAGTGATGCCAGCGGCGTTAGTTGATCTAATTTTTGCTGCTGAAGGATCGTCGAGTAGGTACTCGAGACGTTTTTCAGTGAGTAAAGGAAATAAAACACCACAGTGCGAGCAGATGTAAAGGTTCCGTTCAAGTTCACCTCTGAAAACAAATTCGTTGCACCCGGTGCATTTGTACCATAAATTGATGCTCTGTGCGGTGTCAGTAGAGATACGTGCTTCCATATTTTAGTAGTTTTCAGTTATCGGTTGTCAGTGATAATGGTTTTCAGTTTTCGGTTATCAGTTTTCAGTTAAGAGTCACCCTGTGGCAGTGCTGTTTGCTGTATCTGCTACAGAAACTCTCTTTAACTGTTCTCACTGCGAAGCATGATAACTATTCCGCTTAGACCTATAGGAAATGACCGATAGCTTCTGCTTCTGTATTGTAGCAGTCAAAAATTGTCATCAGTTTTGCCATAACAATAAGACTTCTGATGTTGCCTCCGAGATTGAGAAGTACGACGCGTCCGTCATTCCTGCGAATGGTGGTGTAAGAAGCGACAAGCACGCCTAAACCGGAACTGTCCATCATCTGGACCCGTTCCATGTTTAAAATTAAATTGAGTTTTTCCTCCTGTTCCGCTTCGTTATTCGCTGCTTCAATCTGTTGGTCAATGATGGATTTAAGGGCTAAGGCATCTGCTCCAATAACTTTACCCTCAATATCTAAAATTGTAATATTGCCTTTATGTCGAACATTAACTTGCATAGTAATTCCTTGAAATGTAAAATAGTCCCAAACCTAAAGCGGCAATTGCTGCATACGATGCCTGTCCATCCGCTTTGATGAAATTCGATGCTTATATGTTGCATCCTATATGCGGAAAGGCTTGGATGTATTGGATAAAATAGGTCTTAAGACATCTTTCTGGTAGGCTGAGTGGTATGAGATCTATAAAAATTTGAAGTAAATATCATTGTGCCTCCAGTTCTACCAGGTGTTTAACCATTTTGATAATGGTGCCATTGGCTTCATAGGTTACGGAATCCATACAGGCTTCCATGAGGAATAGGCCTCTACCACTGCTTTTGAGCAAATTTGCTGGATCAAGTGGGTCGGCGACCTCTTGGCGTGTGAATCCGTCGCCTTCGTCCTCAATAACAATAGTTAATTTATCTTCATCAAGAATAAACTGGATCGATGCTCTTTTGCGTGGATCCTCTTTATTGCCATGTTTGATTGCGTTTGTCCCCCCTTCGATGGCGGCGAGGTTAATTTGCTCTTGAGTTTCCTCAGAGAAATCGGTTCCTTTTAAAATCTCGGTAACGACAACGTCGAGCAGGTAAACATGTTGCATTGAGCTTGGAAGAGAAAGCATAATAACCTGTGCGGTTTCGGTTTCTTTATGTTTGAATACTTCGCTTTCCTCGAGTGTGCTAACAATAAGTTCGTTTTCAGTCGGCATTAACTGAAAAGTTATTTGTTTGCCTGTATCCTCTCTGTTGCTGTTTTTAATCGCGTTTGTACCCGCTTCAATGGCAGCAATGTTAATCTGCTCTTGGGTGTCTTCATCGAAATCCGTCTCGTTCAGAATTTCGGTAACAACAGCCTTGAGTAGGTAAACATGTTGCATTGAGCTTGGGAGAGAAAGCGTAATAGCTTGTTCAGTCCTCTCGCCCACGTCTGAAGCTCCTTCTCTGTGTCCTTGGATGTTTTCCAAGGGTGTCTACAAGACGGACTTGAGAATAGTCCGGTCTTTCGTTATTTTGTTATACGGGAAGTGCCGCCACGGCATGCCCGTTGTGTTTTAGACATCGCGTTTTATAACAATTAAAGCCCTGTCATCATGGGTTTGTGTGCTTCCACTGAACCGTGCTAAATCTTCAACAATGGCTTCGCATAACGCTGATGCTGATAGTGAAGTATTTTCGGAGAGACAAGCGGCAAGCCTATCCCCGCCGTAGAAGATATCGGTCAGTATTGCGTCTTCGTTGCTATCATCTGATTCTGGACTTGTGGCTATACTTTGATTCCCTTCGGAATTCGTGTTATCTCCAATTCCTGTTTCAGTGATACCATCGGTATAGAAAGCGATGATATCGCCAGGTGCCATGAGACAGAAATCGGTTGTGAATGTTGCTTCCTTGAATGCCCCTATCAACATACCGCCTGTTTTTAAGCGGGTTATATTGCGGTCCTGAGTCCAGTGAAATGGATAGCAGTGTCCACCGTTTGAATAGGTAAAGGTTGAATCGGTTGTGTCTAATATCCCGTATATCATTGTTGCGAATAGATCCGCTTCGGTGTCTTGGACGACTAAGTCATTAATCCGTTTAAGGATTGAAGCGGGTGCCTCTTCCTCATGGCAGAGTAGTCGGAGTGCTGTCCGAATCATCACCATCAGCAGTGCTGCTGGAATACCACTTCCCTTTACATCACCGAGAACAATTCCGATCTGTGTTTCACTCAACGGGATGAAATCGTAGAAGTCGCCGGAGACGGATGTAGAACTTTGTAAGAGGGTTGCAATGTCAAATCCATCAATATTGGGTGCTTGTTCCGGTAATAATTTTTTCTGAATAGCAGCGGCGGCTTGAAGATGTCCTGCGAGTTGTTCGAGCCCCTTTTCGCTGAACCCGTCTCCCATTGCGCGCATAAGCGGATTGATGTATTTAATGGGTCGAGTTCTGCCGAGGACGGCTTCAACACGGGCGGTTACTTCGCGTAAATCAAAGGGTTTTGTGATGTAATCGTCGGCACCGGTATCCAAACCTCGGACTTTATCCTCCGTCTGCCCGCGCGCCGTAACGAGAATGATTGGAACGTTTTTTGTCTCCTCTATATCTTTTAGTTCTTCTACGACCTGGAATCCATTTTTATGTGGCATCATCACATCCAGAAGGATCAGGTCTGGTGGATCTGTGCAGGCACTTTGCACTGCGCTGTCTCCATCACTTGCGGTTTGTACCTTGTAGCCTTCTGGTTCAAGGTTCATCTTTAGTAGTTCAAGTATATCCAGATCGTCATCGACGACTAAAATCGTTTCAGCCATTTTTGCCCTTTTCCAACGGAATAAAAAACTGGAAGTTGCACCCTTGTCCGTTATCTCCAGTGTCTACCCATAATTTTCCACCGTGTGCTTCGACGATTCCAGAAGCGATTGAGAGCCCTAAGCCACTCCCGCCTTGTTGTCGAGTTTGTACACTTCCGAGTTGTCTGAATTTATCGAAAACCTTTTCTCTCTCTTCAGCGGGGATACCTGGTCCCGTGTCGATAACTTCAATGTGAAGACCGTCGTGTTGTTCACTCCCATTGTGAGAAGATTTTGATATTCTGACCGTCACCTGTCCGTTATCGGGCGTAAATTTAATAGCGTTTCCGATAAGGTTGATAAAAATTTGTCCAATCCGGTCAGCATCGGCAATCATCAGCGGTAAGTTCGGCGGTGTCTCCAGGCGTAGCGAGATAGATTTCTCATCTGCTTGTGGACGGAGTTCTTCGATTCGCCGTTTTGCTATCCAATCTATCTGTACTTGCTCCTGCTTCATCTCAATACGTCCGGCTTCAATTCGGGAGATGTCAAGCAGATCGTTAATAAGGACAGCGAGTCGCTTTGATTGACGGTGTGCGCGACTCAAACTTTCGTGCTGTTTCTGATTAATTTCGCCGGTTTTCCCATCAAGTATCAGTGAAATAAAGCCGATGATGGAAGTTAGCGGTGTTCGTAATTCATGCGACACGAGGGACACAAACTCCGATTTCATTTGCTCTATTTCGTGTTCATTTGTAACGTCATCAAAGACATAGACTGTGCCGGCGATGTTGTTGCTTGCATCAGGAAACTGGCTGGCTATAATGCGGAGGACCCGAGCCTCATCACCGTTGAGTTGATGTCCATTGACACTCATCTCTACAATCATCGTTTGGTGTTGTGCCATTTCACGTTGTGAGGCAGAAAGAATTTTCATATCAACCGTTTGTGTTTCTTGTATTTGGGGTTCTCCGGTTGATTCTGATGCTTTTGTCCAGCGAATTGCGCTGGTTTCTGTGTCAATTGTGATATAGTTTTTGTAACCAGCGGTTTCTCCGAGGTTAAGGAGTCGTTCAGCCACAGGATTGACGTAGAGTACATGTCCCGTGGGTTCAACAACAATCAGCCCTTCACCGAGATTATCAACGATGGCGGTAAGTTTTCTCTCCTCTCGGGTGAGTTTATCAACTGCGGTTTTCAGGTTTCGGCGCATTTCGTTGAATTCTTCAGCGAGGGTGCCGACTTCATCATCGCTGTCAACGACAATTTCGCTATCAAATTCACCTTGCCCAATACTACGTGCGGCTTGTGCCACTTTCAATATAGGTGTTGCGATCCGTTGTGCTGCCCACCATGCAATAAGTACAACGATACAACTTGACACAATGGTAACATAAAAAATATAGTTGTTTAATTTGACGATTCCAACATAAGCCGAAGCCGTTGGACGAGAAATAAAGACGATCCAGTTGCTGAAGTTTTGTCGCTCCTTCCACTTTGCAGGTGAGGGGCGGGTTCGCGCCCAACCATAGACCCGCGGTTCGTTGAAGCTATCGGCTTCACCTTCAGCTTCATAATCGTAGTATTTTCCGTGTTCGCCTCTTTTAGCCTCGATAATTGCTTCCTCTGCTGCGTTGTTCATTTCTATGTAGGTATCTACTTGATACCCGCTTTCCGATGAAGCGGCAATAATTTTACCGGATTCATCTGTTAAGATGGTATGCGTTTTCTCCAATTCGAGGCTCGACTCCACAATACGTGTGAGTTCAGGGAGTACCAGTACAATCCTCAACACACCGACGGTGTTATTTTCAGCAGTTGCTGCCGCGGCTTGGGATCTTGCACGTATTGGGAGTGCGATTGGTAACAGATGTACTTTTCGTGTTTTATCATAACGGATGTCTTCAGCGAATGGGTAACCTATGCCGTTGTTGTATGCCCGCTGCCACCAGGTTGTGTTGTTCACTTGGTGAGGTAGGCCTTTTTCGGTAAAGTATTTGAGTTTTTCGTTGTTTGAACGGAGCGCGTGTCCGGATGCATTGGTAATAGTTACCTCAGTTTTGTTTCCGGCGTAGGTTTCAAGTAGACGGATACTATCCACGAGTTTCGTCCAAACCTTAAAAAATACGGCTTCGCTCCCGTTAGCGGTGTTGGAATTCATAACTGCTGGTCGGATATTTGGGAGTTCAGCTTGGATTTTTGCGATTTTCTCGGAAATAGCATTATCGACGTGAGCGAGTTTTTCTTGCGCCAGCAGCACATGATTTTCACCGACAGTTCCTTTTAGGGCATCTTCACCCAACACCTTGATCGCCAGTGAAACGGCGAACAGTGGCATAAGTGCGACTAACAGAAAAAGGACCACCTGTTGACCGCGTAGCCCAACCTTAAACCGAAAACGTTCTGTACGATTTTTGTCTTTCATGTTTCCAGTTGATGCGTGTCGGCGCGCTTTCTGTCTAAACTCAGACACCTTTAAACCCGGATTTTACCGAGGGTGTGCCCGATTTGCCCGGTTCCTGTTATTACGAGAAAGCGGCGCGCGCGGCCTCCTCCGTATCATAAATTTCAATAACGGTTGCGAGCTGCGTTACCTCCAAAACTTCTTGAACTGCTTTCTGTGGTTTAAGCAAAACCAATTTTCCACCTGATTGCTGACAGTATTTTAAGGTGGTCACAATTGCGCCCAACGCACTGCTGTCGATTAACGAAACGTTCGTTAGATCAACGACTAATTTATCGCGCCCCGTTTGAAGTTGCAGTTCCATTTCCTTGCGAAAAGTATCGGTAGCATTTCCAAGGATTTTACCTTCAACATGAAGGGTGGAGATATTGCCCGTCTCGATTGTTGTCTCAAAATTCATAAGACTTATCCTTAGTGTTTCTTTTTAGGCTTTTATTCCTTTGTGTTAACACGGTGCATTACAACATAACCTCGGTTGAGTTTTGAATTGGTAAAGACAGTTTCAACGCATCCACCGAGCGCGCTAAGGTGTGTGGTGCTGTTGTCAATTTCACTATTGATTATCTCTTTTCCGGACTTGTAAGCTACCCACTTCCCGCTTGATTTTAGGAACGGTAGGCAGTACGCCGCCGAGTCTTGGATAGTTGCGACGTAACGAGTGAAGACCCAATCATAGGCACCAACGCGATCAGGGTCTCGTGCACAAACTTCCGCACGTTCAGTCAGTACTTCAGTATTTACTTTTTGATTTGACCAAGAACTCGCGCCTTTGTCAAAGTGTCTGTAGACGAGTTCTTGGTCAAGATTCAGTTGTGAGATCAGAAATTTTAGGAAACTTCCTTTCTTTTTTGATGCTTCAACAAGCGTTAGTCGAATATCTGGCACATAGATTTTCAGGACGATTCCAGGGAACCCTGCCCCTGTTCCGACATCAATCACAGCATCACCACTTTTAAGTGAAATATGTTCTAAAACACTCAACGAATCGAGAAAATGCTTGTGAATGATCTCATTTTCATCTGTAATTGCTGTTAGGTTTATATGTTTATTCCACCGGAGCAGTTCGGTGCGATAGCGGTCAAACTGTGCTACCTGCTGTGTCGTTAAAGGGAATCCATGCTGATCAAACGTCTCTTTTAAAGCGTGCATGTCCTTTGCCAAATTATTTGGCTTTTTGTTGATGAAGCATAACCGTCAGGATCGAAATGTCGGCTGGCGAAACACCGGGCAGTCGCGACGCTTGCCCGATAGAGGCAGGACGAATCTTTGCGAGTTTCTCTCGTGCCTCTGTCTTTAGTCCCTGAACGTTGGCATAGTTAAATGTGTCTGGAATTTGAAAATTTTCCAATTTCTTAAATTGGTGAATCTGTCGCTGCTGTCGTTGGATATATCCGTCGTATTTAATCTGGATTTCTACCTGTTCCGACACGGCTGGTGGCAGTATCTCAACAGGCGGTACGATTTGTGTTATGTGTTCATAACAGAGTTCCGGACGTTTCAAGAGGTCTGCCAACGATGTGGGTTGCTTTAGTTCGCCCGTCTTAAGGATATTTGCCAAATTGTCCACAGTTTCTGTAGTCGGCTTAAGAAGTGTCTCCTGTAACCGTTTCAACTCTGTTTCGATGTCCGTTGCTTTCGTTTGGAATTGATGGTATCTGTCGTCATCAACCAATCCGATTTGCCTACCGATTTCGGTGAGTCGCAAATCGGCGTTGTCCTCCCGTAGTGCTAATCTGTATTCAGCGCGTGATGTGAACATACGGTAAGGTTCCCGGATGTCCAGCGTAACCAGATCGTCGATAAGCACGCCTATATATGCTTGCGCCCTATCCAAAACGAGAGGTTGTTCGCCTTTAACCTTTAAAGCGGCGTTGATACCAGCGATAAGCCCTTGGGCGGCGGCTTCCTCATACCCAGTGGTGCCGTTGAGTTGTCCTGCGAAATAGAGTCCCGGTACCTGTTTTGTTTCAAGTGTTGGTTGTAATTGGGTTGCTGGTGCGAAATCGTATTCTACGGCATATCCGAAGCGCATAATCTCAGCGTTTTCTAACCCTTTGATGCTATGCACCATCTCTACCTGTACATCTTCAGGTAGACTCGCGGAGATACCGTTGAGATAAATTTCATCAGTGTCTCGTCCCTCTGGTTCTACGAAGACTTGATGTTCTGTTTTTTCGGAAAAGCGGACGACTTTATCCTCAATTGACGGACAATAACGGGGCCCGATGCCAACAATACGGCCGCTGTACATTGCGGAGCGATGGAGGTTCTCGCGAATGACATCGTGTGTGTTTTCATTTGTGTAAGTTAGATAGCACGGGAGTTGGGACTGTGTAATTCGTTCGGTTGAAAATGAGAAAGGTAGCGGATTTTCGTCACCGGGTTGGATTTCCATCTGGTTGAAATCGACGGTATGCGCATTGACACGTGGCGGTGTGCCGGTTTTAAGCCTACCGATCTCGAACCCGAGACTTAAAAAGCTTTCTGAGAGTTTCTCAGCGGAAGATTCACCTGCTCTGCCTGCGCTGTATGAGACATCACCGATATGGATAATACCTTTCAGAAAGGTCCCCGTTGTCAGAATTACGGTATCTCCGAAATAAGCGGTTTGCGTCTGGCTCAAGATTCCGATGCACTTTCCGTTTTCGACGAGGAGTTCTTCAACCAACACCTGTTTGATGTCAAGTTTTTGTTGTGCTTCCAAGACGCGTTTCATTTCATCTTGGTACGCTTTTTTATCGGCTTGTGCGCGGCTGGAACGTACCGCAGGTCCCTTTTTGGTATTTAAGCGTCGGAATTGAATCCCGGTTTTATCAATGTTTTTTGCCATTTCGCCGCCGAGTGCGTCTATCTCTTTAACGAGATGCCCCTTGGCGAGTCCACCGATAGCAGGGTTGCAGGACATCTTGGCGATTGTATCGAGATTAATAGTGACGATAAGGGTTTCGCACCCCATTCGCGCAGCGGCGAGTGCGGCTTCACAACCTGCGTGTCCAGCACCGACTACGATAACGTCATAATGTTTTTGATAGGTATTCATCGTTTTACCCTAACACCATAAAGGGAAATACAACTATTGATCAAACATGAATTTGATAATAAGCAGGACTTACGCAAACTCATGGAATTCCGTCCATTACCACACAGTAGGTGCAGTTAGGAGCGCAGATCGTATTTGAGCGAGTACGCCGCAAAACCGCACCTACAAAGGAATTGCGTAGGTCCTATTAAAGTCCGTCGTAAACAATGCTAATAACGAGAGTAGCGACAACTTCGAGGCTTTTGGGACTACATTTGTCGACGGTATCTTCAATTGTATGCCAATATGGATAATTGAAGTCGATGATATTAACCATCGGGATTCCTACTTTGATTAATGGGACGTGATCATCCATAATTGCCTGACCCAGGCGTTGTTGAAAGGGAGCTAAACCGAGTGTTGTCGCTCGATTCCATATTGCCTCAGTAAAGGCACGATTCGCTTCCCAAGAAAATCGTTCTATCGGTAGCGTCAAATCTTTGTCGCCGACCATATCTAATAGGATTCCATAGTCTGGTTTCCATTTTCCGAGATTTCGGGCAAAAAATCGGGAGCCGATAAACATATCGTCGATGGATCTGCCGTAATCCTCACCATCGAAAAGGACAATAACAACTCGCTGTGGTGGTGGATGCTCTTTTAATACTCTGGCGATTTCGAGAAGGACAGCAACGCCGGACGCACCATCATTGGCACCGAGGATGGGTTTATCCCGATTTTCTGGTTTTGGATCGTGGTCTGCGAACGGGCGCGTATCCCAATGTGCCGCGAGTAGAATTGTTTCTCCGTTCTGCCCCTTCCCCGTAACGGGTGGGGACCCCGGTCTGAACTCTGCCAAGATATTATTCAAGTGCAGCGTTTCGGTTTCTGCTTTGTACGTATGCGGTTGAAGGACGACACTGTTTGCGTATTTCTGAAGTTCAGCAAATAGATAGTTCTGGGTCTCACGGTGTGCCTTTGACCCTGGGGGTCTTGGACCGAATTCGCACTGTTTCTTTAACATTGTAAACGCACGTTGTGCATCAAAGATTACATTCGCCTGGCGGGCTGTGGCAGTGCTAAAGTCGGCAGCATCTCTTGATTCGGTGTTTCGGTTGTCTGAATCTGCTGGCTTACACGTGATGCTAAGCGCACCGCAGAACAGGATAATTAAAAGTGGGACAAACCGCTGCGTTCTCATTTAAGCTTTCCGCCTGCCTTCGAGTGCTTTTGCAAGGGTCACCTCGTCAATGTATTCCAGATCTCCACCGACGGGAATACCGTGAGCAATTCGGGTGACTGTGATTTCAAACATTTCCAAGTGTTGTATCAGGTAAAGTGCGGTTGCTTGCCCTTCTGTTGTCCAATTGGTTGCGAGGATGACTTCTTGTACTGGCTGTGCGTTTGTAGTGGATTCTCGGATTCTTTGAAAGAGTGTGTTAATTCCGAGTTCATCGGGACCTGTTCCGTCTAAAGGTGATAGAACGCCGCCGAGTACATGATAGAGTCCGGTATAGCCATTAGTCCTCTCAATTGCCCAAAGATCGTCTGATTCTTCAACGACGCAAATTACCCGTTGGTCGCGGCGTGGATTGGTACAGATATAGCACGGGTTCGTATCGGTAATAGTACCACACACGTCGCAGTAAGAGAGTTGTTGTTTCACCTCCGCAATGGCTTCCGCAATTTTGGCAGTTTCAACATCAGGTAACTTTAGCATAAAAAAAGCTAAACGTTGTGCTGTTTTCTGGCCGATCGTCGGTAGCTTTTGGAGTTCGGTGATGAGTTTCGCAAGCGGTTTCGGGTATTCTTGCATGGATTTTTGTGCTAATTCCCGTAGCAGAGTGACAGAGGACGTAACGTTATGTGCTCTTGCTATCCTTGGTTACGGGAGTCCCGGAATTTTAATACCGCCGGTCAGTTTGCTCATTTCCGCGGACATCAATTCTTGTGATTGTTGCAATGCCTCATTGACTGCTGCTACAACTAAGTCTTCAAGCATTTCAGTATCTTCTGGATCAACAACTTCCGGTGTAATTCGGAGTGAGATAACTTCTTGTTGTCCGTTAACGACAGCGGTTACCATCCCGCCTCCGACAGTTGCTTCAACGGTTCGGTTTGCGAGTTCTTCCCGGATTTCAAGCATCCGTTTTTGCATTTGTTGTGCCTGTTTCATCAGGTCATTCATTTTCATAGTTTTGGTCCTGTCATCAAGTAGCTTTTCGTGGTGTCTACATAGGTTCCTGTTTTGTTACCATTTGTTACAAAGCACTTGGTGGGTAAAAATTTCCTCATAGATACGCTTTCGAATATGAAGATTAAGAATTTAATCGGGTAATTTCTTGTGGAAGTCCGGTGCGGTTGCTTAGAGGAAGCACCTCAGCAAAAACACCGCACCTACCGGGTTTGGCGGAACATAGAATTACCCAAATATTTCATTAAACTTCATTTTAGAAAGCAGTGATTATTGAGTTTCCAAGACAGTAGCATCAAAAAGTTCAAGAGCAGTTTTGAGTTGCGGATCGTCTTGAGCTTCAATTTTCCGCATGAGCGATGTTTTTCGTTCTCCTTTTTCGGTCGCATCTTGAGAAGATGCTGATTCCGGTACGGTATCTAAGGTAGCCAACTCGATTTTCACGGGCATTCCTATGATCTGTGTTAGTGCGTCGGCTATAGTTTTCCGGTCTTCATCCGTGACGATTGAGAGATTTGTAGGTGAACATGCGATTTTAACTGTGTCTGTACCGTTCACAGAGGGAACAGACCCTTCTAACAAACCGTATTTGAGTTTCATAGGGAGTTGTGATTTTACGTCGTCCCAAAATGAAGGCAGGTCTGTGAGGTTTCGGGATCCTTGTGGACTTGACAAAGCCGTTGGTGCGCTCGGGGTCGGTGAAGCAGAAGTTGCTTCTCGTTGATTATATTGTGTGTCCGCGGTATCCTTTCCTGAATCGGGTGTGTCTGAAGTAAGGGATTCTTGGTTTGTTGGGAAAGGGAGTTGCGATGATGCGGTTTGCCTGTCAGGTAGATTCGCATCTGGCGGTGGGTGTTGCTGCTGTGATGGGGCGGAAATCCCCGCAGCGTCAAACTTCTGTTCTAATGCGGACAGTTTGTCAATAATTTCCTGAAGAGGGATCCCTTCTTCAAGTGAGTTAAGTTGGATGAGTGCGGCTTCTAACTGTAGTTGTGGATACCCATACTGTTTAATATCACGGTCGGTATACATTAAAATCTTGATGATCCGTGATAGCCTGTTTACCGACAGCTGCTCAGCCTTCTGCTTGAGTTCCGACACGTCTGATTGGGGACTCTGGATCAATTCACTTAAGTTGTCATCAATTGCTAAGAGTCGCAGATCACGAAAATAACTAATCAGTTGATCGAGGCATTGTGATAGATCAGTCCCTTGTTTCGTTAAGTTGTTTAGTGTTTTTAGGCTTTTTGCGAGATTTCGTTCGGTCAGTGCTTCTGCTAGTTCTCGGAGCAGCGAACTGGAGCTAAGCCCAATGATTTGCTCGACAGCGTCAGTTGTCAGTTCTTTTCCAGCGGAGGAGATGAGGCGTTCCAGCAGATTTTCAGCGTCCCGTAGACAGCCTTCAGATTGACGGGTAATGAGTGTGAGTACATCCAGATCCGCTGAAATTGTTTCTTCTTTGACGATTAGCTGCAAGCGTTCAATTATCTTTTGATCTTCGAGGTGTCGAAAATCAAAGTCTTGGCAGCGAGAACTAATTGTCTTTGGGATTTTGGCATGTTCCGTCGTTGCCATGATGAACATGACGTGAGGTGGCGGTTCTTCAAGCGTTTTAAGCAGGGCGTTGAATGCCTCTATTGAGAGCATGTGTGCTTCATCTATAATATAGATTTTATAGGTGCAGGTGGCTGGAGAGAGTTTAACGTTTTCCCGAAGGTCTCTAATCGTATCAATACCGCGATTCGAGGCACCATCCATCTCCAATACATCAAGGGATCGACCTTGTGAGATGTCGTTGCAAAATTCACATTGATTGCAAGGTTCGGCGGTTTTGGTAGTGTCAAAATCGGTTTCTTGGATACGGTTCGGGCAGTTAACGGCTTTAGCAAGGATACGAGCGATGGTGGTTTTACCGGTGCCGCGGGGTCCCCAGAAAAGGTAGGCGTGTCCGATACGTTCGGACAGGATCTGGTTTTTTAGCGTTGTGGTAACGTGTTCCTGTCCGACAACGTCACTGAAATTTTGGGGACGCCATTTTTGGGCGAGAACTTCATAAGACATCGCACAATCCTTTCTTGTTAGGACTTACGCGATTTCCGATGAAGTTTTCTGTATTAACTATTGCTGGTGCCCTTCTCAGTAACGAGCGGGACTCCGGTTCGGAAACCTCGCCAGCAAAGTGTTTGCGTAAGTCCTATTGTATGACTCGAATTCGGGAATGAGATGTAGTCAGTCCAGTTGATATGCCCAAAAGATGACTATGCACCCAGAGTTGACAAACCTCTCCAAGCGTTGCCCGCGCCGTTAGCTCAAATCAGGCACCCTTGCGTCACACGCGTAACTTATTTACCGCTGCTTCCTTCCGGACCTGACGGGGTTCAACAAGCACACGTTGCTCAAGACCCAACTCTCAACACTACGTACGTGGGACAGACCTCACAGAAACAGGCCGCGTACTGGGGATTCAGTTCTGCTTTAGCGGATTGCAGATATAGGGCACCGCTACCTCCCCACCTAGCATAGCCAAGGCGTTAGAAATAAGAAAACTGGCGGAGAGAGTGGGATTCGAACCCACGGTACTGCAAAACAGCACACATGATTTCCAGTCATGCCAGTTCAACCAACTCCTGCATCTCTCCGTACGATCGTATGACGGGGTATAACTTAGAAGTTCCGCCAAAATTGTTTACGGTCATCTCACCAAACGAGTCATGAAGCGCGTCCACTTCATGGTAGTGAAGCGTACAAAAGCGAATTTCGATCTGATACCAGATCAGGGTTTCATAATGGAGCAGACGGGATTTGAACCCGTGACCTCATCCGTGCGAGGGATGCACTCTCCCAACTGAGCTACTGCCCCAGAAGTTTCAAAATTTAGCCGTCGTTCAACTTTCAACTCGAAAATATCAAAAAACGGAGAGAGTGGGATTCGAACCCACGGTGACTTGCGCCACAACAGTTTTCGAGACTGTCCAGTTCAACCACTCCTGCATCTCTCCTTATGATTTAATTTTTTTCAAGAGTTGTCGGTTCAGTGCCGGCGTTGTTGAAAGAAGGATTTCAGCAGCGCACTGCTTTCTTCTGCTAACACACCACTTGTCACTTCAACCCGATGGTTTAACCGTTCATCTTGAAGGATGTTGTAGAGGGTACCAGCAGCTCCTGATTTAGGGTCTGTTGCCGCGTAAACGACCTTCGGAATGCGCGCTAGCACAATTGCGCCCGCGCACATTGGACAGGGTTCTAACGTCACGTAAAGTGTTGTATCAGTGAACCGCCAGTCCCCTATTTTTTCGGATGCTGCTTGTATTGCGAGCATCTCTGCATGTGCAATAGGGTTGCCACGCTGTTCGCGTAGGTTGGACGCTTCGGCAATGAGGACCTCGTCCCTAACAAGGATTGCGCCGACTGGCACTTCCCCGTTCTCGGCGGCTTGCCGTGCTAACTCAAGTGCGTGTCGCATCCAGAAACGGTCGCGGTCCAAATTTTGTCCAATAAATCCCTTTTGAAGCGCCTGAGAGGATTCGAACCCCTGGCCTTCTGATCCGTAGTCAGATGCTCTAATCCACTGAGCTACAGGCGCGTATTGTAATAGTTATCAGTTATGAGTCATCAGTTAAGAGCGGATTGTGGCGTGAAAGCAAAACGCAACTGCCACAACGCGTTACTGAAAACTCTCGCTACGAAGCAAACCGTTAGAACGGAGAGGGTGGGATTCGAACCCACGATGGCTTTCGCCATAACTGCTTAGCAGGCAGTCCAGTTCAACCACTCCTGCACCTCTCCTAATGAATGGCGGTGGGAGTAGGATTCGAACCCACGATGGCTTTCGCCATAACGGTTTTCAAGACCGCCGCTTTCGTCCACTCAGCCATCCCACCTATTGTCGTTTCTTTTATTAGCGAACCTTATATATTATACAATATTTGGGGAGTTTTGTCAAGTTATATATCAATTAGTTATCAGTTATCGGTTTTCAGTTGTCAGAAAGATAGCCGTCGGCTATCGGAAACCATCAGCAGTGAACCATCGGTTCTCTTGTAGGATGGATTTCCAAATCCCGATGCATCGCGATAGGTGCGGTCTCCAAATAGCGACTTTTCGATTCTGGTTTTACTGTGACGTTTCAAACGTCACAGTAACGCGCAAAAGGCACGTGACACGGGGGATGTGACATGTTTTTCGTTTTTTTCGCGCCAAGACTTATCTACTCTATTGATTTTTATTAGATTTCTCCGTTCCATTCAAGCGGTTCATTCCGCAAGTAGGGACGAAGCATGCCTTGGAGTTGCCGATGTGCGTGGTGTAGGTGCGCTTTAACTGTGCCTTCCGACCTGTTTAGCAGTGCTGCGATCTCTTTAATCGCGAGTTCTTCTCGGTGCCGCAGGTTAAAGACACGGCGTTGACCGGGTGGGAGTTTCCTCACCGCCTTTCGGATAATAAGCCCGAGTTCCTTTTCCTCAAGAAGTTTTTCGGGAGACGGGTGGGAGTCCGCCATCTTTAGCATGTCGTCGGCTTCAAGTGGTAATTCTTCAAACGTAAGAACCTTTCCACGGTTACGCTGACGCTGGAAGTCGATGCTGCAATTGATGGCAATCCGGTAAATCCAGCTGTAAAACGCTGAACTGCCTTTGAAGGTGGGGAGTGCGTTAAACGCTTTCAGGAAGACTTCTTGGCAGAGGTCTTTTGCTGTTTCCTGATCGCGAACCCGTTGGTACATGAGATTGTAAATTTTCTTTTGATATTTAAGCACAAGCGGATTAAAGGCGGCTGTATCGCCGTTTTGGAATTGATTGACAAGCGCATTCTCATCAATCTGTTCAAGTTCGACATCCGTGTAAAAAGTGGTGTTTTTTGGAATAAAGGTCATGTCTATTTTCTCCGTAGAGCGCAAAGTTAATTTTCAAGTGCCTCAGTTTATCGGGGCATCGTTGTAGAATTATTTAATACACACCGTACGTGCCAAAAAGTTCCCAATTTCCGATATATTAGACATATTTGATCAGATTTTGTTCGGTTTAAATATCGCTTGCGAGGACAAGTTGCTCCAATTATTTTGAATGTAGGAGTACGTATAACGAAACAATCATAGTTGACATATCAACTGCTTTGGATTATACTAACAACAACCTCAATGAATCACCTGATAGGACTTGTGCCAATATATTCTCCTTGAAATTGAATTGAAAAGAGCCTTCAATTGTTAGTGACGCGATTTGTAGGCAAAAAGGGTGCATAATTTCAGAAAAACCGAGATTTTGTGTGCTCGAAAAAGAACCTATCGCGCGAGTATCAGATTATCGGCGGAAATCGACGTGCGAAACTTTTACAATCGGCTGATGGTGGCAATCTAAGAAAAGAGGGTTCCAATGCGTCGGTATAGCATTCAAACCAAAATTGTTCTCCCATTTTTGCTCCTTTTTGCCTTGGTTGCTGTTGTGCTATCTTTGGTCGCTATTGAGATCTTTGCTTGGAAGTACAGTGAACAGTTTACACGTGAAACGGAAGCATGGCTCAAGACCATCAGGGAAACAGGGTATTTTAATCTGTATTTTGAGGAGAACATAAAAAAAATAAAACGCACCTATAGCGTTGAGATTATGATTTTTGGTTCTGATTATACGCTTAATGGCACTACGCTTGAACACCTCTCCGATATAGAACAAGATTGGATGAATTTGGCAGATAAAATGCGGTTGCGTGAAGTCAAACCGCACTTAGAGAACCCAGATGGAAAATCTGTTATACGAGATGTTACGCTTGATGGGAAACCGTATAAAGTTTTTTACATGCCCCAGAAACCCGGACGATTTTACTGCATACTGCGTCCGATGGAAGCGATTGCTGAAGCGAAACGGACGCTGACATGGTACATGTTCAGCATCGCTGTACTTGTTATAGGACTGGTTGCCCTTATTAGTCATCTCATTGGCAGGAACTTAACGAACCCGATCAAGGTTTTGGTTGATTCGACGACGCGCGTCGCGACGGGAGACTTAGACGAGCAGTGCGAACTTAAAACACACGACGAGATCGGCGATCTCGCTGCTGCTTTTAATCAGATGACGAGAGATCTCAAGCAGTCAAGAAATCAGTTGATTCAAGCGGAACGCTTGGCGACAGCCGGCAAGATGTCCGCCTCTTTTGCACACGAGATCCGAAATCCTTTATCATCTATGCGGATGTTAGCGCAGATGTTGATGCAGAAACCGGAGATGTCGCAGGAACGACATCAGCAATCGCTGCGTTATATCCTTGAGGAGATTGAGCGGATTGATACGATCGTTAAAGGGTTGATGGATTTCGCGCGCCCTACTGCCCTTAATCTCACGCAACAGCCGCTCGTGCCTGTCCTGCAAGCCGTCTTGGATTTGATGGAAGCCAACTTGGCACACCACAAGATTGAGTTAGTATTAGACGTGTCAAGTGTAACCCCAGAAATTCAATTTGATTCAGATAAATTGAAGCAGGCGTTTATGAATGTTGTCCTGAATGCGCTGGAGGCGATGCCGCAAGGTGGCACATTAAAGGTCTCTACAATTGTGGATGAAGATAGGGTCGGCATCAAGGTCGTTGATACCGGTCTCGGGATACCAGAAGAAGATTTGGCGTATCTGTTTGAACCGTTCTTTACCAAGAAGACGCGAGGCACCGGACTCGGCTTGGCGAATGTGAAACGGATTCTTGAGGAGCATGGTGGTAGTGTCGAAATTGAAAGCATCCTCGGTGAAGGGACGGAGGTGTCGTTGTGGCTGCCGTTGGCAGTGTATTAGCCGTCAGGAAGTTCTATGGTCATTTGATACTATTTCCGAATTAGCATCTTCTTTGTGGCAGTGAAATCGCCTGCTGTAACGGAGTCGCGTGTGGACTCCGTGGACAATGTATAAAAATAGATTCCGCTTGCGACGGGTTCACCTTGTTCATTCTTGCCGTCCCAATAGGCAGCACGGGATTTATTCTGGTAGATACCTGCTGGCATATGCCCCAATGCTAATGTTCTGACCAACTTTCCATCGGCGGCATAAATGGATATGCTGACATCCGTAGGTTTTGCCAACTGATACGGTATCCAAGTCTCTGGATTAAATGGGTTCGGGTAGTTTGGTAAAAGCGATGTTTTGATAGGTAGCACAGACGGTGCTTTAGCAGCGTTTATATCTGCTGCGGCGACATCGTTGAAGTAGAAGGTCCGAACGATGACCCACATTCTGCCCCGCAAAAACCAACCGTCTTCAATTGTGCCCCGGAGCCGAATTGAACGGTTGTCGAGACGTTCCCATCCATCTACACGTGCTGTGCCTGTGGAGGTTAGGAGTTCGATGTCAGAGACTTGTACAATGCTAAATGGATTTCGGAATGTGAGGATCTCTTCCCATTCCCGCGTGCCGCCGCGAAATTCAAGATCACCATAAATCTCGATTGCTTGCATATCCGACCAGTAATCGAGGTAACTTGTTTCAAAGGAGGGGGCTTCTAACGGAACGATTACGGTATGCGGGTTAAGGTGGATGTTATTGATTAAGCCTATGTCGATCTGGAATTCATACCACTCTTCTTCATTTGCCTCAAATTCGGGTAGCCATTCGAGTGACCAGTTGGCGTTAAGTTGCTCGGCTGTCCACCATTTGAAGTGTCCGTTCGGATCGGCGATGAGGAATTCGTCCCAGCGAGTATCATAACCGATGGCGACCACCCAGTGATACCCTCTATTTGAGAGTCGCAGGAGCAGAATAGGTGGGCGGTTTTCATCGATGTAACGGCGCAAGTCGTCAAGTGTCCTTCTGCTATACCAATGTGCGGGGATCCCTAATTCATTAAATGCTTGTCGGAGTTCGCTGGGTATTGTTCCGAATGCGACGGTATCAATGTCCGCTGCTCGCCAGATATCCTTGAGTCGTCGGTGTTTTCTGTGGTAGTAGAGTAACATCTGGACGCTGTTGGGACCGCAGTTTTTATCGAACTGCTTCATCAGGATGAAATCATTTCCACCTTTATGCGGGATATATCCGTTGGCGATCGTATCGAACCGCGATAAATCGAGCGGGAGTCCTTTGATCGTGACGATCTTTTGGTCGTTTCCGTATCTATACGGATAGACCTCCGCTTCGCTGCGGGTTGCGGTGAATGTAAGTGTTAGCAAGGCGATCGCGATATGGAACGTTATATTGAGGCTACTGGTGGGAGTGTTCGGGTGAAACATAACTAAAGTAGTTTACGGTTTTCGAGGCGAAAATGGAACTTTCAATACATCCGAAATGTTTAAGTCGACCTGACGTTTATGCTGTGTATGTCTGCCAACTTGATGCTATCAATTATACCACAATTCGTTTAGTTATACCACAATTTGTTTAGTGTGTCAAGTTTTTTGGTTGTAAAATCTAATGCCCGCCTACATTTCGTTACCCCTATCAAAAACCCCAAGCAATCCACAGAAATCCGCAAAAACACCCCAAGCAAAACACCTGCTCCCAAAGTATTTCAATTTTTCTTTGACAGTATTCGTGAAAACTTGTTATAATGTCTTATGTATGTTTTATACTTCGGAGGCAGACATGAAAAACGCAATATTGACTTCCAAGTTAGCACTGTACGTGATCGTAGTTCTCTTTGTAGTACCTCTCATGGTGTTTACGCCAATTGTCTCTGCGGATTTTTCAGATGGGCTTATCCTACACCATGCGTACGATGAAGGACAAGGCTCACTGGCTGCAGATTTGAGTGGAAACGGTCATGACGGTGAAATTTCTAACCCTGAGTGGGTTGACGGAAAATTTGGGAAGGCACTTAAGTTTGGTGGTGAAGGCAGTGATGTTTTCGTCACAGTTGAGAGCAGTCCCATTTTAAACGTGAATGAATGTACATTCATGGCGTGGATTAACGCTGACCATTGGAACGGCACGCGGCAGCTCGTTGGTAAATCTGTTCATGGCGGTTGTAATGGAAGAACACAATACGGTCTGTTTAGTGAGGGTGGTGTCTTTAAACTTCGTTTTGAGACCGAAAGCGGTAGAGCGGACATCTCAACGGATCTCCCACCAGTAGGTGAGTGGGTTCATGTCGGCTTTACGAATGACGGTTCAACGGCGAAGATTTATGTTAATGGTGAAGTTGTTGAAGAAGGCGCAGTACCGGGTACGCTAAATGCCAATGACGATCCGTGGCGGATCGGACAGGATTGTGAGCGGCTTAACTATGTCTTCGCAGGGTCGATAGACGAGGTGCGTCTCTGGAACCGCGCTTTAAGTGCAGAGGATATTGCGGCTCTAAAAGATTTGCCGACGGCTGTTGACGCTCAAGCGAAATTAACCACCACTTGGGGCGACATCAAAACCGCTCGTTAAGATAATGTAGGCGCGCTTTGAAAGCGCGCTTATCCCTTCTTGTACCTGCCTGGGCGCGTCTGATTACCAAAAATTTCACACCCAATCTCGGAGAAAAAAATGTTTTGGGATGAAGTCAAAAAACACTACGACGCAGGTTCCGCCCACCAATTTCTGCTCCATTTTAATGCAAATGACTTGCTGTATGATGATGTTTACGGCTACTTGCCCACTAAGGCATATCTTATGGAGCAGCTTAATGTATTAGGCTGCCAACTTGTCCTCGGATATAATACATCACGCGGAATTCAGCTGCCTTATGTCGGGCGATGGCAGAACATGCAGAGAATGTTAAAACTTGATCCGCGGGAACAAAAGGAAGCGGAGGGAGAAAAGAAGCGTCCAAGAATTAATTCCAGCTTGGCGTTCGATAAAGAACATGAAGATCCATTCGTGAACATAGACCCTTCGCCTTCCAAAGACTTGCGCGAAAAGTTAAATAATCTCCTGGGGCAAGGCAGAACGAAAGTCGGGTTGGTTATTGATTTCTTGGAGCAACTCATACCCAATGATCCATCACTGAGCAACGTTGCCAGAGATGAATCACAACTCTTGTTTAATCAGATCCAAAATTGGGCATCGGATTTAGGCATCCGAAGACACAGGCATGTTGTTCTGCTGGTTACTCACAATACATTTGACATACATCCGAACCTCACCGTGAATCCAGAGATCCCAATGATAGAGATTCCGTTTCCAGACTATAATGACCGCTTGAGGTTTCTTGAACATATATACAACGTTTCGGATGATTCATCGCAGATGCGTAAAACGCTTGGCAATAATCAAGAGCGGGAATCCTTAGCACGAGAGACAATAGGACTGAACCTATTCGGTATTCACGATGTTGTGCAACAGGCGGAATCTGCGCAACAGAAAGCGGGTGGTGAACCTCTCGTCAGATACAAGCGAGAAAGCATTAAGGCTTTCAGTCATGGTGTTCTTGAACTCGGTGAAACTTACACAAATCCCTCTGGTGATGGTTGGTATGTGATGCGGACAATACGGGACATTGCAGATGGTATGAGGCATCGGGATCTTCGGCGTGTGCCGCGGGGTATGCTCCTCCTCGGTCCGCCAGGGACGAGTAAGGAATACGCTGCAAGGGTACTCGCGGGTGAGGCGAACATGACGCTTGTCCAACTCCGGTACGCCAATCAGGTAGGTGAAGTAACAGTAAACATCAATCAAAATGGGAACACTTATGAACGGAACCTGAATGCGGGACTCAATTTTATCCGCGGCATTGCCCCAACGGTTGTCTTTATGGATGGAATTGAGCAGGCATCGCCACATACCACGATGAACCCGGAGGATCATGAACGAACGTTTCCGCCTGCCCTCGTGAATGCTATGAGTGATACGTCGCTGCACGGTAGAGTGATATGGGTGGGTGCGTCCCAGCGTCCCGACTTAATGCCGCCAATTTTTCGACGGTACGGCATTTTCGATACTAAATTGATCATGCTGCCACCGACAAATGGTGGCAGAGTAGAAATTTTAAGAATTTTCTGTCGCGGGCAAACATCAGGTAACATCAATTTCCAGTCCCTCGTTGGAAGTTCAGAGACAGATGGATTGACTTGGCGGGATCTGTTCTTGATTGTTCAACGTGCAAACAACCTCGCGAGACGTGAGGGGCGCGATACCTTCACGGAAGTCGAGCTCCGTCAAGCATTAAACGATTTCATACCAGATTACTCACGGGAAATGCAAATGTTTATGGGGTTATTAGCGTTGCGAGAGGCGAATTCCCGTATAATGGTCCCAGACGGATTATTGGCAGAATATCAAGAATTTGTGGATGGGAACCGAATTGACAAGACAGGAATTAATAAGCGTCTGATAGAGCTGAGCGATCAACTCGGCTTGGATGCTTGATATATGGAGTCGAGATCGTCAGAGAGATAGTCAACTAATTTTTCTTGACGGATATTTCTTCCTTTGTTATAGTACCTTCATCTTTACTTATTAAGGAGGAAACTTAATCATGAAATTAGTTATCTGTTTATGTGTTATCGCATCGCTTTTGGTACTAACTCCGTTCGCTATGTCTGTGGGGCCAGAGGAGTTTCTTGATGGCTTGGTGCTATACCACCCTTATGATGAAGGGAAAGATGCTGAAGCCGAAGACCTTAGCGGAAACGAGCATCACGGTGTAATTGACAATCCGGAATGGGTTGATGGTAAATTTGGAAAGGCATTGGAATTTGGGGGTCCAGGCAGCGATGTTTTTGTCACAGTTGAGAGCACTGAGGCATTGAATGTGGATGCATTCTCGTTTATGGCGTGGATCAACTCCGAGGAATGGAACGGTGTCCGTCAAATCGTCGGCAAATCCGTTCATGGCGGATGTGGGGGTAGGGTCCAATACGGTATTTTCAGTGACGCAGGTACCTTCAAAATCCGTCTTGAAACCGAAGCGGGGCGCGCTGATATTGCAACCGATTTGCCGGAGACTGGGAAATTTGTGCATATCGCTTTCACCAATGAT
>PYJC01000136.1 GCA_003635255.1 Candidatus Poribacteria bacterium | reverse complement strand
AAATTAAATGCCAAATGCAACAACACTTTATTTTCCAGAAGTAGGTCCCCAATGGGAAGACTGGGTCCAAGTTATTAACGTGGGCACGGAAGAGACCGAAGTGAATATAATAGCCCGACATGCCCAGAACGGGCAACCGACATGGTCAGATCAAAAAGAGATAAGCCCTTTTGAATGCTGGACCCCGAATGTTGAGGCGATTAAACAGAACTCCTCGATGCAGTTTTCCGCAGATCAACCAATCGTTGCAGAACGACATATGCACAAGGATCCGAATATCCTTGATTTTGTCGGTGCTGCAGAGGAGTATGAGACAGTCGGATTACGCCTATTTTTCCCAGAATTGGTTCCCGGCGCACATGACTGGTTCCGGTTCCTCAACGTCGGTGAAGCGGATGCGATGGTGAACATAATCGTCCGGAACAGACGCGGTGATATTACAAGGCAACGTCACCACAGAATAAGACCGCAGTGCTGTTGGGATATCAATGAAGGCATCATGGGAAATATTGCTGGTACACTTGAAGTCCAAAGCACACAGCCGATCGTTGGTGAACGGCACCTCCACTATCAAGGTGGAAAGACATGTGTCGGGCAATACGGTCAGGTGATTTCGGATGCACCGCGCACACTTTATTTTCCAGAGACAGGACCCGCGTGGCGTGACTGGGCAATCATCGTTAATGTTGGCAAAGAGAGCGGTGAGGTTACACTGATCGCACACGAGGATGGCACCGGCAAACCCGTAAATACGATGCAGCGCGAATTAGATCCTTTTGAATGTTGGATGCCGAAGATGGAAGATATAAAAATCAAATCTTCCGTGTTGGTACGGTCTGATCAACCTATCGTTGCGGAGCGGCACATGCACAGCGGAACGGCTATCGTTGACCTGCCCGGTGCATCGGAAGAAGGCGGACATGTCGGAATACGGCTCTTTTTCCCTGAGATCGCGAGCGGCGCGAAAGACTGGTTCCGTTTCCTTAACGTCGGAGAGACTGATGCGCTTGTAAATATCATTGTCCGTGATAAGAAAGGCGATATCCGTAGGCAGATACATCGGCGGATTAGACCGTTCTGTTGTGCTGATGTAGATGAAGGCGCGATGGGCAATGTACGCGGTTCGGTTGAGGCACAAAGCTCGCAACCCATTGTCGGTGAACGACATCTCCACTACCAAAGCGGACATAAAGGCGCAGTTGTTGGGGAATATGGCGTTGTAATCGGAGAATAAAAGATGGCATGGATCCAGACCGTAGATGAGGCTGATGCGACCGGTATCGTCAAAGAGGAATACGATGCTGCACTTGAACGTGCAGGGCAACTTTTCAATATCGTCAGGCTTTTCAGTGTGAGACCGAAAAGCATGCGGGCTTTCGTTGAACTCTATAAAGTGGTAATGCACGATGAAGACTGTCCACTGAGCCGGATGCAGCGCGAAATGATTGCGACTGTCGTTTCTAAAGTGAACCAATGCCACTACTGAATCATCGCACACGCCGACGAGTTGCGGGACCAACTCACAGACGAACAAATTGCACAGGTCGCGACAGACTACCGGACTGCTGATATTGACGACACCACGAAAATTATGCTTGAATTCGCAGTCAAAGTGACGAAGGCAGCATCAAGCGTCACACCACAGGATTTAGATCATCTCCGAGATTACGGCTTCACCGATGAAGCACTCTTCGCTATTGTGGAGGTCGTCGGGTTTTTCTGCTACGTCAATCGAATAGCGGACGCATTTGGCGTTGAATTGGACGATTTTTTGGAACACAGGAGGGACAGCTTGCACTTGGCAAGTCAGAACTAAATATGAATCTAAGCGATAAAATTGCGATTGTGACAGGCGCAGGACAAGGGATCGGTCAAGCGATCGCGCTCAGACTGGCGAACGCGGGCGCAGATGTCGCCATCATGGATTTGAACATGGCGGCGGCTGAAGCGGTGGCACAGGAAATTGAGGACGGTGGACGTAAAGCGTTACCCGTTCAAGCGGATGTTTCACAGTCCGCGGATGTCAATGCTGCCGTCGAAAAGGTGATTTCAACCTTCGGGCGCGTTGATATTCTTGTCAACAACGCTGGGATTGCGGGACGTACGCTGCCATTGACGGATTTAGAAGATGCCGATTGGGATGCCGTAATCGGCGTGAACCTCACAGGTGTGTTTCTCTGTTGTAAAGCGGTGATCGCGCCGATGATCGCGCAAGACTATGGTCGAATTGTGAGTATCGCCTCAATTGCTGGCAAAGAGGGGAATCCGACGCTTATCCCGTATTCGGTGTCTAAAGCAGGCGTTATCTGCTTGACAAAGGCACTTGCCAAAGAGGTAACGGACTATAACATCCGGGTGAATGCCGTATCGCCTGCGGTGATTCACACACCCATTTTGGAGGGTATGGCGCAGTCTACAATTGACTACATGGTGGGAAAGATTCCGTTAGGGCGCGTTGGAAAACCTGAAGAAGTCGCCGCTGTCGTGAATTTCTTGGCTTCAGATGAAGCGAGTTTTGTGACAGGACAGTGTTACGATGTCAGCGGCGGAAGAGCGACGTATTAGATAATGAGTTGTCAGTTAACAGTTATCAGTTAAAAGAGAGTGTTTTTGCTTGGGTATTTCCCTTGTTCAACGAAAACCTCTTAACCCTCTTAACCGAAGACTGTTAACTGTTAACTATTTACTCTGCGATGCAGTAGAGGTGGTGTGCACCACGGAGGTATAATTCCGAGCCGACAATCGCAGGCGATGCATTGAAACTATCGTCGAGTTTGTTTTCTGCCAAGACCTTAAATTTAGAACCATACTGGATAACGTTGACGGTCCCGTTTCGTCCCGCGATATATACCTTATCTCCTGCCCCAACAATTGAGGCGTAGACATTCGAGACACCTTGCAACCGCTCAGGTCCATAGAAAGATTTCCCTGTATTGATATTAAGGGCTGAGAGGATACCATTGTTACTCTTTAAAAAATAGATTGTATCCTTATAGAGGAGCGGTGATGGCACGTAAGGTGTATCGCGATTATGTCGCCAGACCATGGCTTCAGAATCGGTAATATCGCCTGTCGCCTGTGCGAGGTGAATCGCTTGCAAGTCACTGCCTCGGAAACCGCTCATGAGGTAAACGTATTCACCAGCAGCTACAGGTGAAGGGATGCTGTTAGCAGTCAAACCCTCGCCGTCCCATAGGAGCTCACCAGTTGCTAAATCGTAGCTGCGGACACGGTTTGTACCTGTGGTAATCACCTGTGCTTTTCCGTTGTACTCAACAATGATAGGTGAAGACCAAGTTGTTCTCTCATCACGTTCGGTTTTCCAGAGGACATCGCCTGTGCGTTTGTCAAGGGCAGTGATGAAGGAATCACGCTCGTGATCTTGCAAAATAACGAGTGTATTTTCATAGAGTACTGGGCAGCTGCCCTCACCGAATGTATTACGCTTATACATCGTGCCGATATATTTTTCCCATTTCACATTCCCCATCATATCAACACAGTAAAGTCCACGTGAACCAAAATAGGCGTAGACGAATTCACCATCGGTGACCGGGGAGTTTGAAGCGTAACTCGCATCTTGATGTGTACCTTCGTGCGGTGCAATCTCCTTGAGTGTTTTCTGCCAAATAATACTTCCATCACTCCGGTTGATGGCGAGAAGGTCAAATTTATACAGCGGCTTCTTATTCCCTCCAAAGAAACCACTGAATGGATTGTCATCCTCCTCAGATTCTTCCTTTGCCTTAATCTCAATAGCCGTCTGGATGAAGATTTTGTCTCCCCAGATAATCGGCGCGGCGTGCCCCATACCCGGAATCTCAACTTTCCAGCGAACGTTTTCAGTTTCGCTCCAGGTCGTCGGCGGATTCGCATCAATTGCAGCACCGGTCGCGTGCGGTCCGCGCCAGTGATGCCAGTTCTTTTCAAAACCCTCTGGCTGTGACGCAATCGCCGCAACCGCAGCTAAAGCAAAGATACATATTGTCAAAATTGCAATTCTTTTCATTTTCAATTCCTTTCATTAGCAGGTTAGCGTAAAATATCCTCAATAACAAGGGGTTGTGCCAGTTCATCGTTCGCGGCTTCCAATTTTTCGCGACTCGAAACGGCACAGACCGCGGCTTTATCTCCATTTTCCTCCAAGAGTTGAAGCAAAGCACGTTTTACTTCGGTGGGGGTTGCTTGGCGGAGTTGCGCGTAGCGTTCCTCCCGCATCTCACGCGTCTGTCCAACGAGATGTTGATTAAGAGCACCGCCCGCAGCTTGACTCGGACGGATCGGCTTCTCACCATCTTTTGCTGTCGCGATAATCGCACGGTCTATGTCTACCTGTGTCCATTCCATCTGTTTAACGTAGTCAACCGTCTGTTCAAAAACTTTGATCGTACGAGCGACGTGTGGATCTCGGAAAGAGGATTGACACAGTACCGCATCATACGGACTATAACTGAACCTCGCGCCATAAGCGTTGCCTTTAAAACGAATTTCACTCAGTATGTAATCGAGTCGAATGAGATGTGCACCGATTGTCAGCAGCGTTGAATCCGGATGCGAATAGTGCGGTGCCGGCATTACGTGCGCGCAGTGCGCAATCTGAATCGGACCTGCTAACCCCTCTCGCGGTGGTGTCGCAAACTGCTGAAACGCAATCGGTTCTGAAGTCACGGGTTCGTCCCGCATCGCGTCAAGCCATTCACCGATTCGGGTTCGCGTCGTTTCAAGTGCAGTGTCCGAACCCGTAAAACTCGCGGTTACCCGTCCACGTGCTAACAGGAAATCACGAATCCCTTCTATATGACCCATAAGGTCTGCATTAAGTTCGTCAAAACCGTTGAGCAGCGTTTCACTATTATGGAGTTGCGGCAACCCGTAGATGATTTCAGCGAGGTGTGCATTCGATGAAAGCCCACGTGAGGCGTGATGAACTGCCGTACTGGAGCCGTCATGAATCATCTCCGTCTGATATTCTGCAACCGCTTGAATGAGTACGTCGCGGAGACGTTCCGTGTCGCGCGGGTTCACAGCAAAAAGCAGATCGTGGAGGACATCCAGCGCAGCATCAATTTTGCCATCAAGTGCTTTAAGATGAAATGACATACCCTGCACGGAGCGATTCGGATCAAGCGCGTACGTAGAAAACCACGGCGAGCATCCGATGCCACCTGTGGCAGCCGATGTCCGCTGTGCCATCTCTTCATAACTCATATCGGCAGCACCGAGTTTGCTAATAGCTTCAGTGTATCTCGGTAGATAACTCCATAGGTGCTGCGGTAACCCTTGTAAATTGAAATTCAGGACAAGGTAGTTAATGCCGTTGGCGAAAACATCGTTCCGTAGTAGATCCTGTCCACCGACATTCTCAACTGTTGTGGGGATATGTTTCGGTTTTTCGGGGAGATCGCTAACTTGGAGCTGTGGCAGCTTCGCGAGTGCTTCCGGTGGATTGGGTACGCCATTAAGACGTTCGAGTTCAGCGGCATCAGTGGCAATTCGCTTGACTTCTTCATCAGTCAACTGTGCGCGAGTCTCCTTCATCCGTTCGGCGAGTTCAGCATCCATTTTTGCCTGCATATCGCGGTCAGGAGATAGAATATTGGTCAAACGATGCGGGTTTGCGATGAGCTTCTCACGAATCAGGGCGTTGAAAATTGAGGGATTTTCCAACCATTGCTGACGCACGTTATTAAGCGTTTTACCCATCTTTAGGAAGGTATCTGAATCCCGCTCGTATATCCAACCCTCGATGACGCGATAAAGCATGCGGAGTGGGAACATTGACGCGACTTCTTGATAGTGATAGGTCGCCTGCTGGAACGCCGCTTCCACTTTTTCGCTATCAATCTCTGAATCCGCAATCTGTGTGAGTGTGTCGGTGACGAGTTGAGTGAACGCTTCGATACGATCCGCTTCACTCCCTTTAAGCGCAATGTAAAAGGTGGCACCCGGTCCGATAGAACTTGCCCCGGAGAAGGCGATGTCAGCACCGAGTTTGGCATCGATAATCGCCTTACGGAGCGGTGCGGCTTCATTGCCGAGTAGAATGAGACTCATAATGCGCGCCAGAACTACCTCTTCCGGGTCAGTCGCGTCCCCGATGAGCCAACTAAGCATCAAGTAGGTCTTTTCTCCAAGCGGTTCATCCGCACCGACAGGGTAGGTATCCGTTACAGTCTGTGGAGCATTCCACCTCGGTTGGTGTGTGACCTCCGGACGCAATGGACGTAGCGCGGTACTTGCAGCATTCTTCGGAATTTTATCTAACTTGTCAGCGAGGAAGGCGAGATAATCGCGCGTTGGAATGTCGCCGTAGAGAATGAAATAACCGTTGCTTGGATGATAATAGGTCTCGTGAAACCCTTTCAGCTGCGCATAAGTCAAGTCCGGGATAGCATCTGGATCACCACCGGATTCGCAGGCGTAAAGCGTATCTGGGAGAAGTTGCCGCATCACTGATCGGAACAAACGGGCTTCTGGATCCGAGAATGCACCTTTCATCTCGTTATAGACGATCCCTGTTATCTTTAAATCGCCTGTCGGATTATCGGGATCAGCAGGGGCAAGATGATGTCCTTCGCGTTTGAAGGTGTTTTCTGTGAGTAGCGGATGAAAAACCGCATCAAAGTAGACTTCCGCTAAGTTGAAGAGGTCTTTTTTGACATTGCTTGACACCGGATAGCAGGTAAAATCCGCGCTTGTCATGGCATTGATAAACGTCGCCATACTCATTTTAATCATCTCAAAAAACGGTTCTTTCACCGGAAATTTGTGTGATCCCGCTAAGACTGCGTGTTCAAGAATATGGGGTACGCCAGTATCATCTGAGGGTGGGGTCGGGAAATTAATGGAAAAAAGATTTTCAGTATCTTCTGTATAGAGGTGTAGCAGGCGGGCACCGCTGTGTTGATGCGCCAATTCAATCTTCACTGCGCGTAATTCATCGATGGGTGTAACGGCTTTTACCTCAAAACCGTCAATGTGTTCGCCGGGACGTAAATCTATCTCCGGCATCCGAATCGTTTCCAATATTTTTGCCTCCGTGGATTTTTTTTATTTTTTAGTTTTTGCTAAGTTTGCACAAACAAGTTCTTCATCGTTTCTGGCAAAGACGTGTTTATAGGCAAACGCTGGATGTGCCCATGTAACACCACCTCTGCGGTTGAGTTGGTCGAGCGTCGGTTCAATTAACTTGGCGCGACTGATAACGTTCAGTCCCTCAGGCGTGAGATCTGTGATGAGGAGTTCGCCGTGTTCGTTGAACATCCAGACCCTGTTATCTGATGAGACCGGGTGCTGGACGAAATGAATGTTGCTCCAACGTGCTTTCCGAACAGCAGTAAGATCCTCCCAGATCCGATCACCGTTTCGCGCATTGAGACACCGGAGTTCACCATAACTATCCACGCCGTAAATATAATCACCTATTCGGACAGGTGTTGCCATTGTCGTCTGAAGGGCATCGGTGTTCTGTTCGTTTTTTCCCTTACGATGCCAGATGCGTTCTGCTTTTAATTCATCTGTTGGCAGCTTCAGGAGAAGTGATCCCTGACGAAACTCTGTAACGAACAATTCATTCTGATTGAAAATTGGCGTAGCAATAGCAATCTCAAAACCTTCCGGTGGGAACGGATAGAGCCAGTGCACGCTTCCTGTTTCTGGATCAAGCGCAGCGATGTTAGCACCCGTCCAACAGATTAAGACGCGTTTACCCGCTTGCGTGATAACAATTGGTGCCGAATAAGAGGCATTGTCATTTAACGCTTTCCACTTTTCTTCGCCGGTTTTTCTGTCAAATGCAACGATACAGGCATCCGGTTTACCGCCAATTTGAACGATGAGGTTTTCACCCTCAACAATCGGCGCGCACGCGATACCCCAGATCGGCATATTAATGTTATATTCGGCGTTGAGATCTTTTTTCCATTTCACATCACCGGTAATGGCATCGAAACAATGAAGGTGTCCCATCGCGCCTAACGCATAAGCGAGTCCATCGTGGACCGTAACATTGGCACGGGGTCCCGCCGTATAGTCGATTTTATAGACACAATCGTAAGTGTAAGACCAGATTTGATCCCCGGTCTCCCAATCGAAACAGTGAACGCGCTCGACCTGTTTCGGCTTATCAAGTCGGTCGGTGATATACACACGTCCGTCAGCAACGCTGGGACCGCTATAGCCGCTCCCGATAGGCACACGCCAACGGATCGGGATTTCGGGTCCCTCGAACTTTTCAATGATGCCGGTTTCGTTCCAAATGCCTTCACGATTTTCACCGCGCCATTGCGACCATTCATCGGCACTCGCGAGATGCGCCTGCATCGCTACTATAGCAAACAGGACAATGGATAAGTATGTAAGCTGCTTCATAGATTTTTTGTGTAACTCCTCAGCCAGAGAACCATCTGTTGATAGACCTCTGTCGTGTCTCTGTATTCGGTTTTTAATTGCGTTAATGCTGCGTGCGGTCCGTTAAGACGGCTCTGTTTCAATGCTGACGAATTGCGATGCGTGTCGCCTTGGTACGTTATTTCCACCAGCGGTTCGAGATGTGCAACAGCAACACCGATGCTTAACAGGTATTTCCAGATGAGTCGGGTCGCACAGGTGCTGTTTCTGTTTTGGAACGCTGGCGGCTTGTGATCGAAGCGGTAAGCTTCGGGGCAATATGTGTTTCCGACATCTACCAAACAGTCAGCATGCAACATAAATTTTTCTGGAACTTTGCGACTCACAAACAAGACCTCAGACGCTTGTCCTTGGAAGAGAAAATCTTGTGCGAGCCACGCGCTGACGATAGCGTCTAAGTCTGGGTTTGCGTGTGTAACAATCTGTTTCAATGGACTATTTCTGCCTATTATTATACCAAATTTATGGAATGACTGTCAAGAATTCACAGACGCGTGAACAGCAATTATTTCCGAATGAAGTATAGCATAGGATGCGTATGGATGTCAAATAATTGGCTGTTGATGTTTCTGAATCTTCATTTGATTTTTCAGGAAAGACGTGTTACAAACGGTAGGTTTGTGGTGAGGTGAAATGCTGCTATTCCGCAGGCGGCGCGTCCATCGCGCACCGGAACCCGCGTATAAGTGAACCAGGATTTCCACCGAGACGACTCGCACACCGGGTAAAGTCGTGGTTCTCTGCCCATCCGCCACCTTTTAGAACGTGTCCATCACCGGTTTCAGGCCCCTTCGGATTGACATTCGGTGCGTTGCGATAATAGTTCGGATCATACCAATCTGCCACCCATTCCCAGAGATTCCCGGCCATGTCGTGTGCACCGTAAGGACTCGCGCCTTGTGGGAATTGTCCGACAGGTGCAGTTTCTCGATAGCCATCTCTTAACCCGGTACCATCGTTCCCGCTGAGTTTTGTATCGTCCCATTCGTTGCCCCAGGGCCAGTGTCGTCCATCTGTACCGCGGGCAGCTTTTTCCCATTCCGCCTCGGTCGGCAACCTTTTACCCACCCAATTCGCATAGGCGGCAGCATCTTCCCAATTTAAAACAGCTGCAGGGAAATCCGGGGCATTATGCGGATCGTAGTCTAAATAGTGCGTCGGTTCATAACCGGTTTCAGTGAGGAATTGCTTGTACTGCTCATTCGTCACCTCAAATTTGTCGATATAGAAGGCATCAACATAGACGGTGCGTTGCGGACGCTCATTATCATACCGAACGGGATCGCGGAGCGGAAAGAATTCTTTGAAGGCTTCCATATCTTCATCGCTCGTTCCCATGAGAAACTCACCGGCTGGCACATAAACCATGACTGCGTTATCTTTGGCGGTTGTGATGGTTTCGAGGGGGAGATTACCGACAAGCGGTGATTCTATAGGATCGTGACAGGCAAATACCAATAATGAGAGGATGGAAAGTGGAAACAGGTAGCCGAGTTTGCTAAATTGCATCTCTGATTTTTTAACTTGGGAGGTTTGTGTATAATTGAACATTCCCTTTGTAGGATGCTTTTTAAGCTGCACCTACAAAGGGAACGTTGAGACTATAGATTAACTCTACCGGTCAGCTTTCAAGGCACCCCATGTTGTGGAGATCTTGCCAGCGGGCTCAACCGGTGTTGTCGACATGAGCCAGATGATAATTTCAGCAGCGACAGCACCTTTCGGTTCGGTACCACCTGCGGTCTGGATTACTGGAATGAGTCTACCGAGGTTTCCATCGCGAACGATAATCGGATCGGCACGCGTGCCAGCATCGTTTTGTGCGAGAGAGACTTCGACTTCCCAATCGCCATCCAATTCATCAACGTGGAAAGGACGGTCAGACTGGATGTCAGGTAAGCTCGGTGAGATGGATTTACCTTCATCGGTAACATTACATGGGGTATTATCGTCCCACATGGTAATGCCGTCGATATCCATCATATTCTGTAAACCGCCGACCTCATTTCTGCCGCCTAAGCCCCAGAACATATAATCGGCGTGGTTGATAAACGCATCGCCATCGGTGGTTTCGATGAAAGTCTCGCCAATAGAACCGTCCGGCTGAGCATTTCCATCCGGATAGAGTGTCGGTGGAAAATCACCGTACAGGACACAGATATCCAAGCCTTGATCGCCGGTAACATCCTTCATCCAATCGGCTAAAGCATCCATATCGCCATCGCTATCAAGCCAAAAGTTAGAGACACCGGCATCATTGAGCATGTCAACACAGATCTGTGCCTGTTCATCAGCAGCTCCCTTATCAATCCATTGCGTCGTTCCAGTGTAGATAGCGACTTCACCGGCAGCGAATACGGATGTTAAGGTAAATGCCATTAACGCAAGGAGCGTTAGTGAAAGAAAAATTGTACGCATTAAGCGTTACCTCCTGGTTTTAACATCCCCATAAGCTGCCCTGCTTTTCAGCAGGGCAGGATTTCGGGGAATTGTTACTTCCTGGTTTTAATATCCCCCCATACGGTAGGGAGTTTATCTTGCGGGTCGACGTCGAGCGCGCCAACTGCTTCAACATAGTAATTGAGAATAATTTCAGAAATAACTAACCCTTTCGGATCGGCTTGACCAGCGGTTTGGTAAACCTGGATGAGCCGTCCATTCGTTTTCGTATTGTGGACGATGCAAGGATCGCAACGTGCCGCACCTTTGCCTTTCCCTGTTTCTGTTGCGAAGGCAATTTCCAACACCCAATCGCCATCAAGTTGATCAAGGTGGAAAGGACGGTCAGTTGCGTAGTCTTTCAAGGTAGGGGTCATCTTCTTACCTTCTGCAGTGACCTTCATCGCTGTGTTGTCATCCCATTGAACGATGTCGGGGATGTCCATCATATTTTGCAGTCCGTTGGCTTCGTTCCTGCCCCCCACGCCCCAGAAAAAATAGTCGGCACTGTTTGAGAACGTATTGCCAACATCAAGGAATTCCTCAGCGAGCGTCTCTTTCTTCTTGTCTTTACCGACATCATAAATTTCAACGGGGACATCACCGAACATGACGATGATGTGGTGTCCGTTATCAACGGCATGGTCTTTCGTCCACGCTTCTACTTCCTTCGCAGGACCGTGGAGGATCACTTCGCCGATCCCGTTCTTGCCTTTGATCTCCTCCGCCAATATTTCGGCTTCTTTCATTGCTGATGCTTTGTCAATCCACTGCGTGGTGTCCGTGTAGATAAAAACATCTACTTTATTCGCAGCATCGGCTGTGGGTGCCAAGAGTGCGATTGCAGCGCATAGAACGCCTGCAACAATTATAGATAGTCTCATAAGAATTGTCTCCTATACTTTAGTGTGGAATATGAGAGGCTTGCAACATCAAACCTCATTGTAAAACATGGACATTGCGAAGAATGTCTTTTAACTTGAATGTGTTTATACTACAAAACGATGTCAACGCTATTTTGTTGCAAACATTTTGCGTATGCCTGTTAGTGAATATTTGTATTTTATCTTTTCCTAAAAAATTTGTCAAGTAAAATTAATTTCTCGCGAATAGACGGAAAAATCAGTAATAAATTTACGAAACTTGGACAATTGCCTGTAGCCTCAATACGAATATTGAGACTACAAGACAAGTCGATAGTTCTAATGACCAATTACGATCAATATGATTTGAGTCGCCCCCAAACAACGCTAATTTTACCGGTTGGATCTACCGCTTTTGCCGTCGCAAAACGATTTGAAATAAGTTCCGCGTATTCCTTAGCGATCTGCGGATTTGGGGGTATCGCTGTCCCGCAACACGAAGTATGGAAATTGATAAACCATCCCTTCATGTCCTTCGTTTGGTAAGCAATCGGATCCGCGTTTACACCATCATCGGCGTAACTTTCATACTTAAAATCGTTCGCCTTCAAAACAGCGAGACCCGATGCACGATTTGAACTCCATTTCTTGAGAGAAGGGATATACTTCTTCCCAAGATCCGTTGGGCTGACTTGCGAAACCGTGCCATTTGTGACAGTGGCTCCGAACACGCTCTGCTGTCCGGCACCTGCAGCGGTAACACGCGCCCCTTTATGCCAATAGTAGTAGAAAGCGTAATCGCCGATGAATCCGCCGATCCCACCTTCTCTCAACCATGTATAGACAAGGTCTTTCTTGCCTTCCTTTTTAAAGATCGTACCCGGCGTATTTCCTTGCGTGATGATATAGATACCCTGCGGGTTCGCCTTCATATACGCCGCTAATTCGTCACTATCCACGATTTCAGCAGTTAACTTTCTATCCTCAAGTTCTTCTACAATCATTTCTGCCAACTGACTCGGATTCGGGACAGCCAAGCCGCCACCATTTTCAACAGCTGCATCATAAAAGACAGCGACATCCTGTCCGAATGCGTACCCCGTGAAAGTTAGCACCAGAACCGGTATGAAACAAAGTACCCTTCTCATTTTTCTTACCTCCTGGCTAATAGTTTCAAGTCAATTTTACGTTTCTTAACCTTCGTCGTCTGACTCAGTATAACACGTTTGAATAGAAATGTTAAGAAAAATTTGATTGGGTTGCAGAATAGTTTAGTTTTCCATTTTTCTGCAGCATTTTACCTGCCCAGAGTCGGTAAGTTCAGTTTTGCGGCGTACACGCCCAAATGCGATCTGCATTCCTAACCGAACCCATAAGTGTCAATTTTAGAAATAACAACTGCCTCGGGACCCAGGCCCGGTAGGTTCGGTTTCCTAACCGAACCGGATCCTACGCGGAAACCTTGAAGACTTCAAAAACCTCTTCAGTCCCGTAGGGTTTATTTGCTTGGGGTATTTGTTTGGGTGTTTCTGCGGATTTTTTCACAATGTTTATAGAGATACGTCTCCTCTGTCTCCTAAGCCCCGTAGGGGTTTTTGCTGGGGTGTTTCTTCAGCATGTGTAGAGACACTGCTACAAACGTTACGAAAAACCCTAAATTGACACCTATAGTGCGGTTTCCTAATTAGACACAAACTTTGTATATTGGAAACCTTCTGAGCCCCATAGGGGCGGCATCTGTGTAGCAGCGTGAAAACCAAAGATACCAAGCCCCGTAGGGGCGGCATCTGTTTGTTAGCTTAAATCTCGCGAAAATCGCTAAATTTCCCCTTATGATTCGGTTTTGCAGCGTACGTACTCAAATGCGGTCTATATTCCTAACCGCACCGGATCTGCAAAAAGAGTCCTAAAACCTGTGGATTTCTTATGGTAAAATCCGAAAATAAGTTTACAGTTCATCAGGGAACAAACCCCCTACCACCGCTGGCGAGGGTGTTTTTGCTTGGGGTGTTTTTGCTTAGAAGAAACACCCTATCAAAAACGGTATTTCTGCGGATTTCTGCGGATTTCTTATAGTATCCTCGCCATTTTATGAGTGTATAGGTAGTTACGGGTTTTACTATAAAACTAAGTACCCCTAAATTGGGTTATGGAATTTTGTGCTGAGGAAATGGATAATTGTGATCGGGTTTGGATAGGTATCTCCAATCAATGCTAGAGTTTCCATAAAACAGATCGTTTTAGCCATAATTTGTGTATGTTATGCAGAAAGCGAATAAATTTTAGACATTTTTTGTAAAATATGTTACAATTGCTTCGTTAGAAAATAGTTAACTCCATTAGAAAGCCTATATGTCACTCCAAGAACTCTCGTTGCAATATGAATATCGCTCCGATGGAGCTAACCTCGTCACAGATTTTTATACCCCGTGTCTGAAAAATGCTACGCAATATTGGCGAGCAGTAGCCTATTTTACCAGCAATGGGCTTGCCCTAAATGTGAGAGGATTATCCACTTTTATTCGACATGGCGGACAAATGAGTTTAGTAACGGGGCCTAAATTAATGTCCGACGATATTGAAGCGATTCAACGCGGTTACGAAGAAAGAGAACAGAATTTAGATACCTCCCTTGATTGCGATTTTGAGAAAGTTTCCCACGATAGGTTAATGTTGCTCACTTGGCTAATTGCACATGAGCATTTAGACATTAAAATCGCATCTCCCTTCGATTTAAGCACAAATTATCAGCACGCTGTTTATCACGAAAAAACAGGAGTCTTTTTAGATGATAATAACAACGCCGTAGCATTTTCAGGTTCATCGAACGAAACTGTCGGCGGTTTGTTAAACAATTTTGAATCTATTGATGTTCATTGGTCGTGGGATGATGCTCAAGAACGCGTCCAACAAAAGGTAGATAATTTTGCGAGGTTGTGGGATAATAACACGGAGAAGTTGGAGGTAATAGACTTTCTGAACGCTGTTGCGGAAAAACTTTTAATCCACCAAACAGTGTATGAAACCGGACAAGTAGAGACAACAGATAAACCCGAAATAATTGAGCAGATCGTTCCCTATTTGCCAAAAGACATAGTACTAAGGAAATATCAATCTGAAGCGATTGAGGCTTGGTTTGAAAACGAATGCCGTGGTTTATGGGAGATGGCAACCGGAACTGGTAAGACTATTACGGCTCTTTCCGCGCTTGCTAAACTGAGGGAAGAAAAGGAAAATTTGTTTGTAGTTATTGCGTGTCCATATCAGCACCTCGTCGATCAGTGGTATGAAGAGGCTATCAGATTCGGATTTGAACCGATCCTTGCATACAAAAGTTCCAAAAGTTGGGTGAATCGGCTTAACACCGCCTTAGTGCGATATAATTATGGTGTTCGAGATGTTGTCTGTACGATTACAACACAAACTACTTTTATTGCTGAGACCATGCAGAAATTGCTATCCAAGTTGAAGCGTGGTGCTGTTTTGGTAGCAGATGAGGTTCACCATCTTGGAGCAGAACGGAGCCGCAAAAGATTAACCGATATTTTTGATTACCGTCTCGGCTTGTCAGCAACACCTAACCGCTGGTTTGACGCATCAGGTACAACTGCACTCCAGACCTATTTTGGAGATACAGTTTACGAATTTTCTCTGGACAAAGCAATTAAAAACGGGTATCTCTGTCCTTACTATTATCATCCACATCTCGTTGAATTGACTGATGAAGAATTTGAAGCGTACGAACGTCTCACAGAAAGTATTTCCAAACTTTATCATCAGACAGAATCTGGTGAGACAAGTGAAGCACTCGAACGGTTATTGATAAAACGAGCGACGCTACTCAACCGAGCCGAAAACAAGTTAGCAAAGTTAACAGAATTGTTAACTGACCAAACTGACTCACTGCATCATACGTTGTTTTATTGTGCTCCTGGGCGAATCGTTCCAGTTCTTGAATTGTTAACAGATTTAGGATTACGTGTTGCAAAATTTACAGCGGAAGAATCAGCTGCTGAAAGACAAGAACTGTTAAAGATGTTCGCGTCTGGACATCTTCAGGCTCTTGTAGCAATGAAGTGTCTGGATGAAGGCGTTGATGTCCCAAGCACTCGAACGGCTTACATCCTTGCGAGCAGTAGTAACCCAAAAGAATTTATCCAGCGGCGAGGACGAATTCTCCGTCAGTCCTCCGGTAAAGAACACGCAGAGATCCACGATCTAATCGCTGTACCACCTATAGATTACCGGCAATATCCAACCGCAACATTTCGCACAGAGCGGAAAATTGTTGCGCGGGAATTAGAGAGATTTAACGAATTCGCTGGAATGGCTTTAAACAAATTTGAGGCACGTGATAAAATATGGGAACTTGCTAAGAACTACAATCTTTTAGGGGTATTAGGAGAAACTTGATGAAAGAAGAAAAACAATTATCCAAGTCAGATACGGACTTAACCGATCATGTAAAAAGCGTAATTCGTAAGGTGCTTATAGCCGAACGTCAAAAGCAGCATCTCCGAAATCCTCGTGGTATTATTGAAGATATTCAGAGAATTATTGAAAAGGAAATTGATGTATCATGATATTTCGTTATATTAAGTTGAAAAATTTCTGTCCATATTATGATGAGCAAACTATCCACTTTGCGACTGATGAATATTGTAATGTAACTGTTATTAGAGGGATCAACGGGACAGGGAAAACCTCTCTACTTACTGCCCTCAACTGGTGTCTGTACGGAGATTCTTTTTTTAAAGGAAACACTCGTGAATTCGTAAATAGACGTGTTGTGGCACAGGCAGAAAACGCTGATACTTCTGTAGAAATAGGCATTGTTGATCAGAATATTAGGTACCGAGTATTGCGAAAATGCCGATCTCTACGCAATGATAAAACGACTCTTTTGCTGCAAAAAGAGAATGAGCCTCCAGATCTGGATGCTGCAGCATCAGATAAGATTCGTTCTATGATCCCGGAGGATGTAAGTGCCCACTTTTTCTTTGATGGGGAAAAAATCGATAATTTTGCCAGACAAGGAAATGAAGAAGAAATTAAGAGTGCCGTGCGCAATGTTCTAAGAATAGAACTGTTTGAACGTGGTATTACCCATTTAGAAAAAGTGGCTCAAAATTATCAGAGCAAACTCAAAAGATATGTGCCTGACAAATTGAAGATATTAATTAATGAAAAAGAGGAAAAAGAAGCACTCTGTCTCAGTGAAAGAAAAAAGGTTGACGATAGGTTGGAAAAAATCAAAATTGCGCGTAAGCATAAACAGGACATAGATAAAGTACTTCAAGAATATGAGGACACTCGTCAACTTTTTGAAGAAGAAAAGAAAATTATAATGGATCTCAAACACCACATGAATGAAAAAGAAAAATATCAGGTCAAAATTCGAGAACTCGCCAATGATGGTTATATCCCCTTAGCAAAACCTGTTATACAAAAAGCATTAAAAATTCTTCAAAGTAGCAAAGCACCAATCGGTATCCCGGAGACTGTCTTGAATGAAATACTTGAACAAATGTATTGTCTCTGTGGGCGGTCTATCCATCAAGGGAGCTCTGAGTATAAACATATTCAGAATTTGATTTCGCAAAATGTTTCTCCTGAGTTTGGTGTTGCTGCAAGAGAAACAGAAAATAGTTTAAAGCGATTGTTAGAAGGTAAGGTTGAAAATATCCCTGTTGATGTTAAATCAACATTGAGTGAAGAACAACGCTTGGATAAGAGTATTGAGGCAAATGAGGCACGTTTAGAGGAAATTAAAGGGAGCCTTCAAAATTTCGATGACGACGATTTTCAGAAGCATAAAAACGCTCAGGATAAATACACTGGAGAGATTAGATTTTTAGAGGGGGAAATTAATCAGATCAAAGAAAAAATCCGTGAAATCAAGATGGAAATAGAGGCATTAGATAAGGAAATTGATAAAGCAGAATCTTTGAAAGTTGATGCAGAACGCCTAAATCGCTGTCGGCGGCTTGCTATGGAATCAGCAGCAGCAATGAAAAAATTGTATGAACCACATGAAGAGAATATCCGAAGAAATCTTGAAAATGAAGTCAGTAATATTTTCAAGAGGCTAATTTGGAAGGAAAATTCATTTCGTGAGGTGCGTTTTAGTTTGGATTACGAACTTCAAGTTATTGACCGATACGATGGACAAGTCAGCTCTGAAATATCTGCGGGGGAACGTGAAGTTTTGAGTCTAGCCTTCATTGCGGCATTAGCAAAAGTAGCAGTTAAGGAAAAATTGCCCGATATACCCGCGGAACGTTTCCCAATTGTAATGGATGCTCCTTTTACGAAACTCTCTGACAAACCAAAAGAAAACATCACAGAAAATATTCCAGCGATTGCTAATCAACTGATTTTATTTGTTACAGATCAAGAACTGAGACCTGATGAGCAAGCATGGAGAAACCTTGAACCACGAATCGGGACAGAATACGAGTTATGTTTTGACGACGAGATAAGTGTCACTACTATCAAACGAATTGAATGAGAAAGGAACATATAAATGCCTAAAGATATTGAGATCAATACAACCGATCAACCACGAGATTTTATCAATATTGATTCGTCGTATCATCAACTCTATGAAGACTTAAGAAAATCCCAAGAGGATGAGAAATACCCTCCTTTTAGGGAGATGAAATACATATTTATGTTGGCTGCGTTGATTGGATGCCTTGAGGAAAAATGGGTGCCCTTGGAAAAGAATTTGCGAAATATCTTCCCCAGAACTACCCTAAAAGAAGGTGACATGTCCCTTCTTCGTACCTTGGCACTTGCTAAAACTGGGAGTCCAGAAGTGTTATTGAATGAAAAGGAAATACAAAGTATTGCAGAGGGGTACGCTAATGGTGGAATTATTGTGATTAAAGAACAAGTTGAAGATGCACCTGGTAACAGAGTTGAAAATTTAGTTAATCTACTCTTAAACTGGGAACCATATAGTGATATAATTCCCTCAGTCCAATAGAATTTCAAGGCAGAAGATTCGCCAGATCCTCAAGCCCTTTTACACGGCTGTAAAGCAATAGAACTCCTCGATTTAGGTGAGCCCGGAAGTACTTAACAAGGGTATCATTATCCATGTTCATGCCGTTAGTACTTCCTCGTTCCTCCAATAGTGCTACAATCAACGAATCCCATTCTCCCATCAGTGTGAAGCGGTTAAAATCGGATCCATCTGTTGGATCCGCATCAATTACCGGTTCGCTGGATTCAGCAAGCGAGAGCACCAACCCAATTCTACTAAGAACATTCGGCAGTAACCCAGTGCGACCTTTCAGGATGCTCAATTTATTGCGGGAATCCTCAGATATTTGAATGCGGTTTAATCGCATAATAATTCTCCAAAATACCCATCTTCTATAGTCGTACGAGTTTCAGCCTGTTGATACACTAAATGAAGCGTGTGTGAGAGATGTGGTTCCAATAACGATAGGAAAGACTTGTCAATTTCGGTATCGGTTGAGAGTAGGATCACCTGATGGCTGGCATAGGGAAAATAACGCTCAATTAGGAGTTGACGATGATTGCTATCTAAACGTCCAAGCGGTGTGTCAAGAATCATTGGTAGTGCTTTGCCAGATGTTTTTGCTAATCCCCATAGTAGGGCAGTTGAATAGATCTGTTTTTCACCCGCGGATAATTCTTCCTTTGAAAGCGGTTGATTGTCGGTATCATAGAGTTTGACTGCAAAGGTCCGTGGGTCAAGTTCAACCCGCTTAATTCGATCAGGTTTATGGGAAAGCTGATTAAACCCTTCAACGATAGCATTACCCAATGTCACAATTTTTGTTTCTGTAAGTTTAGTGGTATAAATAGAAAGGACCGATTGCACATCCTCTACCTGTTTTTGGCGTTGAATGTTTGTTTCTCTTAATTGCTCAGTATTATGTAGTCTTTGTAGTTTTCGTTCCGTTTCCGCTAACTGGTAATTTAAAGAACGGATTGATCTGTCAGCATCTTGCTCCTGTTTGCGTAATTGTCCGAGACTCTGATTTAATGACGATAGATTTTCAATCATTGGTTTCAGGATATCTTCGTCTGGTGCTCTCTGAAGAGCCTGTTCTACTCTTTGTTGTTCTAACTGTATTTCCCTCAAGGTATGGTCCAATGTCCTAAATTTTTGGGGAACATCGTTGAGACAAGCATCAATCCACTTTAACAGTTGATTGTACTCTGAGATGGAGCGGTCTCGTTTTTTTTTGAACGCTTGCAATTTCTCTGGACGCTCGAGTTGCATTTTTAAAAGCGGCGCAATCTTGGACCGAACTATTTCAATTTGTGATTCTGATAAGGAGGCATCGTCCCAAAATGTTCCAGATTCAAGGGTCTCAAGAAGTTTCTTATTCTGGGTTTTTAAAGCGCGATTTCGCGATTCCCATTCGCCTAATTCAATCTCTTTAAGGAGTCGTTTTCTCAACCGTTTAAGCAGATCAGATCCTAGCGCAAACGGAAACAGTTCTCCACATAGATCACGAATCTCATTTTCTAATTCTTCAATTTCAGTGCACAGCTGCTCCTGTTGAAGTTTCAAGCTCTCTCGTTTTTCTGCATAACTTCCGCCTTCTGCAGCGATGCGGGATTCTTGTCTCGCAATCTGTGCTTCTAGTTCCTTAATTTGAGTGTGCAGTGATACCGTGTGTGCCTCCGCATCCGTAAGCGATGTCCTAAGTGTGGCGATTTCTGCTTCTATCGTCTCAATCTCTGTTTGGACTGGTTCAGGACTATTACTTTTGAACAGACGATTAGCATAGATACGCAGATCTGATTGTAATCGCTCCACTAAGTTAATTCCAAGTAGTGCTTTAATTGACTCAGCGAGAGAAAAATCGTGGGTGGAATCGTCTGTCAATTTCTGTATATCCTCACCGTCAAAAAAGAAAAATTGGGATACTCCGATTGGAATCAGTTCATAAAGGTAGTCCTGCCAATGCTCTGCGTCAAATTCAGTGTTTAACTCATCATTCTCGTATATTGTTAGTACTTCTTTAATATTGCCGACAGTACCATAACGTTGCCAAGATCGTTCAACGCGAAACTGCCTTTTTTCATTGTTACGAGCGTATTCAAATTCAAGGGACACAGACGCTTGCTCGGGCGACAATACTGAATTAGGGTTCCTGTGAATCATTTTAGCAAGGAACTCATTGTATTCATTCTGGCTAACTCGAGATCCCAGTGCTCGGCGACCATACAGACAGAGACGAACAGCTTCCAACAATGTTGTTTTACCAGTACCGTTCATCCCTCCGATCAGGATTAAAGGTTTGCCATTGTTTGGTGTAAGGTGAGCAGTTTGTGGTTTACTGAACAAACCAACATTGTTGAGAGTAAGTTTATGAAGGATCATTGTTGATTATTAACACTTAGGGTAGCGAGGATCTCTTCTTCTGATTCCCAATCTTCACTGAAAACCGCATCAATTTGAGATTGGATTCTTGCCCGCCGACTCATTCCATCCATTTGTCGCTCTGTATCCAACAATTTCGCCACAAGGGTGACAGGGATTTTCTTTTCATTGCAAATTGAAGACAATAACACCTTATCTGCTGCTGAAAAGGATGTTGTATCATCAATAATCCATTCATACTCACCAATAACATCCGCATAAATCTGTGGCACCGCATCTTCCCAATCTTGGCGCTCTGTCCGCCAAATTTTGCGAATTTCCTCAAGTTCTGCATGTGTGATAAGCTCAATATTCGGATCAGGTCCTATCGAACGAACTTTCTGTTGAGTTTCGAGAAGCTTTCTTAAAAGTTCCTTACAAAATTCAAGGGTATAGGGACCACGTACTAATTTGCCAGTGTCTTTATCTCTTGTAATTCTACCGTTGCGCCGTTTATGTTCGCGAACATTCGCCTTTCTCTCAGGGACTTGAGTCTCCATGAGGATCTCTCGAAACTCCAGCAATGGTAGCATCCAATCTTCACCACTGTCAATTAATCCCTCCATTGAATGACTACTAGAAACAACGGTACAAGTCCAACACCCAAATCGACTGTTACCACAGGATGGAGTTGTCTCATCAACAACCAGAGGACACTCCCCTTGTCCATTAGCGTTTCGGTAGAGTGTAACAAGTTGTCTATGATCTCCACCCCACGGCGGAGGGTTACTTAATAAATACATCCAAACATCGTTAAGACTAAAATCAACGATTGGTGCATAAACAAATGCGTTAGGAAGTGAACTATGCCGCAAAAGTAACGAATTTTTAGTTTGATGTAGGTTCATTACTTGGTCGCGTGTAGCACTTTCGCCTTTACGCACGCCAAGTACAAGGATAACTTCCCCATATTCAGAAGCTTTTTCTAAGATAAATCTATTGGCAGGTCGAATTTTCATTTTGTCCGTGCACCAACGCAAACGATTATACGGTGCCGGATAACCCTTACCTATGAGAGAAACCCAGAAAGTGTCCTCAGTTTTTGGATATACAAGCGAGGTCTCAAATGGCATCTTCTCTTTGCGCGCGGTCATCTTGATCCGATCTAAAGTCCCAGTAATGTAACTAACAATAACTGGTGTTTCAACAAGTGTATCGGACGAAATCACATAGACTGGGTACTTCCGTTGTTCTGACGACAGGCCAGCGAGGGCATCCCAAACGAGTTGCAGGGCGGTCGTTGAATCTTTTCCACCGCTGTACCCAATAACCCACGGTCTTGCGTTTTCAAGATAGACTTCTTGAATTTCGCGGTGGATATCATCAACAGTGCGCGAATTGAAGATGGTGTACGGTGCTTCTGCCATGAGTTACTTCCTTACGAAAAGAAAATAGTGGTTGATTTCCTAACACATGCTATAAAGTATAGCATAGTTCAACTAAAAATGTCACATTTTTTCTCTACACTTCAGTTTTTTACTTGCGATCACTCGTAACTCCTGTTAGAATATCAATTGGTGATGGCTAGATGAAACTAAATATCTTTGTTTATCATATTAAACTTGGGAACACTCACTTTCCGAAACTACACATTTTTATATTCAAAACAACGGTAGCACAGGAATTGGGGTTACAGACAGCAAGCAGTCCTTGACCTGACTATTCGTGTAGAAGCAGGGTTAACACTTATGAAAATTTCTTATCGTGAGATTGTAGTCTCCAGCTCACTCGTCCGCAGACTTAGGTACCTATCGCAAATTTTACGACTTGTAGGAGAACGTCCATTGAATGAAGATATTTTCGTGAGTAAATTAAAAGATTGGAGCAATACTCAGGCAAACAGCCTTGAAAATTATAAATACCATACAGGGACGATACACTCCCTAGAGAAAAAAGGGATGACTTTATTAAGTACTAGTTATCTTGACTTAACTGTTAAATTCGGATTACTCTCCAAAATATCAAATGTTTATCAATTAACAAGAATTGGACGCGTTCTCTTGAGTCTGCTCAACGATAAACCTAACAATGAATTAAACTCATTATATCTTGATCACGATGAAAGAATTTTTTACATCTACCAGATCCTACAGCAAGATGCTGATACGCTGCTAACTATCGTCAATATGCTCCAATCGCTTGAGAACCCCAGTCTCAAAAATTTACAAAAGAATTTTCAACAGGCTTTTCTAGACCGCCTCAAAGCAAAAATTTCGACAAGTTCACAAGGACACATCGTAAATCGCTTACATGACAGACAGGTTGAGGTTACGACAGAATGGAAAAAGCCCGAAGGTTATGCTGCTTACATCATTCCGCCTCGTTTACACTGGCTTTTAGATCTTGGGTTGCTAGATTTAAGAAAAGAAAAAAATAGTTTTATTTATCAACTTACGGAAACTGGGCAGAATTTGACAAAAACCTTCCAAAAATTGAAAAATCCTAATATATCTGATGTTACAGATGCATGGTTTAGTGCCCAGTTTTTTTCAGACATCAGTCCACTCATGATTTCTGCACCTGATTTTCGGCAGTGGCAAGACGTTGATGATGAGGTTCGCCGAGAAGCTTGTAAACAATACCTTCCTATAGCGTTTAATGAATTTCGGAGAAGCATTCCAAAGATCCCTCTCACGCAAGGAGCGATGTATCTATGTATTCGTTTAGTAACACAGTTACATATACTTACAAACCTTGGAGATCTCATTCAATGGTTTCAGGAACCGCGGACATTGGAAAACTATAAATATGAAGCTAAAATATCAGCTCGGGAAAACGAATCCTATCTTGTGAGGAGACATGCATAATATACAAACTTCAGCGTTACTATGTATACCTGATACAAATTCACTTATCCACATGCGTGATATTGAAGTGATCAACGATGATCTTCGGCTTTGGCTATGGAAGGAATTTGATGTTAAATTAAGTAAGACAATCTGTGATGAGATTCAATCCCACCAAATACTAGCTAAAGGTAACATTCAAAAGCAATGCAATAGATCAAAATGGAGCTTTCAAGTGCCAATTGATAAATTGGAAAAAGCTTTCCTGCAGTCCTTCTACCCGAATTTAGACAATAGAGGAGATCGAGGAGAGCGACATAATTGTTGCGTAGCGTTGGAGGCAGTTCTAAGTGGAAAATATCGCCAAGTAATTTTTCTAACTGATGAATTGAAAACGACTGATTCAAAACAGGATGGTTTTTTGTTTCAAGTGTTTGACACTTTTAGGATCGGAAAAATCTGGTCATCTCTTGATTTCGTCTTGTATCTTTTTACCAGACATTGGAATAGATTTCGCTTTCAAATAGCTGAGGGAGTATTAAGAGATATCAATAGTCGTCTGGGTGGTCAAAGAGGTATCCCAACAAAAAGGTTTGAGTGCTATCATAGCAAATTGAAAGAAATTAACAAGACCCTTTCCCAATTACCAGCTTACCCGAAAACAAGGAGTTGACAATGATTAGTAAATTCAATTGGGGTTATATTTTTTTAAAAAAGAATCCTTTTGATCTGACACCACCAGTAGATTCTGAACAGGTCATTTGGGCCGGAATGGAGGGAGTAAAACGGCAATTTGATGAAATCTTTAAAGTCGCAGTTTCCGATTCTGCTACTCAAGTTGTTCTCAACCGAGGACTTTACGGCGGTGGGAAAACTCACGCTGCAATCTACTTTGCCAGCGATAAATACTTATCTTCAATACCGACCAGCGAAACTCCAATTCACCAAATAAACATTTGTGCCCCAAAGGATCCTGGAAAACCCGCTGAGGATTTCTATATTGACATCCTTGACACATTAGGTATGAGTTATGTTCACAAAATTATTCGAGAGTCCGTCTGCCAGTTATCCGAGGCGGAAGCAATGAAACTGCTCCAAACGGTTCTTGGTAGTGAAGAATTAGCACGTGCCTTCTGGTTATTTGGGACAGAGAATACAGGCGAAAAACAAGCTTTATTGCGAGCGTACTTTTTAGAGGGTTGTACCCGGACTGAGTTGAGAAAACTTGGTATAGCACGGAACATTAGCAAATCACAGGATCGATTTCGAGTACTAGCAGGTGTCCTACAATGTCTAATTGGACTAAATCCAAGCCAAGAAAAGTCTCAACATTCACGCGTCTGTCTTTGGGTTGATGAGATAGAGGACCTAATTTATCTTACTTCTTCTCAGTTCCGCATTGTGACACAAGGCCTCCGGGACTTGATAGATCGACTTCCCAATTTCTTCACGCTTTTTCTGAATATGACCCTTGCGGACCCCGAAGCATATGAGGAATTCAATGTGATTTTAGGTGGTGCTTTGCTAGACCGTATCACTGATGTTATTTATTTTCCTGAATTAGATCTGAATGAAGCAGTGGAATATGTAAGTGAACTCATCAATCATCCTCAATACCGCGACAAATCTCTTCTACCAGAAGGGCTTCCTGAGACTTACCCATTTGATCTAACAGCCTTAGAAATGCTTTTAGAGGACTTAGAGAACAAAACACCTCGTAACATTAATAAACGATGCCGTAACGCTATCTATGCTGCATTCAGCGACGGACACTTTGAAATAGGGAAGAGCATTATTGATTCAGCGTATGTGATGAAGCTTGAACAAATTGAGCTTGATCGAGAAGTATGAATAATTAAAGTGACAATACTTACTCACGAATTTAAGAATACAAGTAATATTCCTGATAAATTAAGGGTAAATTGAATGTTTAACCGAGGGTGTTTAACTACCTATTTTCCACTTGCATTACAAACCGATTTCGTCTAAACTTTTATGGCAATTCAATGTTGTTATGAGGAGATAAGCGTATGACGATTCGAGTCGGTATCGTGGGTACAGGTGGTATCTCACGTGCACACCACAGGACTTATACGGCAGTAGGCGGTTTCGAGATCGTCGCGGTCTGCGACATCGTCAAAAGCAAGGCGAATGAAGCTGCCGATAAGTGGGGTGTCCCCAGAAAACACGTCTTCACCAGCTACAACAAGATGCTTGAGATGGACGAAATCGATACGGTCAGCGTTTGCACTTACAACCAAGGCCATCGCCGTCCAACAGTGGCCGCGTTGAACGCCGGTAAACACGTCTTTTGTGAGAAACCGATGGCAGCGACACTCCCAGATGCGACCGCAATGGTCCGCGCCGCGAAAGCGTCCGGCAAAATCTTGCAAATCGGTATCCACAGCACTTTTAATCCGAGACTCCAATTCGCTAAGAAGGTGATCGATTCAGGGCTGCTCGGCGACATCTATTATTCTGAATCTACAGGCGGGAGTCGACGCAGGAATCCGGGACGTACATTCATCTACAAAAAGACCGCAGGTGCCGGCGCAATCGTAGATGTCGGTGTCTACAATATGCACGATTCGTTGTATGCGATGGGGTATCCAAAACCAGTGCGTGTCTCCGCGATTACCGAGGATTGCATCTCACAGCAAGATCCGCAATTTAAGGGGATCATGGACGTTGAAGAGTTCGGTGTCGCATGGGTCCGGTTTGACAATGGGGGTGTGATGGTATTCAAAATCTCTTGGGTAGTGCATCAGGATTCGTTGGGTCCGAGTTTTTGTCTCGGTAAAGAAGCAGGTATTTCTCTGAACGGACCGGTTGTCTATGCCGATGCTTATACAAATGACCTGAAGAAACTTGTCAAATCCGAAGGACTCACCGCAGAAGCGAACCCGCCGGAAGGGATGACGACGATCCAGTTCTCTGGATTCCCAGAGGTCGATGTCTGGCAAGCACAGATAACGGCGTTCCGTGAAGCCGTCAAAGCGGATACGCCATCGCCGATACTCCCAGAGGGTGTCCTACTCACGAATGTAATTATGGACGGTATTTTCCGTTCACATGCAGCGGGTAAAGAGATCGCTGTGAGAGTACCGGAGATTTAAAAGCCGTCAGCAACCCGCAGCCATCAGCAAGTTGTTGCAGGATTGGAAGTGTTTTTGCTGGGGTGTTTCCTCATAGGAAGACTGGAAGCGTGGAAGAGGTTCCACCATTCTTCCGTTTCTTCCATCTTCCATCGAGAATACCTCGGTTATGCGTAGATCCTAATATTTTCATATTTCACCATAAATTGATTATGAGGAGGTAACAATATGACTGTCCGAGTTGGTATTATTGGTACAGGTGGCATTTCACGGGCGCACCGGAGTACATACGAGAAAGTCGGTGGTTTCGAGATCGTCGCGGTCTGCGACATCATCAAAAGCAAGGCGAACCAAGCTGCTGACGAGTGGGGTGTCCCCAGAAAGAACGCTTTTTCAAGTTACAACAAGATGCTCGAAATGGACGGGCTTGATGCGGTGAGTGTTTGCACTTACAATCAGGGGCATCGGCGACCTACCGTCGCAGCACTGAACGCCGGTAAGCACGTCCTCTGTGAGAAACCGATGGCAGCGACGCTTTCCGATGCAACAGCAATGGTGCAGGCAGCAAAGGCATCGGGCAAAATCTTACAGATCGGTCTCAATCCGACGTTTGATCCGAGGCTCCAGTTCATAAGAAAGGCGTTCGACGCGGGATTGTTCGGCGACATCTACTATTCTGAATCCGCAGGATGCCGACGACGCGGGAACCCTGGACATACGTTCATCTACAAAAAGACCGCAGGTGCCGGCGCGACCGTCGATATCGGTGTTTACAACATGCACGCTTCGCTGTATGCGATGGGATACCCGAAACCGGTGCGGGTCTCCGCGATTACCGAGGATTATATCTCGCAGCAAGATCCGAGATTTAAGGGGATCATGGATGTTGAAGAGTTCGGTGCGGCATGGGTGCGGTTTGAAAATGGTGGCGTGATGGTGTTCAAAATCTCTTGGGCGGTGCATCAGGACTCGCTCGGTGGAAACTTCCATCTTGGAACGAAAGCGGGGTTCTCGTTGGGGGGACCGGTTATTTATGCGGATGCGTATGACGGTGAGCTCAAGAAGTTTGTCGAATCGGAAGGATTAACAGCCGAACCGAATCCGCCAGAAGGGATGACGACGATCCAGTTCTCTGGGTTTCCCCAATCTGATAACTGGGCAACACAGATGATCGAATTCCGAGAAGGTGTCAAAGCGGACGGACCATCGCCGATACCACCAGAGGGTGTTCTGCTCACGAATGTAATTATGGACGGTATCTTCCGTTCACATGCAGCCGGGAAAGAGGTGGCAGTGAGAGTGCCGGAGATTTAAGAGTATATTTATGATTTTTTAACGGTCGGTTTACGGGGAGGCATCTCATCAACGGATGCCTCCTCCTTGTCTATAACCGCTACAAGCCGATATTCGTATCGTCCTACATCCTGAATCCCTTCTTCTCGTTCATGCAGACTAACCTTCAGCGTCCAGATAAACCCCGGTTCAAAATCAAAACCTTGTATCCCTTCATAGAAAAAGTGCCACTCTTGGCTTTCCTCATTGAATTCAAGATAACACTCCTGTTCAAAAGCACCCACACAGGTTGTCTTATAGGGTCCGATTATCAGAATTTCTTCGTGTGCATCGCGACCACACCCAATGATGACGCATAAAAAGATTAATGTGATGGGAAGTATGTGTTTTGTTGGGAAGCGCATATTTTTCCATTAATATGTTTCTAACGATAGGTTTTGTAAATGTTGCCAAAGTCGTTCTTAATCTCACCCCAACGGGTCGTCAATTTCCCTTGAGAATCTACATCCCGTGCAAGTCTCAAAGTCTCTGCTAACCCTTTTTCCGCCGCCGTTTTCACATCTTCCGATTCTACAGCCACATTACCGACGTAGACTTCATCGATTAATCCCTTAAACGGCGGACGACTGATAATCACAGGAATCTGTGGCGTTCCCGGATCAATACCTAACGGCACTTCTGTATCAAGTTCGCCATCAATATACGCGCGTCGGACCTTCTTATCATAAGTGAAAGCCACATGATGCCACGTCCCATCAACGATCAATCCTTTACTATTAAAGTTTCCGCGATCCCGTAAAACTGGGGTGCCGAAAGCACAATGCAGCCGCCCATTATCCCTATGAACGAACATCGCGTAGTTGCGATCAGGCCAAGCATCTTTACCCACAATCATCCGCCAACCCGTGGCAAGGTCTTCAACATTGACCCACGCCATCAGCGTAAACGTCGGGGTCGTGAACACGTCATCGTGTGGAATCTCGATTTTATCGCCAGCACCACTAAAAGAGAGTGCCTTTCCGAATTTCCCATCAACAACTTTAGGCTTCCCAAAGACCTGTCCATCATGACCGTTCCCTGAAGCGTCCCTAACACTGTTTTTGATGTCTTCATCAAAGAGCCAGACACCCAAGATCGTGTCCTCATCAATTTTTGAATCGCCAGAGATAGCAACGCCTAAGCAGAGCACTACACTCATGAATGCAACCAAAAGTATAGAAGATGCCTTAGTCATTTTGTCCCCTCTATTGATAAAAGTAATCCCCAGCAGCGGTAGGCGCGGTTTGTAACCGCGCCGGACATGCGTCAGAAATGCTGTGGTAACCTCGTTGGGTATCTTATCTTGCTATGCAGACAAGAAATTCCGGATAACGTAATCCAGAATCCCGCCGTGTTTGTAGTATTCTACCTCCACCGGCGAATCAATTCTGATTAACAGTTCCGTCGTCTGTGTCTCACCATTTGCGCGAACGATCTTCAGTGTCGCCATCTCTCCGGGTTGGAGATCATCGGCGAACCCTGTGATACTGATAATCTCACTGCCATCAAGGTTAAGCGTCTGCACATTCTCACCGGCTTTAAACTGCAACGGTAAGACCCCCATACCGATCAGATTGCTGCGGTGGATACGTTCATAACTCTCCACGACAACCGCTTTGACACCCAAGAGTTTCGGACCCTTCGCTGCCCAGTCGCGGGAACTCCCCATGCCGTAGTCCTGTCCAGCAAAGATGACAGTCGGGACACTGTTTTCTTGGTAGTGGAGTGCCGCTTCGTAGATCGTTGTCTGCGTCTCTTCTGGATACTGAACAGTAAAACCACCTTCCACATCTGGGGTCATCAAGTTGCGGACACGGCGATTGGCAAATGTACCGCGACTCATCACACGATCATTGCCGCGTCTGGAGCCGTAAGTATTGAAATCCCGTGTATCAACACCACGTTCTTGGAGGTAATGTCCTGCTGGGCTCTCTGCCGCGATTGCCCCCGCTGGGGAGATATGGTCAGTCGTGACTGAATCTCCGAAGATCCCCAGAATTCGCGCATCTATCACATCTGAAATCGGAGCAGGTTCACGTGAAAAGCCTTCAAAGAAAGGTGGATGCTGGACATAAGTACTTCGTTCATTCCACGGATAGAGAACACCCGTCGCACCCGCGAGATCTTCCCATTCCGGTGCTTGGTTCCCGATCGCTTCGTACATCTCTTTGAATGTCCGCCGATCAACCGCCGCGCCAATCATCTCCGCAATCTCTTGACGCGTGGGCCAGATGTCCTTCAGGTAAACCGCTTCACCCGCATCGTTGTGTCCAACAGGTTCCGTAGCGAGATCAATATCAATCCGTCCTGCGATCCCGAAAGCAACGACAAGCGGCGGCGACATCAGGAAATTGGCTTTTATCTCTGGATGCACCCGCGCTTCAAAATTTCGGTTCCCACTCAAAACGCTCGCCGTGACAAGGTTGCCCGCATCTATCGCCGCTTGAACCACGTCATTCAACGGTCCGCTATTACCGATACAAGTTGTGCAACCGTAGCCTACAACGTTATAGCCGAGTGCCTCAAGGTAGGGTAATAAACCCGTATTCTGTAGATACTCCGTTACGACACGGGAACCGGGTGCCAAACTCGTCTTGACGTGATCGGGAACACGCAGTCCTTTTTCAACGGCTTTCTTAGCGAGCAATCCGGCACCAATCATTACGGAAGGGTTACTCGTGTTTGTGCAGCTTGTAATCGCGGAGATAACAACGGAACCGTGGGTTATGCCGTCACCATCGCCTGTGTCTTCCGTCACGCCGAATCCATCTTCTGCGATAGGACGTGTAAGGAGTTCATTAAACGTCTGTTTGACATCCGACAAGGCGATTCGGTCTTGCGGTCGTTTCGGTCCTGCGACACTCGGTTCAATATCTCCGAGATCTATTTCAAGCACATCCGAGTATTCCACTTCTCCAAGTCGCGGGATACCGAACAGTCCTTGCGCTTTCAGGTAAGCCTCTACCGTGTCAACGTGTGTTTCGTCGCGTCCTGTAAGACGCAGGTATTGCATCGTCTCAGCGTCGGGTGGGAAGAACCCGATCGTCGCACCGTATTCTGGACACATATTGGAGAGCGTCGCACGATCAGGGAGCGAGAGTGCCTCTACACCTTCACCAAAGAATTCAACGAATTTACCGACAACTGCAGCGGCTCTGAGACGTTGCGTCACAGTCAAAACCAGATCCGTTGCGGTAACGCCGTCCAGCAGTTCACCTTTGAGATGAACACCGAGCACCTCTGGTGTCAGGATATAAACAGGCTGCCCTAACATCGCTGCTTCTGCTTCAATACCACCAACCCCCCATCCGACGATACCTAAGCCGTTAATCATTGTCGTATGTGAATCGGTACCAACGACGGTATCCGGATAGGCGAGTGAACCCTCTGTCATGACAACTTTCGCGAGGTATTCCAGATTCACCTGATGCACGATACCGATAGAGGGTGGGATAATAGTGAATTTTTCAAATGCCTGCTGTCCCCATTTCAGGAATTCGTAACGTTCCTTGTTACGCTCAAATTCGCGTTGGGTATTGAACAAGAACGCGTTTTCTGAACCATACGCATCCACTTGAATAGAGTGGTCAATGACTAAATCGACAGGGACAAGCGGTTCTATCATGCTGGCATCACCACCAAGTTCAGCGACAGCGGAACGCATCGCCGCAATATCGACGACAAGCGGGACACCTGTAAAATCCTGTGCCACCACGCGTGCTGGTTTAAATGGAATCTCTGCGGCTTTCGGGGAACGCGCATCCCAGTTTGCCAGATTCACGATATCGTCTTCTGTGATCTGGTGTCCATCGTAATTTCGTAGTAGCGATTCAAGTAGAATACGGAGGCTGACGGGCAAAGTGGATATTGAACCAATACCCGCTTCCGCTAAGGCAGGGAGTGAATAATAAGCACACCCAACGCCCTCACTTTCGAGAGACCGGTGTGTATTGAACAAATTATGAGCAGGGACGGACATCTACTAGCTCCTTTAGTTTCGTAAATGTTTTCTTGTTATTTTACCACAAATTGACGTTGTATTTCAATTCTCCGTTAACAAACGCTTCGCTGTAGGATTCTCACTGTGAAGCACTCCCGATCGCGACTTACCTCTTAACTCTCACTGCGAGGCAAACTGACAACTGATAACCGAAAACTATTCTCGCTTCCCCTGCGCCTTCATAAGTTCATCAAGTTGCTGGCGTGCATGCGCAACGATAACATTGTCCGAATAATCAGTGATGAGCGTCGTATAAGTAGAAGTGGCATTCGCAAAATCGGCGTTGTCTCGATAAATTTCGGCGATGTTCATCAACGCCTTCGCAGCGATAGGGCTTTCTTGTGCAACAACCTGTTCGTATGCATGGATCGCCGCATCATCTTTGCCCGCTCTACGATAGATATTACCGATAAGTAACCGCATGTCATCGGTGATAGCGGCTTCGGGGTAAACTTCAAGTGTCCGTTGACACTGCTCGAGTGCTGCCTCCGTCTGTCCGCTCAATTGAAGGCGCACGGCAGTCGCATAGTCGGTAAGCGGGATTTTGAAGTAATCGGGATGATTCTGGATCAGGACGATGCGTTCAAGCGCGTCATTGGTCAGTCTGTCAGATTTTGCTATTTTGATGACAAGGTTGTACGCCTCGGTAGCCTGTTCAAAGTCCCCAGGAAAAAAATAAGAGTCTCCCATCAGTTTTCGAGCAGTGGCGCGGAAACGGTTGGTCCGGTTGGCGATCGGTTCAAGCACTTCTCGCGCGAGTGTATAACGTTTCAACAAAATATGGCATTCCGCTAAACCTAATTGTGTTTCCGTCAATTGGGTGGCGGTTAAGCGTTGAGTGAGCAAGGGTTCAAAGGTCATCTGGGCAGCTTTCGGTGCTCGAAGTCCGTGCAATTGCAACCGTCCCAGCAGTAACTTATCTCTAACCGAAGTATTGCCTGTGTTGAGTTGTTCTTTTAAGAGTGTTACTGCTGCATCCCATCGCTCCATCTTTTGGTAGAGTTTCGCAAGTTTGGATCTGGTGCTTCTGACGCGGTTCCTATCGGCTGACCCCGCGATCAATGCCTTATAGAAGTCAGCGGATGCTTGAAGGCTTTCGTTACGTTCTAATATCCGTGCATATTTTTCAAGTGCTGTGTCAGTATGCGTCGGATAAGATCGATGCAGTCGTGTGAACGTTTCGAGGGCTTGCGTTGCCTTCCCCGCATAGAATAAGAGTTCACCCAACGTCATAACGATATTCGGATTATACCCAGATTGTACTTGCTGTTTCTGAAGCAGAGTAATGAGTTTCTCCTGCAGCGGTTCATGTGCTGCGCCCTCATAAATCTCAAGCATCTGGCTCCAGATGGCTTCTCGTTGATTCTGAGTAAAACCGACACGTTGCAAGGCATCAATGTAAACATCTGCGGCTTCTTGGATTTTCCCCTGAATTTTATATGCTGATGCCAATTGTGTATAGAGGTAACCATCTTGCGGATTCAACCGAATCGCCTGTTGATACGCTGCAATCGCCTCTGGATACATTTTATGGGAGAGATAGATTGCACCGAGTTGCTGATGTCGATCAGATCGATTTGCGTTACCTTCCACAAGCTTTTCCCACTCGGTTACCGCTTGATCGGTTTTGCCCATCTCAACATACAGGGCACCTAACTTCTTACGAAGGTTTGTATTTTCTGGATTCCGTTTAATTGCCTTTTGGTAAAGTTCAAGTGCCTTTGCGTAGTCATCCTGTTGTTGATAGAGTTCTGCCAATTGTTCCAGCAAAGTGATGTCATCAGGATACTGTTGCATCCGTTCTTGAATCATTTTTTCGGCTTCGGCATAACGTTGATTTGTGATATAAAGTTGAACGAGCCTATTAACCGCAGTCGTGCGATAGGGTGAAGTCCGAAAATTGTCAAGGAAATACTTGTAGCTTTTTATCGCTTCCTCAGCGTTCCCCTCCGCCTGTTGGTATTGCCCAACGAGGTAGGCAGCCGTCGCAGCAGCAGTCGTTCCGGGATGTTGATTGAGGATCTGTTTGCACTGCAGTATTGCTTCCCTGAACTGATAGCGGTTCCAGTGGAGGTTTGCCAAGCGATGCACCGCACGTGTGGCATAAGAACCATTCGGATTTTCATCAACAATCTCTCTGAAGATGCGCAGTGCTGCGGCATCCTCACCCGTTTTGGCGTAACTCTGCCCTAACATAAGGCGAATCGAGTCTTTTGGACTCTGGCGAAGCGGTGTGTAGGAACCGTCTGGATTGGCAATACCTTTTTCAAGCAACGCTTCGTACGCCTTAATCGCTTCCGCATACCGACGCTCGTGATAATGATCATGCGCTGCTTCAACCGGATCTAACATCGGACGATTCGCTGGAGTCGTAGGGGCGCGTTGGACCTGCGCAAAAGTAGATAAACGCTCTCCGCTGGTAACGGCAAAGAGCAAGAATAAAAGAAAAAGAAAGATAATGCGTCGTCGCATTGTAGGCTCCGTTTTTATATTCTGTTGTGTGGCGATGAAGTGATTATTGATTTGTCCCTATTCAGTTCGGTTAGGTAAGTCTTTATGCGGCGAGTTGATGTATCGCAAGACTTGTCAGCAGTGCCATGCCGTAAATCATGCAATTTTCGTCAATATCAAATTGCGGGTGATGACACATATTCACGATGCCTTTCTCCTCATTCCCTGCACCCACCATCACGAAGCAGGCGGGAACCTCTTGCGAATAACAACCAAAATCCTCACCACCAAGTATCGGCGGCACCGGAAATATCAGGTTGTTCTCTCCAACTAAGCCTCGCGCTGCGGATGTCGCTGCATTAACACAAGGTTCGTGGTTATATGTTACCGGACACCCTTCTTGATACTTGAAAGTGTACGCAGCGTTGTTGGCATCTGCAAATCCCGTAAGGAGACGTTCAATCTGTTCGCGGACGCGTGTCTGCACCGATTTTTGGAGCGTACGCACCGTGCCACCTATGAGAACTTCGGGGGGGATAACGTTGAGTGCTGCACCTGTGAGCCCTTCTTTCAAGTTCGCGTCTCCGCCATGCAATTGCGTAATACTCACGACCGCTGAATCTAAAGGGTTAACATTTCTTGCGACAATCGACTGCACGGCTGCCACAAACTGCGCACCAATAACAATTGGATCCACAGTAAGATGCGGAAACGCAGCGTGTCCACCCTTACCTGTGAGCGTAATCCGAAACGTGTCAGACTGTGCGAGCATCGGACCGACACACGTCGCATATTCTCCAACAGCATAGAGCGGAAAGACATGGATACCATAGATTTCATCTACATCTTCCAGCACACCATCAGCCATCATTGCCGGTGCCCCACCCGGAAACACCTCTTCACTCGGTTGAAAAACAAACCGAACATGCGTTTTAAGGCTGCTTCGGAGATGTGAAAGGATCCGTGCCGTTCCAATAAGCATAGCCGTGTGTGCATCGTGTCCACACAGGTGCGCTTTGCCGTCAATCTTCGATTTAAAAGGCACATTCGTCAGTTCCTGAATCGGAAGCGCGTCCATATCTGCACGTAAAGCGATGCGTTTTGTCGCGCCAGGCACCTCTAAATCCCCTACGACACCCGTTTTACCGATACCTGTTTTGACTGGAATGTTGAGGGCATGCAGCGCATCAGCAGCAATACCTGCCGTCCGGTGCACATCAAACCCTATCTCAGGGTGTTGGTGAATATCACGTCGGATGGCGACAATATCGTTAAAATGATGGCGACACTGTTGAAAAATTAAATCCTTCTGCATTAAATTGATCTTCCTTAGTTAGGACTTACGAATTTCCTCTTAAAGTCCCCCTGATAAGGGGGTGTTTTTGCTGGGGTGTTTCTTCTATAGGGGATTAAAAATACCAATGCGACCTAAAAAGTCAGCGTCCGTCGTAGGATGCTCTGGTGTCCTTGCTCATTTTCAAGACGATAAATAATAGTATAAACCCCCGGCATCTCCTGAAATATCTCGTGATTAATCACCGGTGTTAGTTCTACTTTCGTTGAACCGTCATCGGGAATCGTTTTTTCTTCTGTAAAAGGACCGTAGCATCTTTCACCCAAAGGGTTGAGCACCTTCCATGTCAAAGTCAGTCGTTTCGGACGCGGCGGATTATTAATATGGACAGTGATGTTATCGTCCATCTGTCCGTTTTCAAAACGCAATGTGCCTAACTTGGAGAACAGTTTGACTGTCAACGTTAACGGCGGCACGTATTCAAAATAGCCTCTACCCGGGATTGCACGCCATGTACCACCCGTTGCCAATGCGATCTGTCGGATCGGCAAATAATCGATTCCGATCACATCTACACGTACCTTTTCGCGCTGTAGTGTTTCAATAACTTCGTCCAGACTATAAGCAGACCTTCCGTTGTAATCAGCATCATGAAAAGCACCGTCGCTCGCCAGGATGATGAAGCGTTGGGCACCTTTACGAAACTTCGTCCCCTTTACTGCATCCATGAGTCCATCTAAGCCTGCTTCCGCGATGTCCCCACCGCCATCAACACCGATTCTGGCAAGCCAATTCTTGAAATCGCCAAGATCATCAGTGCGTCCGTATACTTTCGTTTTATCCGTGAATGTCACCAACCCGAAAGTAACGTCGTGTCCGTCTCGTTCCATAGCCTCAAGTAGGAAATCGACATAAGCGCGGATACCTCGGATGTTATCGACCATACTTGCAGTTTCATCAAGGACAAAAACAATATCGATCTTCCTCGCTGTACTCGCCTCAGCGAGTGTCCGGGCAATGTCCTTCATCATATAGACAAAAGCACCCCCTACATTGCCACCTCCGGAGGTGCCACCGCCACCCCAGCTATTACCCATACTTGTGGCTCGAAGCGCATCACCGCGTTCACTACCGTAATGGATTTTTGGGGCATCAATTGTGGGCGAAGTACCAGAACCGTCTAAGGTATTATCCGCCTCTAAAGCAACAGGCTTCATTTCGCCTTGTGGTGCTACGTAATCTGCTTTTGATGCGGATGGCAGTGTTGCTACCGGTTGATCAACTGAATTCAGTGTGAGGCGGTTTTCGGCAGTATAGTCCGAGAGTTTCCCTGCTATAGCGTTTGGTTGTGAGAGGCCACTTCCGCCCTGCTCCCCTCGCTTTGAACGCGCCTGTCTACGTGTCTCGGATTTCGGTAGATTTGCTGAGTCTTGCGCTGTCATCTGCCAAGTTGTGTTTAAACCCGCTGTCGGTTTCGGGGGCGCGGGGGGTTGGGCTTTTTGGACGATCTCAGGCGGGACAGGTTCAGGAGACACGGCAGGCTCAACAAAGATAGGCGGTTTAACGATCGGAAGTGGCTTGACACGCGTTATCCAGCTTGTTATGCCGTCATAGAACCCATCTTCGGGAACCGGTTTCGGCACCAACCACCACACGACCAGCAATAACACCGAGTGAATAAGAAGCGAGTATACAAAATATGGGGATGCCGTTTTTCGTCTTAACATCTCTCCTCTCCTTTCCTTTTAAGCGACTACAAATGAAACTCGACTACATCTCCATCGTAAACGACATCATTCCGACTGACTGATTGTCCATCGTGCCATTGAGGTCCCCATATCCGTGCAAACTTGAATTCCTCAAAATCTTTGTGTAGACCGATAGCAGCATCAAGAACAGTCGAACCGATAGGAAGTACGATCGGGTCGTCGCGTTCTACCGCCTTGCCGGGTGCTTTCGGATAAACACGCAAGATGTCTAATGCCGCATAGAGGGCTTGGAATAGAGTCTCTTTACCATCCCTCGTTTCGGCAGAAATCGGATAGATTTGAAACGTCTCACCATAGAATTCCTTGAGAATCTCCAGCCGTTCATCCGCGTCTACTGCATCGAGTTGGTTTGCCGCGATAAGATGTCCGTTTTCTGGAGGCTCTCTGTCTGCTTCGTTAAGGAGTGCCGTCACCATATCCAGATCGTCTAATAGGTTATCACTGGCGAGACTTACCACCGGTAGCGCGATATCGGCGTTTCGGGTGAGCGTTAACAAGGTAGGTGAAATGAAATCCTGCATGATAGAGGGTGTGTCAATGAGTTGAAATTGGACATTCTCATAACGGAGCATCCCGACCAACGGTGTGGTCGTCGTATAAGGTGTTGAGGACACCTCCGGCTTGGCGTTCGTGAACTTTGCGAGTATCTGGGACTTCCCGGCATTTGGTGGTCCCAAAAGCACGATCTGTCCCGCCCCCTGTTTCGGAATATGTTCGCTATAACTCCTTTTCCCAGATCCTTTTCCTTTCTCCGTCGGTGCCCTTTTGTGCGCAGCAATACGACGACGGATATCCGAAACCACCTTTTCCGAACCTTTGTGTTTCGGGATGATTCGCAACATCTCCTCTAACAGACTGAGGCGTTCTTCATCTGTCTTGGCGGCTTCATGTTGGTGTTTAAGTTTGTAGTAGGTCGGGGGCAGATTTGCTGGCATTTTCTCGTCCACTTCAATCGTCGTGCATTGAGGTTTACACACATTGGTCTGGAGCAATGAACACTAACGCTGTTTACAATCGGACTGAAATCTGGTAAAATAAACACAATATCTTAAATAGGATACAAAATTTCTGCGCTCATGTCAAGGCAATTAAGGCATCCTTCCCCAGTTGCGATAAAAAAATATACGCTTCTTCTTCTATGTATTTCGCTGTCTGTTATGGCAGAAAATAACGATAATCTTTCACATCGCGGCGATGAACTGCTCACACTCGTACAATCCGATGCGCTTGAAGCACAGGTGATAACACTCCAAGAAAACATTGGTACAGGGAACTTCCACGCTTACCGGACCCGCAGCGCGCATCACCGCGAAGCAACGGAAAACGCTGTACGGTACATTAAAAGTCAGTTTCGTCGTTCCCCACGTCTACAGGTAAGTGAACAGGTTTTTGGTGGTATTCGGAACGTCACGGCTGTTTTACCGCCTCGGTTGGGTTCAACCAGTAATCGTATTTTTATCGTATGCGCACATTATGACACACAAGCCGTACGTGAACCGAATTGGCATCCGTTAGCATCTACTGCACCCGGCGCAAATGATAACGGCACCGGTGTCGCAGCAATGCTGGAGATAGCGAACCTCCTAAGCCGTCATGAATACGACCATGAGTTAAGGTTTATCGCCTTAGGGGGCGAGGAACTCGGTTTTTTCGGCAGTCGGAACTATGTTCAAAGTGTATTGAATCGGGTGGAGCCGGACGATAAAACTGCTACTGTTACGACCCGTGATAACATCGTCTCTGTTTTTAACTTAGACATGTTCGGTTTCAATTGGAAAAGCGATCTCGTTGAAATCGTTGCCAATAACGATTCCGCTTGGATCAGCCGCGCGCTTATCATTGCAAACGGATGGTACAATGTCGGCTTGAAAATTCGCCGCACACAAGACGAATTCATCGATATTTCCTCCCACAAACCCTTCTGGGACAACGGATACAACGCCGTCACTTTAACTGAGAGTTCAACACCCTGGCGAGATTCCCAAAATTACGATGCCAATCCCTTCTATCACACCGCTGCGGATACCGCCGATAAAGTGAACTTCGGTTTGGTGAGAAAAGTGACACAACTCGTGCTTGTCACAATAGATAGCCTGCTCACGGACATGTTTAATCCAACCCGACAGATACCCCAAGTGACGTTGGAACTTCCACCGACGACACAGGAGAGTGAATTAACAATTAACGGAACATTCCAATCAGATTTCCCAATCGATATCATTGTCCATCCAAGCCAGACAGAGGCGGTGCTGCACCGAGAAACACAAACTTATACAGCAAAGGTGCCGTTGAAAACTGGAGAGAATACACTCCGAGTCATAGCCCGATACCCACTCGGAGCTGTCTCAGTTGCGCAGTCTGTAATTTTGACGCAAACCTTCGCGTGGAAAAACGTAGTCGTTTTTCCGAACCCCGCACGTTCAGACGGTTTAACTGAATTCCGAGTTGAAGCAAATACCGAAATCACTGAAATGCACATTCTGATCTATGATGCCCACGGTAACCTCATAAAACGGATTGAAGGGGTCGCGGATCGACTCAATCAAACGATCTGGCGGACGTGGTGGAATCAGCAAACCTCCTATGGATTAGCAGTGTCGCCAGGGATTTATGTGTGCCATATTTCGGTCGTCTCAAAAGGCGAAACCTATACATATCTGGAGAAGTTAGCAATCCTGAGATAGGGAATACTAATATTTTGACAAATTTCTAATAGCTATGTTAAAATTAAAATGGGCTATACATAAATACATGAGCGTGGCTCATTATTCGCGGCGTTTTATAACGCATTTATGCTAAAGGGGGGATCTGATGAAAAAAAATATCTATGTCCGCTTCAGTTTACTAATTTGCCTCGTCAGTGCAAGCACGATAATATCTGCGTGTGGCAGCGCGAAAACGCAACCGACAGATGTTGAACTACTCAACTCAATCGAGAAAGCGTTTGTGAACGTCGTAAAGCAGAGCAAACCTGCTATTGTGAGTGTGGTTGCCTTGCGCCAAGAAGATGGCAAAAATCGCAGACAAGAAGGTTCTGGATTCGTCTTTCGGAAAGACGGTTATATCCTTACAAACGAGCATGTGGTCCGGAACGCGACAACTATCAAAATCCAACTGTTTGATGGAACCGAATTCGACGCAGAATTAGATGGTAGAATTGACCGTAATACAGATATTGCTGTTTTGAAAATTGATGCCGAAAAGGAGTTCCCGGTGCTGCCGTTGGCGAATTCGGATGAGGTCCAAGTTGGACAGTTCGCTATTGCGATCGGGAACCCATTTCAACTCGATTATACGGTAACAATTGGTACCGTCAGTGGAAAAGGGCGTTCATTTCTTCCCGACATCGGTCTCGTTCGCTATCAAGATTTTATCCAAACGGATGCTTGGATTAATATCGGAAATAGCGGTGGTCCTTTATTGAACATCCACGGTGAAGTCATTGGCGTTAACTCGTTAATCCGACGACCCGACAACACACCCGCAACAGATGCTGTCAGAGCAGGCGCAGGGTTTGCTATCTCCAGCAACCTTGTTGAAAAGATTGGGACGCAACTGATCGCAAACGGACGCATCATCCGCGGATTCCTTGGGATTGGTATGGGAGAAGTACCAGAGGGGATTCGCGTTCGGAGTGTACTCAAAAATATGCCAGCACATCTTGCAGGGCTGCAGCGCGATGATATTATTATCAAATACAACGGAAAGCAAGTAAAGAATACTGACGAATTCAAGATGTGGATTGCCGATTCTCCAATCGGTAAGAACTCAAAAATTACGGTCCTCCGAAACGGGCATGAACGGATGTTTAATGTCACAATAGCGGAAATGCCTGCGCTACACGCAGGGAGACCTGTTGATGAACCCGACTCTGTCGCCTGGAAACGGCTCGGACTAACAGTGCGGAAGCTAGAAAAGGGTGATTTTGAAAGGTACACCTATCTGACCGAGGAGGATCGAGGTGTTATTGTTGATAGGGTTCGAGAGAACAGCCCGATTCCACGAGGCACGCTCATTGTTGCTGTTAATGGACAAGAGATCAACACTGTCCAAGAACTTGAAGCGCTCCTTCAAAAACAGCAGCAAGAACTCGAACAACTTATCCTCGATGTCAAAAGCGGTCACGGCACAGAAAAGATAACCATGCAGCTAAAACCTTAGCCTCCGATAAAAATATATGACAACATCAACACCCCTGACGCTCAGAGAAATCTTTAGTCCGGGCGGTCTCATCTCACAGCATCTTGAAGGGTATGAGTTCCGTCAAGAGCAATTGCAGATGGCTCATGAAGTAGCCAGAGCATTGACAGCCTCTGAACACCTGATTGTTGAAGCCGGAACGGGTGTCGGTAAAAGTTTCGCTTATCTAATTCCCGCAATCTCCCTTGCCCTCAAATCGGAACAAACGGTAGTCATTTCGACGAATACTATCAGCCTACAAGAGCAACTGGTCACAAAGGACATCCCATTTCTACAACGTGTGCTCCCACGCGATTTCAACGTAGTGCTTGCAAAGGGACGGCGTAATTACCTTTCACGGCGAAGGCTGAAAAACCTGTTCAATTATGAACGCGGTTTATTTGATACACTCGAAGAAGTAGATCAGGTCAGCGAGATCGCAGAATGGGTAGATCAGACAGCGGATGGTAGCAGAGCAGACCTACCGTGGCAGCCGAATCCGCAGGTGTGGGATAAGGTCGCTTCGGACAGAGATAACTGCCTCGGACGCAACTGTGAAACCTACGGTACCTGTTTCTATTTCAAAGTCCGACGCGAAATGCACAATGCGGATCTACTCATTGTGAACCATCATCTCCTCTTCAGCGATCTCACAATCCGAAAAGACAGCGACGCAGCCGCCGGGATCTTGCCTGATTATGACTATCTCATCATTGATGAAGCACATCATCTCGAAGCGACAGCAACCAACCACGCAAGCGTCAACTTCAATAATACGCGCCTCAAATGGCTACTCGATTCGCTCTACAATGAGCGCAGTAATGATGGATTGGCAGAACATTTCCAATCGCCACAACTGAAAGATCAAGTCGTAGAGGCGCGCGAACAGACGAATATACTTTTCAATAGTGTTCTTGAGGCGATGGAAGAAGAAATTGAAGCGGAAGGACGCGGCATTTCTCTAACACAACGCATTCATAGAAGCGATTTTGTCGAAAACGTGTTAGACGCACCCCTCTTGGAAATTGAAAAAACGCTGAAACGTCTTCGGGACAATGCCATGACGGACGATGACGAGCAGGAAATTACCGCCCACCACAATCATTGCCAACGGCTCCGGGACGAATTAGATATGATCATCCGGCAAACGGATCCGAATTATGTCTACTGGACAGAAGTATCAACACGAGGACGAACGCCGCGTATCCTCCTAAACGCTACCCCGGCAAATATCAACCAGATGTTGCAAGACTATCTCTTCACAGAGAAAAGTAGCGTTGTAATGACGAGTGCTACGCTTTCTACCAATCGTAACTTTGCCTATTTTAAAGCGAGGGTCGGCATAGATGAGTGTCGTGAACTGCTGGCTCATTCCCCGTTTGATTTTAAAAAACAGGTACAGATTCACATTCCGAAAGGGATGCCGGATCCAAATAGCAGCGATTTTATACCAGCGGTGACGCGTAAAATTAAACACTATCTCGAACTGACCCACGGCAAGGCATTCATCCTTTTTACAAGTTACAAAATGATGGACGAAGTCTATGAGGCTGTCGCACCCGATTTAGAAGATATAGGGATTAGCACCTTTAAACAGGGGGGCGAACTTTCACGGACGGACATGCTTCAGGCGTTTCGTGAGGATACGGATTCGGTTTTATTCGGAACATCGAGTTTCTGGGAGGGCGTTGACGTGCGAGGTGAAGCGCTCAGCAATGTTATCATAACACGACTTCCCTTTGAAGTGCCAACGCATCCCGTGATGGAAGCGCGCGTAAAACAGATCAAGGAAAGCGGCGGGAATGAGTTTTTCGAGTTCAGTCTACCGGAGGCAATTTTACGCCTCAAACAGGGGTTTGGACGGCTCATCCGCACACAGACCGACAAGGGGATTGTTGTTATTCTTGATCCACGCATTAGGACAAGAAGTTATGGCAAACAGTTTCTCGATTCACTACCAGACTGCGAAATTGTAGAAAAATAAAATGCCCGCAGTCTATATCACCACGGGCATCGTAATGTGTGTATGAATCGTCTGGAGTGCTATGTCTCAGCAAACACTACCGTTGCTTAATACCGCTTAGTTGCGGGTTGTGCAACACGAATCCCTTTATTATGTGTGAAAGGGAACACGAATTCTATCGTTTGATACCGTTGCGCTGCACCGGGCGGTGGTGCCTTTTCAATCGGTAGGATGACCTTTAATTCCTCGGCGTTCGATTTAGTTTCTACAAACGGTAAGAAACCTTCCGCGCTGCCACCGGGAGGGACCCCTGTTCGGCGCTTACCCACCTGTTTTTCAACAATAGGCATCCGTTTTTCAATCAAAATCCGACGCGCAATTTCCATTCCATTTGTGACATAGAGTCCTGTCGCACGTGCCATGTATGTAAAACGTTCTTGTAAATCATCGTAATCCATACCGTTATAGATATTTTCACCCTGATCGACGACAGTGCACTCCTTGACATTAAAGATGATATTCTCACTCCGATTGTTGGTAATCTTCACATAGAATACATCTGTTTTGTCGCCTTGGTGAAGGGCTTCTGTCTCATAAAAAGGTGAAAATGCGTTCCCTCGATTGTACTTTCTATCTAAATCCGCCCCTCGCCAATAAGCAATAGAAACTGTAATCCCATCTACTGTTTTCGTCAAAATCGGTTGTCTTGACTGAACGTCAAATAATTGTGGGTAGTTTGACATCATGAGGACATCAACGACTTTCCTGTCTTCGCCAGTCCCCAGTTCAATCTGTGTCTTGGCTTCTGTCCAGTCGCTAAGGAAATCCTTCCATTTGTCAGCGGCGTGTGCGTATTCATCGAACGAGAACACGTAAGTTAACGCTTCCATATTCGCATCGCGTGCTTTCCCGATTCGGAACCCGACGGTCTCCATACCGTATTTATCCAGCACAGGTTTCGCGAGTGCCTCAGCAGGGACCGCTGGGACAACCACCTCTTCGGTCGGGTTTGCACTCTGTTCCATCTTCGCTTTCGCTATATTATGGACAGGTTGAATCGGTGACAAATTGGTGAGGGCAGTACCGCAACCTGCAACGCTAAACGCGAATGCAAATAGTAAGACAAAATTGAGTGTTGTGAATCTATTCAACCATTTCATTGATATTGTTGCCTCCTTGGTTACCATTCTACGAATGATAAGTTCGTTTCTCATTTTCTATTCCGGCTACTCAACAGATCAGCCCACTAACACGTATCGCTGATTTGAAAACACCGGTTAAAATCCAAATGGCGCGTCTAAACGAGTTTTATTGCATTTAAGTTAGCATAACAACAATTTTTAGTCAAGCAATATGTGATAAGAATTTGTGGCGACTATCTCACAACGCTTAACTTTCCAATTTCTTGGACAGGGACCCCCTCCCGCTCTGCAGAAATACGGTAAATATAGATGCCTGATGCCACAGGAGAGCCGCTGAGATTCGCGCCGCGCCACTCGAATTTCCCTTGTGAAAATACATTTTGATGCATTTCTCTATAAACAAGCGCACCCGTTGGCATAAAAATCTCAAGGTTAACGGTATCCGCAATTTGGGAGGCGGAAAGTCGATAGGCAAACGTCATCATCTCATCGCCTAAACGCAGCGGATTCGGATATACGCGGGTCTCTTCAAAAGTAAACGCTCCCGCCTCAAGTTGTTCTACCCGTAACTGATAGGAATCCACGCTACTGAACCCGCCATCTGATTCAACAACAAGGTAGACCGTCTCTGTCATCTCAGGTTGATAAATAAGTTTCAACCCCGAGATCTCTGTAGCAATTTCGCCAGTCGCACGGATTTCACCGGTCGCCGTGTGGAGAGACAACCGATAATGCGTCTCCGGTGGAAGATCCGCCAGAGTTACTAAAATGGTTATGCCACCGACAACTTCCAACTTGTACACATCGCGCACATCACTCACGTCAAAAAGAAAAGAATCGTATGTCTCACCGTATGTGATCGGGTATGCTGTCACAATCGTATCATTCGGCTCGTAGGTATCGCCAAACGACACCAAAATCGGGATGGTAAAACCTTCAGCACCGATATTCGTTATTGAAATCCCAGTTACCGTCCCATCATTCGCATTGCTATTCGGAACGGTACCAGGCGTAAAAGCCGTGTGTCCATCATCTAAGGAATAGGCAGCACCTTCGGTGATCGTTACCACATTGATAGATTCAACACCATCTTGTTGGTAAATACCGAGATGTTCGGGGTCTGTCGGGTCCTCAAGCCATATCTGATGGGACGCATCATAAGAACCGAGTGGATACGGTCGCGTTTCATCAATGTGCCAAATCAAGATGCCTGATTCTGGTAAGTAGGTATCAAAAGTTGCCCCTGAAGTTTTGTTCCGATTCTCTATGAGAAAAAATTCTCTTGCTTCTGTGTTAGCCGAATTACCTGACGAGTGAATATCAATTTTGAAAAGTTTATTCGTTTTCGGACCGAGTTCAAAACTTGGCACATCAATTTGCTGGTTTTCGGTTATCTGAACGGGTTCGATCCAACCGAGACGACCATTTTGAGGTCTCGCGTCAAAATCCCATTTAAGATAACCTATGATATGGCTCGGTTCCAAGCCGTTTCCGATGCCAAACTCTTCAGGTCCTTGATACGGACCGAATGCACCCATCAGCCCCCATTTATGGTCATGCGGACCTGTGAAGAGTCCATAAACATCAGGCGCACCGAAATCATGAAAAAACTCGTGGAAATAGATGCCTAAATGTGGATGTTCAAAGTCAGGTTCCTCAGCAACAATCGCGGCAGTATTGACACGCACCCCATCGTGAACAGCATTAACACCGGGTAGGAGGACAGACTGGATGTCATAATCAATAACACCTGTCGAGGCTTGGTCATTACCTGAATGGATTAGGAAAACATGGTCAACAATTCCGTCTTTGTCTCTATCATATTGCGAAAAATCAACAATCGCATCTACTGCCGCACACGCTTCCCGAACCAATTCCCGATAACGCTCCAAGATTCGGACACCTTCACCATAATACGTCATCGGTTTTTTGGCGCGAATCCATGTATTGCCTTTCGGGAGAACCCCTCCCATCGGTCCCGGCTGGATATCCATTTGTCCATAGGAATTTTCGAGGAAATAGGTTTTCATCGAGACACCTTCTGTTGCGAAGAGGTATCTGTCGAATGCCGCACCCTCCCTGCGTCCGGGCATGTCACTGAAATCTATTTTCAAAGCGAGAACGTATTCTATACCATCAGACTGCAAGACCCCTTGCTCGTTGGCGAAACAACAGTCTTCCAACGCTTCAAGAAATTCGATCCGACTCTGAGGTGCCTTAGGTACCAACTCGCCACTCGTAGAGTCTTCATTAAAAAAGAGATACGGGTTCGGTGGCGCGGCGATACTTAACGGCACAAAAAGAGAAAAGAAGAGTAAACTGACAATGCCAACCATCAGTTTTTGCCGAATGCTTGTTTGGATAAAATGCGAAGAATAACGAAGCGGGACAGCCGGCTTAATCAAATTCGCCTCCACACTTCCGGCATAAGATATAGAACTGAATATCATCGGATTGGGCGTGTTGTATGATGAGATCGACTGTCTGTTGTGGCAAATCTGCTTCACATTTCGGACATTTGTAGAGTGAACCTTCTATTTCAGGAAATTGCGTAAGATCTCCCCATATATCTTGGATCCAATATTTGAATTCCCAAGGTATTTCGGTGTTGACAGTCGTCGCAATCTCGATAGCATGTCGGATGAGTTTTTGGCATTCGTGAATCGAAGCAGGTTCGTAAAGGTGTGGCAAATACCTGAGCGGCAGCGGTTTCCCTTCTGTCTCAGTTTGCGCATTAAAATCACGGGCGCGAGTGAGCAAAATCTGATCCAAACGTGAACCATCTTCCCGACCTTTAGACCAGAAGCGGTAGTACCCAGTGCGTTTGATATGAAAAAAAGCAGGGTGCTTGCTCGGTTTGGTACCCGTTGGGTCGTCTAAAGCGGTATCCCAAAGCCAACGTCCCCATTTAGAAGTATCATCAGGGTTAGCCCAAATTTTTATCGCACCGGGACCGCCGTCTTTATCCCACGGCTTTGGCTGTGTGTCATCCATACCGATCCAATAAGAGTCTTTGCTATACTCAAAGAAGACCCGCGCCCAAAGATACCACTTCCCGGTTTTAGGGATATAAATCTCGTGTATCGCACGCGCACCGGGCGCACTATCAATGGCTTTGCCACCGGAGGCTTCTTCGTGATCAACGATTTTCACGCCGTTATCAAGATGAATCGCTTTATCTGCTTCAATAATAAGTGTGTCCTTGGGCACCCGAATAACTTCCTCAGGTTCATCTGTGTCCTGTAGGTCTGTCGGTTCACTGAGATTGTAACTCGTCGCTATTCTTTGTGAAACCTTCTCAAACTGTTTCTCTGAGAGGTTCGCATCAAAAAAACAGTCTCGGATACCTTTCTTCCATAGATCCAGCAAGAGAAACATTGCTTTCAAGTTCCCATCCGGACGTTTTCGCGTACCTACTACAATTAACATACCGGTGTCTTTGGAACGACTGATTAAGCAGCGATGGAGCGGAAAATCTGATTTCCTGCGGATTCTACTTGAAACGACGAGGGGCGCATAGTACCGACATCTTTCATCACAACCAGGGATCTTCGCGCGTTTCGCTCTACAGCATTCTGGACAGATTAACATGCCACCGAGGGCAGGGCAAATGCGTTTCCCATTATTGGAACGACAGGTGCGACAACGCTGACTTTTGTACCGTTTTGCTGATGTTTGCCGTTTGTAATGTCGCATGATTTTCCTCAGAAAAACGGGTGCGGTTGGGAGACGCACCCAAGAAGTCTATAACAAACTCACCCTGGTGGTACACCGAGGCAATCAACTCGGACGATTCACAAGATCCGCCAGATACTCAGCAATCTTATCTGTAATCTGTTCGGCATCTACATCCGCAAAGTTAAACAACTCTTTCAGCATCGGAGAGATAGCACCCGTATCCAGCAAAGCGTTCGCGAGTCTACCCATACTGCTTCGGTTGATGCCACCTTGACCATCAGTGTTACCCATATCCAGAATCTTAATGCTATCGATTTTCTCAACCGGCTTCATCAGCTGCTCGATAATATCGTCCGCATCATTAATGAGTTCTAAGATCGCCTCTTGGACAAGAACGCGTTGTTCAGCGACATTCCGCGCTTCATATTCTGCCATCTCACCTTGTGCTTTCGCACGCGCTTCGGCGAGCACCGCGTCCGCAAGACGTTCAATAGGTTGTGCTTGTGCTTCAGCACCGATGATTGCAACTTCACGCTGCCATTCGGCTTCCATCACCTGTTCCGTTGCTGTTACATTTACTTCGGCACCCATACGTTCGGCTTCCGCGAGCAACTTCTCTTTTTCCGCAAGTGCCGTCACCTGCTGTTTATTGGCGACTTCGATCTTCCGGTCTTCATCGGTTAACGCAACACGCAACTCCTGTCCGATACGCGACTGCTCCACATTCAACATTTTGGCAATCTCAGCGAGTTCTACATGTCGCATCTGATCGATCTGAGCGGTTTCAACAACGAGGTTCTTCTCAATCTCACGCTGCATAACCTGTTGTTCTTGCGCGAAGCGTTCGGTCTGCACGATCAACTCACGCTCAATATCCCGCAAAGACACACCCTCTTCTTGCGCAATCTGTGCCTTCTCGACCGCTAATTCCTTTTCAATACCTCGGATTTGTTCCTGTTGATCTGCCGCAATTCGTGCTAACTCTACTGCCAATTTTTTAGCAATCTCAGCGGTTTCAACCTGTCGCATCTGATCGATCTGTGCGGTTTCGACGACGAGGTTCTTCTCAATCTCACGTTGCATGACCTGTTGTTCTTGCGCGAAGCGTTCGGTCTGCACGATCAACTCACGCTCAATATCCCGGAGCATGACACCCTCTTCTTGTGCGATGCGGGCTTTCTCGACCGTCAATACCTTCTCTATTTCACGAACCTCAATCGCCTGCTCCTGCTCAATTTTCTGTAACTGGACAGTCAGGAACTGCTCAATTTCTGCGAGTTGGACGACTCTTGATTGCTCAATCTGTTGTGTTTCGACAATGAGGTTTTTCTCAATCTCACGTTCTGCAACAATCTGTTCCTGCTGGACACGAGCGACTTCAACATCCCGGTTCATCTCAATTTCTCGTTCTTGGACGACCTGTTCTTGCGTGATACGTGCCCGTTCGACCTCTTGCTTCATCTCGTATTCACGTTCTTGCACGCTCTGTTCCATCTCAAATTGGAATTTGAGAGTTTCCGCTTCCCGTTCAGCGGCATAGATCGCGATATTCTTCTGCTGGTCGGATTCCGCCCACGCCTGCTCCTGTTCTGCTTCAAGCTTCTCTATACGGGCAGCAACTTCGATTTGAACGACAGCGACCTCTTTCCGCTGCTCGATGTCTACCTTTTCTCGATATTGATCAGCGGTGATTTCAGTAATTTCACGAATACCGACAGCATCAAATCGGTTTTCAGCGTCAAGCGTCTCAACAGGTGTTTGGTCCACGCGGATAATTGAGACAGTCTCAAGCGTCAACCCGTTTTGGGCTTCTAAATCTTCACCACACGCCTCTTGGACTTTATCAGCGAACTCTTGGCGTTTCTGGAGGAGGTCCTGGATGTCACTTTCGGCTGCCACACTTCGCAACGCACCTTCGAGTTTAGGTTCAATGAGTTCACGCACTGTTTCCGGGGTCATGGATTTATCACCGAGGGCTTGTGCAGCCCGTAAAACATCATCGGGGTCGGGTTCAACTTTAAGGTAAAAAACGACTTCAACATCACCGCGGTTGAAGTCATAGGTAATCAAAGCCTCGGCACCCTCTCGAATTACCTCAATCCGCATTGTGTTGAGAGAAATTTCTTTAATTTCATGGATGATGGTATTAACCCAGAGTCCTTTAGTGATATTTATTTTCTCTTTTGAACCACCTGTCCGCACGAGAGCGACATCGGCTTTCGGTATCCGGTAGCGTATAACCGCGGCAGCAAAGGCAGCCAAAATAGTGAACAATACGATCAGAGCAAATATTGACCATCGCATTACACTGTCCTGCCCAAAACTGTCAAGTTTGTCGAAGGCGAACCAGCTAATAGCGATTGCTACAACAATTAAGAAGACGATAACAGCTATGAAACGCATTCAATTCTCCTATAGGATGATTGCATAGAGGCACGGAGCGCGCTTTTGAAGCACACCTCCAATTTTTTAACGGAAAATTTCCTTGTCACTGAGGTGTGTCCGATACCGCCCTTTCAGCGGTTGACGTGGCGAGGTCTGCCACGCAAGGTTGGCTAAGTAGCATAAAGCATTCTCAATAAGCGGTCTCGCTATGGTGGTACGATGCGCATCACGCGTATCCACAGCAAAAGCGACGTAATACCCTTCACCCCATTGCAACTGGATGCTGACAGCGTCGCCGTTGTCCTCTCTGACTGCCAGTTTTCGGTAACTCCGATCATCTGTCACCCAATGATCATCAGTTATCAAGGTATCTACATTAACTTTGTGAGGCCAAGTAAACATGCCGGTTTTCTGTCCATCCTCGGTGACATTAACATTTCCATCATTGGAATTAATTACACGGATCGGATGTCGGTTCACCGGCATCCAATCCCCGCGCCATTGCGGTTCACTTGTATGCACACCATCAGGCGGTGTAATGTGGTTGTCCATGGCCGAAGCCCAGACAACGCCGCCTTTGCGGACAAACTCTTGGATCGCTTGTTCAGCATCTTCAACAAAATATTCACCGTCATGGCCGGGACCGTTCCATGTGAACCAGATAATATCGTAATCCGAAAGCGTGATGCTTGACAACTTGATCGCATTGTTAGGATCGCCGCGATTTTCAGGGTTGTCGTTGATATGTACTGTTGTAAAATGGAATTCCAGTCCTTCAACTGTCGTTAGCGATTCCAACACCGCTGGCTCGCCTGTTAAACTATCACTGACGACAATAAGAACACGAAATATACCCAACGGCACAATTTTTATCGAAGAGATGATGTCCGAAAATGATTGCGAATGTGGAAGCGACCTGAGGTTCCGAAGCCCTAACTGAAATTCTCGCGAGTTTAAACTTACGTCCAATCGCCGACCCTCAAAATTCACATGTTCATAGAAAATAACACGACATCCACTAAACGGAAAACTCGGACCCCGCTGAATACGAATTGATGAAATCATATCGTTCATGCCGATTTCAAACACAGAACTGACATCACGCATAATTACGCTTCGTTGACCGCTATAGTCTACCTCGCGATACACTTCAATGATAACGGGAACAGCACCGTACTCGGGTGGAGTCGGGTGCGCGGATGGGCTAAAACTGATAGCCGTGATCGCATCTCCGAAATTGTACGGGATGTCATGGATATTCGGATAAAACCCAGGCGCGAGAACTAACCGACGGCCTTTATAGTTTTCATGCTCGTGAAATATGGCTTTGTAGTTTGGCGACGCGTTGAACCCCGGTCCCTTGTAAATCTTGATCGAAGAGATAATATCTTGGGCACCGATTACACCGGTATTCGGCACCGATTCAATCAGCGTCAATTTGCGTCCATGAAAATTTACATGTTCAAAGACTTCAACGACGAGCCTCGGCATGTTGGTCATAACCCGCTCCTTATTTTCAGGCGTGACTCACAACGTGATTGCAAGTTAAAATATAATACCATTAGCAAAGATGCGCTGTCAAGGAAAACGTAAAATTTTCTGCAGATAGCCTTACGGTTCCAATTCTTACGGTTCCAATTAAGAACTTTTGATCAATTTCACATGATCCATCGAACATCCATGGAGTATACTAACATTATAACGGGATTTTTTCTGAATGTCAAGATGCCCGACTTTTTCTGACAACCGACAGTTGATAGCTAATACGCTGAAACTTTTCCATTTTTTCTTGATTTATCGGAAAGGATATGATACAGTACACGTAAAATATTGTGAAGTTCGCTTCTCAAATAGTACGTGGAGGAACCCTGATGTCTTACAAAAGAGTGCTCCTCGTCATTTTAATCATAAGTATCAGTGCGCTACTCGTCTATTCCTTGATACAGATGGAAGAATCCGCGACACAACGCACAGCAGAATCGCGCCCTGTCGCTCTCCCTTATAAGTGGATTGGGAGTATTACAAAAGAGCGTATAGCCGAACCCTCAGGTATTACCTATCATCCGACTCGACGAAGTCTATTTATCGCTGATGATTCGGGCAACGTCTATGAACTCAATCTACAGGGAACACTTATCCAAGCCAAAGGCGTGAACGAACTTGACATCGAAGGAATTACAATGGATCCGGGGACAGGTTTGCTGTATGCCGCTGTTGAAGGTGATGAAGTAATCTTGGAACTTGAACCCGAAACGCTCACGGTTAAAAGGGATTTCCGAATCGGCAGAAGTTTTAAAGGTGAGCAGCTCCTGAAAAAAGGCGGCATGGGCATTGAGGCAATTGCTTTTGTGCCTGATACTTCACATCCAGAGGGCGGCACTTTTTGGGTCGGCAATCAATCCTTCAGCCTTAAGGAAAAAGATGAGCCTTCAGTTGTGTGTGAAGTCGTCCTACCACTTCGCAGCGAAACCGCAAAGAAGTCAGTGGGCACTATCATTAACGCCTATAAGATGAACTTCATAGACATTTCCGGACTCGCTTATGATCCCCAAGACGATGTACTGCTACTCATCAGTGATACAACGAATCTCTTAGTCGAGATCAAGCGGGAAGGCACACTTTTAAGTAAATACCTCTTACCCGGTGATGAGCAAGAGGGGGTAACATTAGATGGTCTCGGCTATATGTACATCGCCCAAGAAAGTGGAGAGATTATTAAACTCGGAGATCAGCGACTCCGTTAGAAATAGGACTTACGTCTTAAAGTCCCTGATAAAGCGGATTTAGGGGGTTAAAAATTCTGAAGCATTTTGCCCTAACTTACCACGACTATCCGCTGTCTTCCAATTCCGCTTCAGGGGCTTCAAGACGCAATACTGTAATTCCAGGCATCAAATCTAATATAAGATTAAGGGACGCATACTGTTCCGCTGTGTAACCGCGATCTACCCGCCACAACACTTGCACATTTCCCTCATCATATAACACGCCGTTTGCCAGCTGCTTACCATCAGTATCTTCTAAATGGAAATATCTACGACGTTTGATATCCATGGCTTTCCATAGCAAATATAGGACGAATTTTAAAGAAACGGTGTTTAGAGACTATTCGAGTGTAACAAAATCAGCGTCTACACGATGCGGAATTATCCCTGCGGCGTTACCGCGATGGAGCAATTCACGTACACCCGCTCTACCCTTATCACCATAATCAAGCGTGTAATCATTAACATACATCCCGACGAACTTGTCGGCGAGTTCGGTCTCCATATCACGCGCGTAGGTCATGGCGTATTCTAATCCGCGCACCCGATGGTCGAGTGAATACTGAATGCTCTGTTTAAGCAGAGAGGTTACCTTATGTATTGTTTCAGAACCGAGGTTTCGGCGAATCACATTCGCGCCGAGAGGCAACGGTAGCCCGGTCTCTTGATGCCACCACTCTCCCAAATCAATGACTTTGTGAAGCCCTTCTCGCGCATAAGTCAACTGTCCTTCGTGAATAATGAGTCCAGCGTCTACTTCGTCTTGTTGGACAGCCTCCAATATCTTATCGAATGGGCGGGTTTCTGCCGCAAAGTTAGGTTGGAAGAGGCTCAGTGTAAGGTAAGCCGTTGTCATTTCGCCGGGAATAGCGATACGTTTACCTTCAAGGGTGTCCATTGGTGCTTTCGAGACAACAAGCGGACCATAACGATCACCAATACTCGCCCCGCAAGGCATGAGTGCATAATCTTCCGCAACATAAGCATAAGCATGAACTGAGATCGCCGTGACCTCAAGTTCGGCATTGAGAGCGCGCTGATTTAAGGTCTCAATATCTTCAATAACATGCACAATCTCAAACGGATTCGTTGGAATTAATCCCTTCGCAAGCGCATAGAACATAAAAGCATCATCGGAGTCTGGACTGTGCCCGATCCGGATTTTTTCTGTTTGTGACATAGTATCCCTTCTGAGTATCTGATTGCAGTTTTCTCTTCAGAATGATATAATAAGGGTTGTTTAAATTGACACCTATTTCGGAGTAATGACAACACGATGGGGTTACAAGCAAAACCCACATACTTCTACCTTACAGCAATTCCAGATCGACTTACAGAGTTAGTCGCCGCCGAGTGCATTGCGCTGACAGGCACTGCGCCAAACGAGCACGGCATTGCTATTTCAGAACGGCGCGTTGACGTGTGCCGCGGCGCGTATCTGAAGAGTTGTAGCGAAGTCCTTTTTGAAACGGCAAGCCTTACCGAACTCCACACCAATATTCGATCCGCGAGTTTATATGCTGATGACTTTCGAGTATCTGTCGTGAAAAAGCCACGCAGCCTCAAGGTAAATTCCATGGAGCTCGCACGGGACATCGGCAGTAACATTGACGGGAATGCGAACCTAACGCAACCAAAGGTTACCTTTCTGACCGTTGTCACAGACGAGAAGATCTGGTTCGGCCGCCGCCTCTCCGAATCTGATAATATATGGCTCGCGCACGACCAACGTCCGCATGTAACGTCAAGTTCTTTACCCGCAAGGCTGGCACGTGTACTCGTTAATTTAGTCGCACACCCTGGAGATACCTTGCTCGATCCGTGCTGTGGCACCGGTACAATAATCATGTCCGCGGCACACAGTGGCATCCAGGCAGTCGGGTACGACATCAATCCACGGATGGTCGGCGCAACAACGAAGAATCTTCAGCATTTTGGACTCACCGCAGACGTCGCATTAAACGATGCTCGTCAGGTGCGTGGGCAGTTTGACGCTATTGCAACCGACCTACCTTACGGCATCAATCTCACCAAAGATAACTTTCAGGACGCAGAAATCTTAGCGAATTTGCGCGCATGCACCCAAAAAGCTGCGTTCATTGACCTTCGGGATCTAAGTAAGCCCCTAAACGATCACGGTTATCAAATAGAAACTATCCTCGATGTCCCGAAACTGAGTATCGTAAGACGCATTTTCATCGCTAATACCCAGGCCCGGTAGGTGCGGTTTGGAACCGCACCGGATTTCCCCAAGAAATTACCGCCGAATTAATTTTTTAATCTTCATCAAACCTCACCAGCAAGTGTAAAGCGTTGCGTAAGCCCTACCTAATAATCCTCAACATTTTCGTAGAAGTCAGTTTCTGGTAAGTATTCTTCTTCGTTAAGTTCTTCTTCTTCATGCGCCTCGTATTCCCGCAGATTCAGGAGCGCATCTGTCTCATTCGGATTCTCCATATAGAATTTACAAATCCATCCATCACCTTCTGGAAAACGGTTGAGAAGTTCAATGTCATCTTCAAGCGCAGCGTTGATCTCATAAACTTCACCGCTGATAGGCGCGTAGATGTAGAAATTCCGTCCATCGGATGTCTCAATACGTCCGATAATTTCGCCTTGCTCGTATTCACCAAGAACCGGCAACTCCACAAAAACAATGTTGCCATAAACATCTTGAATGCGTTCCGTGATTCCAATGTTACACTCCCTTGAATCAGAATCAAGAACCTCAATCCACTCGTGTGTCGTTGTATATTTTATTTCAATATTTTCCATTACGAATTTCCTCCGATTAACTCTCACGCTCCAAGTCCATAACCTTGGAGTTGTGAATGGAAGGTTTCGAGTGTGCTTTGTCGGATCTGAATTTCGACAATAGGATCCGGATCATATTTTATGTCCACGACCTTCCCGCCCAAGCGTTTGCACAGATTAACAACAGTTCCGATGTCTGGATAATTGATTTTTAGATACAAATTTTCATAAAAGATACGGGTTTCAATTGTGGCGTTTTGAAGACATTCTCGCGCACATTGTCCATAAGCACGAATTAACCCGCCGATCCCCAGATTGATGCCACCATAATATCGGGCGACAACACAGATAATATTAGACAAACCGGAAGTACGAACAGCAGTGAGGATAGGTGGACCGGCGGAGTGAGTAGGTTCTCCTGCATCTGTGGCGTACTCCCGCAGCGCACGCTTACTACCAATGCTATAAGCATAACAGTAGTGCGAAGCACGCGGATTCCGTTCTTGCATTTCGGTGATAAATTCTTTTACTTCCGTTTGGGTATATACGGCTGTCGCTTCTCCAAAAAAGCGAGATTTCTTTACAATGTGATGCGATTCAGCGATTCCTGATACTGTTCTGTATTGGTCGGCGGACATTACAATACTAACCTCTGTCGCTAATAGGTGTGTCCAATTGAAAAAGCGTATGCACCTGCCCCCTGAGCAATGTGAATGCGTTCTTCCGTGGTCACGGTAGGTATGAAGTGCGGTGTATATGCAGCGTTCAGCGTTATATTTCCGAACCTGATGCCGATCCCAAAGCACAAGCCTTCAGCTTTCCAGAGCCGTTCTTCTGCTTCAAAGGCTCCAGTTTCCAAAAGGAACACTGACGCGTGACGCTTTTCGGTGTGCCTGAGGTATCCAATTCTACCGCCAACCCGATTGCGATACCACACTTCAACCCCAACATTTGCCCGGACACCATCGCGAAATGGAGGGTGCGCATCTAACCCGATTCGCAAGGCGATGTCCGATAATTCACGCTGATACGCGATACCAGCAACGATTGTACGCGCCATCGTATCCGGAATCGAAACTTCTGAAAAGGAGAGTCCATTACTCAAGTTCCTCGCGACAACGCCAATCTGAATTGTATCGCCAATCTGCTGAATCAAACCGACATTATAAGCATAACCGTGTCCCAAGTGTTCGACTTCATTCACATCTGTCACTTTGGAACGTAGCCATTTGGTATCGACCCCGATAACCGTCCCTTTCAATATATTTAATCCATAGCTGAAACCGATGGCAAGGTTATTTTCCGCAAAACTATTAAGTGCTTTTCCTTGATGATCGACGCGCCGAAAGCGACCCTCCTGTAAAAACGCCAGTGCCAATCCAAACGTGCCGAGTCTGCCCATCGGGAATATATAGTTTAGGGTTTCAATACCATAGGAACCTTGTTCATACTGACCATAATCTTCATAATTAGCGTTAAGATTCGGTTTAGAGAGTAGCGCGAGGGTACGTGGGAAACGGGTTGCATGAATAACAAATTGGCTCTCCTCTGCGGCACGGATACCCGCAGGATTGCTACCCAGAGCATTCGCGCCACGGGTTGTGCCAACAAAACTGCCACCCATCCCATGATGTTCTGCCCCCAGCAATTGCTTCAAAAATCTATCTGCTGAGGCTGGTGTGTTTGCTGCCGTGGCAACACTACTTAAAACAGAAAAATAAACGATGAGACAGAATAGGGCAGCTCCAGCACAATTACGGATGTATTTCACTTTTTACCTCGCGCTTGAATGGCTCTGACTTTTTACGGGCAAAATATCCATTTCCTGCTAAATTTGCGTAAGTTCTATTAAATATAAAAATCGGGTGAATCATACAGAGCAGAGTGTAACCTGCGCTACAGCGTAGGCATTTGTATGGGACATGGAGACGTATATACCACTGATATTGTGTTCATGCGCATAGCGTTGAACTTCACCGTGTAAAACGATTTCCGGCTTTCCGACCTTGGTCGCCTGAATTTCTACATCTTGCCAGCACATGCCAGTCGTCAAACCTGTGCCGAGTGCTTTCAGCGTAGCCTCCTTAGCAGCAAAACGGGCAGCAAGCCGCCAATACCGAGACGGGGCATCCCCACAATATGTGAGTTCCTGATGTGTATAGACGCGCTGCTCAAACCGCGCCCCCCATCGACGGGACGCTTCCTGTATCCGCGCAACTTCAACTATATCAATGCCAATTCCGTGTATCTTTTGTTGGTGCATCGGTTTATCTATAAAGGGCATCCGTCATCTGTGCAGCACGGACATTCGCTTTGACATCATGAACACGGACAATATCCGCACCGTGTGCGATAGCCCAACACACCGTCGCGGCGGTCCCTTCAACGCGCTCCGTTACAGGCAGTCCTAAGACATTCCCTATAAACGACTTCCGTGAAGTACCGATCAGCAATGGTTTGTTCAGCGATTGAAATGCTCTGAGGCGTTTTAAAAGCGCAATATTATGTTCCGTCGTCTTACCAAATCCGATACCGGGGTCGATAATAATACGTTCAGCGGCAACACCCTCTGTTTCCGCAGTTTCGATACTTTCCTGAAGCGACGCACAAACCTCTCCGACAACATCATCGTACTCTGGTGCCTTTTGCATCGTGCGAGGTGTACCCTTCATGTGCATCAGGATGAGTCCGGCTTCCATTTCTGCTACGACCGATGCCATCGAAGTATCACCACGCAATGCGGTGATGTCATTGATAAGGTGTGCGCCTACTGTAAGTGCTTGATGCGCCACTTCTGCTTTATATGTATCAACAGAGATTAAAACGTCAACTGCATCGACAATAGCACGAATAACCGGTATGACACGCGCCAATTCTTCATCAATTGATACCGGTGATGCCCCCGGACGTGACGACTCACCCCCTATATCAATGAGCGTTGCACCTTCTGCTACCATAGATTTAGCGTGCACAACCGCTTGCTGGACATCAAGATAGCACCCACCATCAGAAAAGGAGTCTGGCGTGACATTCAAGATCCCCATCACATGTGTCCGTACACCTAAAGTGAGGGTTCTACCACGACAGTTCATACAATTATGCAATTGAGTTGGAAGGCAGTTGGGGTCGGGGTCCGAGGATTTCATCAATCTCTTCGGTAACAAGCGTCTCCCGTTCTAACAAAGCGTCTGCCAGTAACTTTAATCCCTCAAGATTTGTTTCCAAAATATCCCGTGCCTTCTTGTAGCACTCTGTGACGATATCGTGGACGGCTTTATCGATTTCAATAGCAGTTTTCTCGCTATAATCTTGATGGACGCTCAATTCCTTACCCAGGAAGATCTGTTCGTCCCGTCTACCATAGGTAAGGGGACCCATGTGGCTCATTCCCCATTGTGTTACCATTCGGCGGGCAAGGCTTGTCGCTTGCTCAAAATCGTTTTGTGCCCCAGTCGTCTGTTCACCAAAGATAATTTCCTCGGCGACTCTACCACCCAGTGCGAAGATGATATGCGCAAGTAACCGCTTTTTGCTCATATTATGACGTTCTTCAAGCGGGAGTTTTGCTGTTACACCAAGAGCCCTACCGCGTGGAACAATCGTACACTTATAGTTCGGATCACTCTCAGGAACAAAGTGTAGCATAAGCGCGTGCCCTGCTTCGTGGTAGGCAGTGATGCGCCGTTCCTCGTCGCTGATGACAAGACTTCGCCGCTCCGGTCCCATAAGTACGCGATCCTTGGCTTCGTCGAAGCACATCATGTCAATCTCTGTTTTATCGCATCTCGCGGCAAGGAGCGCCGCTTCGTTCGTCATATTTTCGAGGTCTGCACCAGAGAAACCCGGTGTCGCTTTCGCCAAGATTTCCAAATTAACATCTTCAGCAAGCTTATACGGGTTTTTTGTATGGACTTTGAGGATCGCTTCTCTACCGCGAACATCAGGGAGATCAACGACGATCTGCCGATCAAATCTGCCGGGTCGGAGCAGTGCCGGATCCAAAACATCGGGACGGTTTGTAGCCGCAATAAGAATCACGCCCGCGACATCTTCAAACCCTTGCATCTCAACAAGGAGCGCATTTAAGGTCTGCTCCCGTTCATCATGTCCGCCACCTATACCGGCCCCGCGATGCCTACCGACGGCATCCAATTCATCAATAAAGATGATACAGGGGGCATTCTTCTTGCCGAGTTCAAACAGATCCCGCACACGTGAGGCACCTACACCGACAAACATTTCGACGAAATCGGAGCCACTGATACTATAGAAAGGCACATCGGCTTCACCCGCAACAGCTTTCGCAAGCATTGTCTTACCGGTACCCGGAGGTCCCATCAGTAAAACACCTTTCGGCACTCTACCGCCAAGTCGTTCAAATTTTTTAGGTGTCTTCAGGAATTGGATCACTTCCTCAAGTGCCTCTTTTGCCTCATCAACACCCGCGACATCTTCAAAGGTCACTTTCGTTTGCGTCTCAGAATGCAGGCGAGCGCGGCTTTTACCAAAAGAGAGCGCGCGATTTCCGCTCCCTTGCATCTGACGGGACAGGAAAATCATTAAACCCAAGAAGATGAGAAGCGGAACGATCGTTGTTCCAAAGATAAGCAAACCTTGCGGAAATTTAGAGGGAGGCTCAACATTGTAATCTATACCGAACTTATCAAGTTTCGCTTGGATATCATAGTCATCAATAGGGTCTCGACTTGCCCTAAATTCACCTTCCCATCTGGGAGGAAGATGCGTGTCTCGTTCTTCGAGTGCCACATTCGACAGAATTTGTGCCTCGATTTCATTAAGAATATCCTTGCGAAATCGTCCTTCAATCCACTCCTCATCCAACGTTAGGTACCCATCAAATACACTTGCTTCACCTTCGGGCGTTTGGATATATTGATGAAAGTCAGAGGTTGCCAGTTGGTACACTGGATCTCTGCGGTTGAATAGTTGGTAGATACCGAGCACAACAATTCCGGCAATAACTACCCACCATATCACCATGCTTCTTGTACTTTTATTCACAACCAATAGCCTCTCTGTTAAAATCTGAAGCTCAGACAAAAATGCGATTTCTAAACCTGCTTTAAAAGTATAACAAATTTTTTCCCTAATTTCAACTGATTTTTCAAAAAAAGATACATTCGTAAGCCCAACGTTCAATATTATTAATTTTTAAGTGGATAAAATAACCCGTTTTAAGGTATACTTTATAATTAATGAAGAACTCACGAATAAATGCGACAAAATTTTCGATTCACATCGGAATATTTGTTCGCGCAGATACCAATGATAGGGAACATAAGATCTAAAATAACGCCATTGAAATCTTCTTACAAGCAGGATAGAAAAAGGAGGAATTCATGAGCCTTAACAAACAGATAATTGTAATAATCAGCTTTCTGCTCATGATAACGCCTTATGTATTAGGGCATGTCATGGGTGGAAATCTTCAAAATTTTCAATATAATGCGGAACTTGTACCCGTTGCACCTATCGTAGATGGTTATCTTGATGATCCCGTCTGGGAGAAAGCGATCCCTGGAAAACTGGATCAGGATTTAGTTACCGGGGAACATCTACCCGAATCCTCTGATTTTAGTGGTTCATTCGCAGCCGTCTGGCGGAGTGGGTTTCTTTATGTAGCGGTTAAACTCATTGATGATCAAATCGAAACGCGCCAAAAGAAGCTGCTGCGACAAGACCATCTTATCATTTACTTGGATCCACACCATTCTGGACATAAGAATGATCTTTACCGCTTTGAAATCCCGATCAGGAACGGCATAGGGGTACTAAAATCTCCGCTAACACGCGTTGAATGGGGAAACGATGGACAGACCTGTGAACTCAGTTTCCGGCTCGACAACATCGCGAGAAAGGGAAATGCGGTCGGATTCGCAATCGCTTATAACGATGTCGATAACGGGCAATTACAACATAAAATTACTTGGGCCCCCGAAGGTTACACTGAGGAATACGAAGATATTCCTGATCTCGTCTTCACGGCGAGAATTGAACCCAATAAACAGCAAAAATTAATCCAGTGGGGACGCATCAAAAGTCTCTACTAATCCATCAATATAGGGCGCGACACCCAACAACCGCGCCCTATCCTCAAATAGCATTGGAGACGCTGTGTATTATATCGGAAAAACTTTGGAACTGATGGGCATAGCCTGTTTAGCTGCAGCACTCATCTTGGTCTTTACCAATCCGTTCAATTATAGTGAATCCAAATTGATGGGTATTGAGATGGGTTTCTTGGCACTCGGCATTTTAATCTTTTTTGTCGGTAGACTCATTGAGAAACGTTCTTAGATAAATGCAATACACACCTGAAAATCTCCAGAATACTGACAATTCCCTCCCAATCGACCAAATTCTGTGCGGCGACAACATTGAACTTATCCAAAATTTACCAGATTCCAGCATTCAGTTGGTAATTACCTCACCGCCTTATTTTCAGCAGCGCGACTATGGCGGCGGTATGGGTAATGAAACAGAAGTTAGTGAGTACATTGATAAATTACTTTGTCTCTTTCGAGAATGTGCCAGGGTCGTAAAGGATGATGGTAGTATTGTGTTCAACGTGGGTGACAAGTATCTGGACAGCAATCTGCTACTTGTGCCTTACCGTTTCGCACTCGCTGCCACCGAAACAGGGTTGGTAAAACTTGTCAATGAAATCACATGGGTTAAACGGAACCCGACCCCACGGCAGTTTCGTCGCCGACTTGTTAGCAGTACCGAACCTTTCTTCCATTTTGCCAAATCAGATGATTATTACTATGACCTTAATGCCTTCTTAGCCCAAGAGCGTGCCTCAAAACAATCGAATAAAAAGAATGGCACTAAACTTGGACAGCGATATTTTGAACTTATCGCAGAATCTGAACTCTCCAAAGCCGAAAAGATTGTTGCACGCAAAGAACTCACAGAAGTTATCCAAGAAGTCCTTCAAGGACAAATACACGATTTTCGGATGAAAATTCGAGGCATTCATGCAGAACCGTTTGGTGGACAGATAGGTGGACGCACCTTACAACTTAAGAATAAAGGATTCACAATCATTCGGATGCACGGCAATAAACTGAAACGGGATGTGATCGAAACGTCCGTAGCTGCTGTCAAGGGCAATAAACATCCGGCAATCTATCCAGTTGAAGTTGTGGAAGAGTTTTTACACCTCCTCACGCCCCCCGCTTCATTAGTGCTCGATCCATTTATGGGTTCTGGATCAACCGCAGTCGCGTGTAAAAAACTGGATAGACATTATATTGGCTATGACATTAATGCTGAATACTGTGAAGATGCACGACAACGGGTTTCAGAAACACCGAGTGCTTCCCTACGCCTTTTTGAAAAAAAATGATAAACGACAACATACGCTTAATTTTGGAAGATGCTTATCAGCGTGCCGAATCTGGACATAATACCGATTTTGAACTTTCAGAGTTGCAACAAAAATGGGTTGAGACCATTGTAGAAAAAGCAGAATCCCAAAAAGCAGTCCTTGCGGTCTTAATTACCTCCCTAACCAAAAAGATTGAGACACCTACTCAAGATGTCCGCTATCATAAGACGGAACTTCCAAATGGTTACTCAGGTAGGACTTTTGATACCTCACACGTGACACCTTTCATCGCAGAAAAGTTTCAAAGATTTGCTATGAAAAGCGGAAGTGGGTGGCTGACGCGTTCGCTTGAACAGGCTCATCCGTATACGCTAACATACCCTGGTAGAATTCTTGATAAAGCAGTAAGAAAATCTTTTCTGCAGATTCTCAACGATATTGAAGAAAACCAAGTTGATCCGAAAAAATATCTTCATACTATATTTGCTGCCTTGATTAATTTGATCAAAAAAGCAACAATCCAGCTTGGTTTATGGGAAAAGTCTGACGAAGGCTCTGCTCAAGTACCACAATCAGACACAATAACAATTGATAATATAGTAAATCTCCTTAAATATCACTTCTCCTATAACTATCGCGTTGCTGGTGCTTCACGACTTCCTGTGTTGGCGGTTTTCTCTGCCTACGAAATGCTCACGGCAATTGAACGATATAAAGGCAAAACACTTTCTCCACTAAAAAGTCATACCACATCAGATACCAAGTCTGGCGGAATTGGAGATATTGAAGTGCTAGACGAAAATGGAGGCTTTTTTGAGGCAGTTGAAATCAAGCATGACATTCAGATTTCAGCAGATATTGTTGAAAAGGCGTATGAAAAATTTGCTGAAACTTCTGTCTGTCGATACTACTTACTCACTACAGCGGAACCAAATACGGATAATCCAATGATGGTAGACCAAATAATTCAAAAAATTCACAGACAGCATGGTTGTGAAGTGATTGTTAATGGTATCATTCCTTCATTAAAATACTACTTGCGATTGTTAACCAATCCAGAACTTTTTTTAGCTTGCTACTCAAGAAACCTGAAGTTAGATTTTGAACAGAATACAGACATCAAGGAAATACATTTACGATATTGGAATGAATTGTTAGAATCTCAGTTATGAAAAATTGATATTAAATGATGGTGTTAGTCGGTTAACTGCATAATCGCTATGCCCTGTTCTCCAGCAGTAGAATAGAGCAGCCACTTTTCCCCCTCCTCACAAAAGATCGCAGGATCGCGAAGTTCATGCACCCGCTCCCGATCTAACCCACCTGTTGACGGTCTAATCGGCAGATCCACCCCCTCAAAATCGTATTTCGGCGCAATAACCTCTATCGGTTCAGACGGATGCCAATCGTTCCAATCGTCTGTCAACTGAACGGTGCTTTTACGGATCCGTTCTGGACTATCTGCATAGAGTGAATAATAGACAATCAAGGTATCGCCTTCAAGAAGGTTCGCCGTGTGACGCGGGAAACCGGTATTGTCTTTTTCCGATTTACGGTGAAAAAGCGGCGTATCTCGCGGAATGAACGATGTTGCCCATTCAGGGGTTTCTCCCCGACTTAGCCAACCGTGATACGTCGCATACGGGTAACCCTTCCACCAGAAAACACGATAATAGGCCCCCATCTGTTTATGCCGTATATCCGAGGCAGTATAGTTCAAGCCGTCAGTGGAAGTCGCCCAACAAGTGGACTGACCCCGATAACTCCCATGAAAATACATGATGAAACGGCGGTTCTCTTCGTCTATATGTACATCCGGTGAAGCGATATGGTCACCCTCTCGGAACACAGTATTGTCACGATGCAACACACCCGGACGATAAACAGTATAAGGACCTGCAACGGCATCGGCATACGCCAAGCGGATATACGCACCCCGGTGATGTGCGAAGTAGAGATAATATTTGCCCAACGGATTCTTCACCCACTCCGGTACACGAATGAGTGACGGACCATTGATATTCGAGAAACCGTGTTCTCTGTCAAGTTCAGGCATATCTGGATGAATTAGCAGTGTGCGTTCCATATGCTCCTCGCTATAATGCTTAATCGTGTGTCTGGAACCGATAAACCTCTTGTGCTGCTTCAGACATAGTGTTCCATATCTCTTCTGGAATCCGTGCCCCAAATATTCCCGGCGCATCAGGTGCATGATGAAGGCGTCGAAAATAAACCAAGGCGAGCATGTGTCTAACAGTAGATTCTGTCCGATTCGGCATTGCTCGGTGCCAGCACCGCATATCGCGGACAACAACAGAACCCGCAGGCATCTCTAACTGAAATGATGGGTAATTTGCCGCGCGTTCTTCCTCACAGACGTTATAGGGTGTATTGCGTACCGGTTCGTCATCAACGATGAGGTGCGAACCCGGCCATACTTCAGTAGCACCGTTTTCAACTGTGAAATCAACGAGTGGAACGTTAACAACAATCGTAGTGACCGGAAGCGCGAACGGTAGTTCAGGAAAAAGTTGCCCCGAATCTCGGTGAATCCATTGGGTTTCGTTTCCGGGGCGAGTGCTGTTGCACCCATAAGGCAGATATGCGAAGATTTTCTCACCCATCGCTGCTTTCAGAATTGGCATAGCGAACGGATTATCAATGATCCGTGGATCCATAAACGGCATTTTTAGCATCGGGTTTTCGCCGTTCTGTCGCTCCTCTTCGTTTTGGAGTACATCTTCCATAGCAACATTGAGATCGGCTATCCAGTCGCGCGGCAGGACGCTTTCAATGACGACCAATCCCGCTTCGCGTAGCAGACGTGCACCCGCATCAACACTTTCTGGTGTCGGTTTGCCTTCCACACGTTCCTGATCGGAAATCTCAAGCACAGGAATATTTACTGTTTTTCCTATAGTTTCCATTCCTAAACCTACCTTTCTGACTGGTTTTCGGGAAGTTTTAGTTCCAATCGCACTGCTTGACGAACCTTGTCGCATATCTGTACCGCACGCTGGGCATCCTTGGCAGTTGCTGACTTTCCGGGATAGCGAAAGTCCACTGCATGGTCGGAAACCGTTGAAAAATCAGCGCGCCACGCGTGCCATGCTGAAATAGTCGGGACAATCAAATCCAGCAAACTTTCTAAATCATGCGTTTTTGAAAAACGGATGTTTGCCTCTTGGAGCCACGCCTTTAAGTATTTTTCTATACACTGTTGGGCATGGAAACAGATGAGATCGAAATTCGGTGATGCCACTTGCCGATGCAATTCTATCGCATCATAATCACCCTCGGCTTTCTTTATCCACTCAAGGGTTAACTGATTCATGGAGTTTCGCTTTCTTTCCAGGATTTTCGTGAAGAGATTGTCAGGTCCATAAAGCACCTCTCCTTTTTCCGTGATTTCTCGGAGAAACCAATCATTGTATGAGATACGATAGGCGATTTCCTCTGGCGATCGCACAAGTAAGTCCATAGAGAAACGGCGCGGGATGCGTTGCCGAATCTCCACGCTGTGCCGGCGCGTCTCGGATTCAGGGATGTCCATGACCACCAGTAAATCAACATCCGAATCTTCAGTCGGCGTGCCATACGCATAAGACCCAAAGAGGATAACCTGCAATGGAGCGAATTCACGCACGATGTCATCACAAGTGGCTTGGATGTCCTCGCGAGTAACCATCTGTCTGCCTCCTATTTCCGAAAAGTATAACATAAGACATAAAGGAAATCAATGTTTATTGCTAAGACAAGTACAACCATATCATAGAAAAAATAGTTGTTTTCTCCCGCAAAATCGTATAAAATAAACTACATCCTATTGGCGTCAGTTTCAGAACAGCATTTACAGCAAAGGAGCAAATAATGACACCTGAAGTCGCTTTAGAAAAACGGGAGCAGATGATTGAAGAAGGTTTCTGCGTTGTTGACGATGTTCTAACCGAGGCGTTCTTGCAAGAACTCCACGATGAATCGGAACGGCTTATCGCAGGACATGTAGAACCCGACGATGTCGTCTACCAAGGTCAGCATGTCAACGTCCGCGGTGAAGATAACCCTCACATTCAAAAATTGTTGGAATGGCAGCCTGCACGCGAGGCACTCGAACAGATTGGATTCGGAGATTTTGTGTCATCCGGCGGGATCATTATTCTCACGAAGGAAGCCGGGGGACCCCCACTCTATTGGCATCAAGATTGGATGCGCTGGAACGATCCGCTCAGCTGCGCGCCGTGGCCCCAAACGATTTTCCTTAATTATTATCTCACCGATACAAACCGAGAAAACGGCTGTCTAAAGGTTATTCCGGGGACACACCGTAAACGCATCGATTTACACGACATATTGGTGCCAGCACATGAACAAGGCGCACGGTTCATTGATGAGGACCATCCGATCATGTTCAGTGACCATCCCGATCAGGTAGATGTCTGTGCAAAAGCCGGTTCATTGGTAATGGCGGATGCCCGTATCTTACACTCCGCCCACAAAAACCTTACCGGTATTCGACGCACCCTAATCCTCGCATGGCACAGTCGTCCGAATACAATACCCGACTATTGGGATCGCGAAATCCCCGAGATTATTGCTAATCGAGAGGAGGACGCGAACTATCCGATGTCTCGTATTCCTACCCATCTTTTACAGTGATCGCGCATAATAGAGGGAAATATGATTCCAATTGATCTTAGTAATAAAGTCGCAGTAATTACAGGCGGTTCAGGCGCACTCGGACGCGTTATGGTTAGGACGCTGGCAGAAGCAGGCGCGGACATTGCAATCTGTTATTACCGAGACGCAGAGACCGCACACCATCTGCAAACTGAAATCACTGCCAAAGGGGTCCGAGCAACTGTCGTGCAGGCGGATGTCACGAACCAAGACTCCATAAACACGATGCGTGATGCTGTCGTGAATACACTTGGTGCGGCGGACATCATCGTCAACAACGCTGTCATTCAGTACAATTGGACCTCCGTTTTAGAACAGTCCCCCGAAGACTACGAGAGCCAGTTCCAATCTTGTGTTCTGCACAACGTATACATGGCACAAGCCTTCGTTCCCGCAATGATTGAAACCGGATGGGGGCGCGTCATCAGCATCAATACAGAATGCTCAATGCAAAACTTCGCCGGACAAAGTGCCTACACATCAGGAAAACGCGGGATGGACGGTGTCTTGCGGGTGCTTGCAAAAGAGGTAGGCGCGCATGAGATTACTGTCAACCAAGTTGCACCCGGATGGACGATCAGTGAAAAAAGTGAGGCGAGTGAATCAGACGAGCATTATTGGAGCAAAGTGCCGATGCAGCGCCGCGGCACTGCCCAAGAAATCGCCAACGTAGTGCTTTTCCTCGCATCTGATCTGGCAAGTTATGTTACGGGTGCTTACATTCCAGTCTGTGGTGGGAACGTAATGCCTACTATTTGAAAATATGACAATCCAAGAGATGTTGGCGGTAACGCTCAGCGCATTCTTCCGGATGGATGCACGATACGTCACCCATCGCATAACCGATAAAGGAGAATTCGATGAAGTTTAGATTGCGCGAAAAGTTGAAATATATGTTTTTAGGTGGATTGCTCACCCTTGCTGGTTTTATGTTTGGGAATATGAACAGTGATACCGCGGCACAATTTGGATATGAAACGATTGATAAACTGGTAGTTCAAGAGTTAATCGTGCGTAAGGACATAACGGTAATGGGTGGTGGTATGGAGCCTCAAGTGCTTATTTCTTGGGACAGGAATGGCGGGCGCGTCGTAACTTATGGCCCAAAGGGTCCAAACGGGTTGGGTGCCGCTTCTCTTTTAGTTGCGAAGGGTGATGGCGTTGTGACAACTCAGGGGTCTAAAGGGAAAACCGGTGCTTCGCTCATGGTTAATGAGGGCGGCGGTGTCCTGTCACTTTTTGCACCTGACGGAAAAGCCAAGATCGTCTTAGGTATCGCTGAAGGGGACGGTGTCGCTTACTTAGTCAATAAATTTGATGAAGCGCGAGTATTGAAACCTTAATTCCTAAAACTGATTGAGGGAAATATGGAACGACATAAACTTCACTATCAAATGATGAACAGGTTCGATCCGTACGGAGAGACGGGAGAGTGCTGGGAAGTGGAGGTGCATGCCACACCTGAAGAATTGAAAACGTTTGCCGAGACCGGTTATCTCATCCGAGAAGGGCTTTTCCAAGGCGAGGCACTCCAAAAATTGCGGGATGCACTGGATCGCTTGGAAGAACGGGAATCGGAAAAACGAGACAGTGCCATGGCTGGCAAAACAGGGTGGGGCTTTATTCCGCGCCATCTCATGGATAAAGATGAAGTTTTTCTGGATCTCTTGAAATTTCAACCGACCCTATCCATCGCACGTGCAATGATGGGCCCCCTAGTCCGCTTGCGCGGCTTGAGCGCACGCATCACGTATCCGGGTGAGGGGCGGGAACAACAAACGCCCTGGCACCAACACATGCGCGTGATTCCAAACCCAATTCCGCCATGGTTCTCACGTCCACACTGCATCGATTGTCTCATCTATCTTGACGATTTGAACGAAGACACAGGCGCAGTCGCCATCGTCCCGGGTTCTCACGACTGGTTAGACAAAGCATCACCGACGATACACGAACCTGTAGAGGGTGAAGTCCATCTACAGGTGAAAGCCGGTGGCGGCGTACTCATCCACGGCAATCTCTGGCACCGCGGCTTACCGACGCTAAACGCTAAACGCAGAATGTTAATTTTAAGTTATACACCCACATGGCTACGAAAATCGCCACACGGCGGCGCACAACCTGAAGACGGGTTAACCCACACCTTTCTTAAAGAAGCAGACCTCGAAGAAAGAATGCTACTCGGTGTAGGCGGATATTCCTGAGATTAAATTATGTTCTTAACCTTCTTCTTGTAGGAGCGAGCTGTGCTCGCGATATGTTTTGATTACGATCTTCTTGTAGGAGCGAGCTGTGCTCGCGAAGCGTAAACAAAACCTCTTGTAGGAGCGAGCTGTGCTCGCGAAGCGTAAACAAAACCTCTTGTAGGAGCGAGCTGTGCTCGCGAAGCGTAAACAAAACCTCTTGTAGGAGCGAGTGTTTTTGCGTATTTCTTGTCGCTCGCGATATTTAAAAAACATGGAACCTATTATTAGAAAAGCGATACCAGAGGACGCGAAAGCCGTTGCAGCGGTGATTAACTCGGTGATTCTGGAAGGGAAATACACGGCATTAACCAACCCCTTCACAGAAGAAGAGGAGCGCGCCTTCATCGCAGGACTCTGCGATCGAAGTGCCTTATTCGTCGCTGAAGTCGAAGACGAAATCGTCGGCCTCCAGATCATTGAACCCGATGGCTTGGCACAATACACAGATGCGATGCAGCATGTAGCGACAATCGGGACTTGGATACACGCAAACTTTCGCGGACAGAAGATTGGGCGGGTGCTTGCAGAGACATCCTTCAGGTTTGCCCACGCGAAAAACTTCAAAAAGATCGCTATTCAGGTCATCGCAGACAACACACGTGCCCTCCGGTTTTATGGCAACCTCGGTTTTGAAAAAATCGGCACAGCCAAAAAACATGTGAAACTTGAAGGCAAATTCTGTGATGTCTTCTATCTCGAAAAATTCCTGACAGATGACTCCTAACGGTCAAAAAACGGAAAAATAGTTGTTGCTTTTTTATCACAATTCTTGTAAATTATTATCACGGATTGCGCACCGCATTCCGACACCAACGTTTTAGTTAATCCATGAGATACCCCTTTTTAGCGTTTTGGTCTGTGGCAGGATAGAAACACTACAAAGGAGTTCCCATGGATTTGAAAACAACTTCCAGGTCCTTATACCCTTTTAGGAACAACTTAGGCCTTGGAACCGTAATGTCGGGACATCTCTAAGGAGACATTCCTCTGTTGCTTTCGTTCGTTTAGTCAAATCTATTCGGAAAAGGTTCGATTTTTGATAAAATTTTCAAGTGTTTGTAACTGTTTAAGTGGCAATTTGGGTTATACACAACTGCAATCAGGTTTTGTACACTATATCCCAACACCAACCTCTTATGTTTAATATGCTAATTGCTTTGAAAACACGTGTTGATGTGGGTATAAAGGAGACTCCCAATGAAGACTGATTATATTTTTAAGTTTTTGGTGTTAAGTCTGATGCTTATAGGAGCAGTAGGAGCAAGCCACGCACAAGGCATCAGTGATGATGAACTTATCATCTACTATAGTTTTAACAAAGATACACTGAAAGGTGATGATGTCTTAGACGGATCTGGGAATGGAAATGATGGCTTCCTACACGGCAATGATCTGAACATTGTGAAAGGCAAGGTCGGAGAGTGTATGGAGTTCCCGGGTAACGCTGCGCAATACATTTCGGTGAAGGATCACATGTACAAAGATCCTATCGAGGAAATTACCCTTGCCGCTTGGGTTAAAACAGAAGTCCGAGGCATGATCGCTTCTTGGGATCGGAGCGAATTCTTCCGTTTCGCTGTGGGTGATGATGTCGGTGGAAATAACGGCACAACTTTTGTCGCATTTGACAACTGTTGTCCGTGCTGCCATGATTGGTTTGGCAAGACCGATGTCGCAGATAACAAATGGCATCATCTCGTCGCAACCTTTGATGGCGAGGAGAAACGGATCTACGTTGACGGTAAATTAGATGCAAAGGTAGGCGCGCCGGCTAAAGTTATTGGCGCAGGGCAGGCACGCTTCGGATTTATCGGAATTGGTTCGGAAGCAGCCGCGTTCGATGCAGCCGTTGGACCCACATGGGCATATAATGGGCTTCTTGATGAGTTCCTGCTGTTTCACAGGGCTCTGACTGAGAAAGAGGTAGAACGCCTTGCGAAAGGACAAAGTGATCCGTTTGCTGTTGAACCGGCTGACAAACTCACCACAACCTGGGGAGAAATTAAGAGCAGCAAATAATACGAGACAGGCGGGTGGTACCAGCGTGCCACCCGTCACTTTTTCCTTCAAATTCTAAGACGCTGTTGCTGTAACCGCCTCTTGAATGCCCGGCCACTCTTTCCATATATCCGTGTAGGCATCATAGCCATTTTCCTCACAATCCACATGGCGCAACCGGAAAATCGCAGCGTAACGAATATCTGAAGCGGCGTTCGGTGCTGCAGAGTGAACGATCTGATGGTGTGTCAAGACAACATCCCCCGCCTTACCTACTATCTGTTGTGGACCCTCAGGCAACTCAGGTCGCGGCATCCCGTTTGCCAATATCTCATGCCCTTCCTTCTTAAAATAATCCGCGAAGAAACTATGTGATTTCGGCCAGACAGTGAAGTTTCCGCTATACGGTTCAGGGACATCCGCAAGGTAGACAACTGCAAGGGCAGTAAATCCGCGCCGATAAACACCTTTTTCCATACCATTTGTTCCACTTCCCAATCCATCAAGGTGTCCACGCGGTTCGTTGGGATCCGTCCGCAACGGACCCGGAAACCGGAGCGCAACCTGCGCGGAGCCAGGGACCTGGACATTCCCTTCACCCATCAACGACTCGGCAATTTGCTGGACAGGTGTTTTGCTGAAAAGATTCACGAGCTCCGGCGCATTGCGAATCTCGTTGCAGTACGATTGTGCCCGAAACTTTTCTAAGTCTCCCTCGTGCATGCCGACTGAGCCGATAGAGTGATTAATCGCCTTTCGCGCGGCATCTACCATCAGCCTCGGCACAACACCCGGAATCACAATATAGCCGTTCTCATAAAAGTCTAACTTCTGTTTATGTGTGAGCATACTTCTTCATTACCCCCTATATTTTTCAGTATCAGTACTCGCACCCGCACTCGCTAAGCATTCCATTAGGGTTGAAAACAGATATGATAATCCATTTTAAAAATTTTTAAAGTTAGACTACGATTTAGTGTGAAAAGTTTAACAGAATCCACCGAATCCTGACGTGTGTTAGGGGTCATGCTTCGCAGTGAGAACAGTTATCGGAAAGTTTTAAATGCCTCGCAGTGAGAGTAAAGGGGTCAGCAATTTTAGAATACTTCGCAACTTTAGATACACTTGCAAACTTCCTGACGACTGACGGCTTAATGCGTAAGCGTGTAGACGACAGCATTGATCCCCATTTTCAGTGCCATATTAGAGTACTTACGCGGGTAGAAATCTTCGGCGGCGTGTTCCCAAGCATCGCCAAGGTCAGTATTGAAGTTGATCATCATCATCAACCGACCATAGTCGTCATAAACCCCGCGGCAATAGGCAGGATAACCGTCAAATCGCTCATACGTCCGACCTCTAAAAAACGAACGGAGTCCGGGAATCTGGATCAGTTCGTCAATGTCAAAGAAACAGTGGAAGATTGGATGCGAAATAGGAATATCTTCCGGTTCTCGATCCGGGAAGATTTTTTTGAATTCGTTATAAAACCATTTCCATTCACGTTCGCCGTGAAAATCGTCGATGAAGATAAATCCGCCACGTAAGAGATATTCTCGTAGATTTTCCGCCTCGCGTGTACTCAACCTCAGACTGCCGACCTCCAGCATATAGGCAAACGGATACTCGAATAACTCCGACGCACCTACCTCAATAATCTTTTCACGGGGCGCGACCGAAATGTTGGTCTGTTTACTGAGTTGGAAAATAAAATTCCGATCCGAGGCGGGCCAATCTACACGCCAACTGCTGAGCCGTGTGAATTGACCGTTATATTTTAAGCGAACAAAGGTGAACAGGTCGCTGTCTACCTCTCCATCGAGAAGTACACCCGGAACAGACATTATAACAAAAATAGTTAAGCACAAAATAATTCGCATGTCTTTAATTCCACTATCGCCTTTTTTGAGCAAGCACTTAATGTGTAAGGGCATAGACAACCGCATTAATCCCGAGTTTGAATGCCATATCGGAGGCCTCACGCGGGTAGAAACCGTCAGCAGCGTGCTCCCAACCATCTCCAAGGTCATTGTTGAAGTTAATCATCATTATCAACCGACCGTAGTCATCATAAACACCGAGACACCGAGCAGGGAAACCATCACGTTTCTCGTAGGTCCTTCCCCGCATCGCTGCACCGGCACCCGGAATCTGCTTGAGTTCGTTAATCTGATAGAAGCAGTGAAACAGTGGATGTCAACTACCCAAGCTTAAAGGCGTTGGGCTTGGGTCAAACAGGAATAACTGTTGAGCGTTTTGCAAGTCCAAACCTCGTGCTTCGTTCTTGTTTCTCGTTTCACAGAGGGTGGCAGCCCACCGCTCTCCACGAAAGGCAGCAGCTGCCTTTAAGAGTATGTTTTGTGCAGCGTTGTGGTCTCTAT
>PYJC01000135.1 GCA_003635255.1 Candidatus Poribacteria bacterium | reverse complement strand
ACACCCCTTTATAGTGGATGTCTTGCCAGTGGCAGTACCGATGGCACAATTCGGTTCTGGGATCCAAACACTGGACAGGAACTTCTCACCTTTGCCATAGGACATTAGGAGCGTTTTTTGTTTATAGTAAATCCCGAAAATATGTTTACACTTTAGAAAACAGCAAACTTCCCCATTGCAGGCGGGGTTTGAAACCCCGCCTGCAATGAGTGTATAGTTAATTATGGGATTTACTATAATTAACTTTCCATAGGCGCGCTGCCAAGCGCGCCTTTTTTATTCTCATAAACGCTCTTTCCGAAAATATCGTTAAATAATGCAACTTTTCGATTCCTAAAATCAGTCACTTAAGTTAAAAGCAGATTAATTCCGGAGGAATGCTTGTGATGACCCAGAACGATGCTGAACTCATTCAACGGAGCTTACAAGGTGACCAAGACGCGTTCGCTGCTTTGGTGAAAAAATATCAGAAAGGGGTTCACGCGCTGGCGTGGCGGAAAATCGGTGATTTCCACATCGCACAAGAAATCACACAAGATACGTTTCTTAAGGCGTACCAGAATCTTGGTGATTTGAAAAACCATAACCTGTTTTCTGGATGGCTCTATGTTATCGCAGCACGCTTGTGTTATGACTGGCGGCAAAAGAACGCTATGTCGATGAAATCCTTAGATAATATTGACCCAAGTGAGGTGGATCAGGTGTCATACTCTCGATATATATCAGATAAACAGGCAACAGAAGCCGATGAGACCCGCCGCGAAGTCGTCAAGAAACTGCTCCAAAAGCTGCCGGAAAGTGAACGGACGGTGATCACACTTTTTTACCTCGGTGAGATGACAATCAACGCTATTGGTAAGTTTCTCGGTGTATCGCCAAACACTGTGAAGAGCCGCCTCAGTCGGGCACGCAACCGTTTAAAGAAGGAGGAAGACATGATCCGACAAAATCTCGGCAGTTTCCAACTGCCTGCGAACTTAACAGAGAACATCATGCGGGAGGTCTCGCGCATTGTTCCCGCTGCACCTGCAGCGAGTAAGCCTGTCTTACCGTGGGCAGTCTCTGCAGCCTCAGCGGTTTTGATTTTTCTACTGATGGGTGTTGGTGCACAATACCTTTCCCGTTTCCAGAAACCGTATAATCTAAATGCCACATCGGAACCGACAGTTGAGATTATTGAAGCACTTTTTGTTTATGATTCTCCGGCGAAACCTGCGGTTCGGAATCAGGCAGGAAGTTCCGCGATGCCGGGTAAAAGTCCAGGGAGCGGCCAGCAGCCGGACGCGCGACTTTTTGCAGCAGCGGTTGACGCAGCAGAGGAATTGACCTCAACACCGCAGTGGACACAGACCAAAGGACCGGAAGGCGGTTTCGTCAACAATTTCTTCACGACGAATTCGGGTGATATTTACGCGGGGACCTCAACGACGCTTTACAAACTCGGAGCCGATGGACGTGCATGGCGACGTGTCAACGCGAGAAGGCTCGGTTCACTGAGCATCCAAGATTGGTTAGGGACTGCGGCACTGATGGCAGCGCACGGTAATATGCTTTATCTCGCCACGGATACTGAAATATTGGCATCCGAAGATAAGGGTGAGACGTGGCATACGTTAGGTACGCATCCAAAAGGAGTTTCCATAGGATTTGTGGTGACCGACTCAGGATTTTACCTCGCGCTTACTGGCGGGGTTTATTATTCCAAAGATGGTAAGACTTCGTGGGTTGCGCTGAAAGATGGCATGGGGTTTAAGAAGGTTCGCGCACTTGCAGTTGTTGAAAATACGGTGTTTGCTGGGACGAGTGGCGGACTCTATCGCCTCAACGCTGAGAAATGGGAATTGCTGGCAGTTGGTTCTACAGATTTGCACGGCGAGAAACCCGTGATCCATGCTTTGGCTGCTTCAAAACATCGACTCTATGTTGCAGCTGGGAAAGAAGTGGAAAGGGGGTTCGGCGCGCTATTCAGGTCAAGAAAAACAGACGACAATTGGTGGTCACTTTATCGCTCAACAGATAAAGGTGAGTCGTGGTACCCTATAGACCCACGCGAAAGGCAGGAACGCGAGGCGGGTAGGCAGCAGAGGGGGCAACCTGCGATGGGTTCCCCACTACTCGGGTCAGATAACATTCCGAGCGTTAAGATATTCGCAACAGGCGCAAGGGTTATGGTGACGGATGCCGATGGCGAGTTTTTCTACTCCACAAATACTGGGGAGACATGGACGACCTTAGAAAAGGATGGGTCAGATGCCGGTATCGCTCCGTCGCTACTGATAGCCGATACAGACATTTTTTACAAAGGTGGGCAGTCCGGGATTCTGCGCACAACCGATGGCGGCGAATCTTGGCATCCGTTTAATACAGGGTTCGTTAGCACGCCTGTTACGACTTTAATCACTGTTAAGGGTAGACTCTACGCAAATTCAATGGAAAGTAGTTATGTCACCTCAACGGACGGTGGTGAATCGTGGATGCCGCTTCCCAAAGATATTGGTTACGATGTCTTTATCGCTGCATTTGACGATAGTGTGTATGTGAAGAACGAAAATAATATAAATTCACGTTCACCGCTGCTTCGCCTATCTACCGAAGACAATAGTTTAAAGTTTATCCCCGGCATGCCCGGTTTTGAGGGGGGCAATTCAGGTAACATGGTACAGGCGGCGATAGATGTGCCTGAAGAAATGATGCTCACTGCCTTGCGGGAAGTCTTGCAGGAATCATTCCCAGATAAGGTTAAGCAAAATATTGAGGATCTTGAACAGGTAGCTGAGATGCTCAAGGGGATCGATATCAATCGTGACCAGTTAAATGAGAAACTCACGGAGAAACTCAATAGTAACCCCGATTTTGCCAGGTTAATGAATGAGACATTTAATAAGGCTGTCGAGGAACAATTTTCAACGGGTATGCCGTCGTTTTTTGGAAGTTTTGCCGTTAGCGACGAGACGTACTACGTCGAATACGGACAGAAACTTTTCAGATGGGAACCCGATATGACCGAATGGCACGATACTGGGTTAATAGATGAAGCTGAACTTAATTTTCCGTTTGATTATTCTGCTGAGGCGGCACCGTCTATAAATGTCCGTGATTCCATAGGTTTCAAGATTGCTGTGTCAGGTAGCACCGTCTATGTCGGGAAACGGGATGGACACTTCTCTCAATCGTTTGATAAGGGCGAGACTTGGAACGACGTTACGGCTGACCTTCCGTTTCCTGTTACGGAGTTTAAGGGAATCACCTTTGCAGGATCAACCGTTTATGTGGGAACCAATAGCGGTGTTGCCTATTCAAGCGATGGCACCCATTGGCACGCTGCAACTGATGTTGAAGGTGAGACGCTTGTCATGGAGCGGTTTGCGGTAGCGGGAACGACAGTATATGGTACGACCGGGCAATACGTCTATCAGTTGAAGGAAGGTTCAAGCACGTGGGAACAGGTGACACCTGAGATCCCGGATTCCGTACTTTCGTTTGTTGTTGATGGTAACGTGCTTTATGTTGGGACTGTCAGTAGCGGCGTGGTACGTTTCACACTTGAGGAATAATAGCGGGTTGACCGATCCTACCCCATTCTGGCACAATGAATGTCGGTCCCTCGCCGCGTTTCGCGACTCGATATATGTGCTTATGCCACGCATGCCGCAAGTGGGAGAAAAAAGGGGAGTGGAACATCTGGATGCCCTGAAAAAATTATGTGTCAAACCAAACGAAAAGTCTCATAAGAGATTTCTGAAGCGATTTAGCAATGGAGGTAGAAAGATGAGCCAAGTCGAACCGTGGGTAGTTTCACCGCTCGTAAGAAAAATAAAATATTTTGCTGTATTTTTCATGGTTGCGGGAGTTGCTCTTTTGAGTCTTGCTCTCGCAGCGGATGCAGTGGCTCAGAAGATACTCATACAAGATGGATTTGAGAACCATCCCTTAGACAAACTAGATAAACATCCCTTGTTGAAAGGGCTCGGTTTTAAAATAACGAACAAACCTGTCAAAACCGGCAAAAAATCGTTTGCTATTTCCGGGAAGGCATTAGTCCATACCTATAGCATACCGATAAGAACAGATGAACCGATCACATCAGTTGAATGCTGGGTCTATATTGAGAAAGGTGGTCGTTCTTTCAGTTTGAAGCTTACTTCTGATGATGAATCTTTTGACAATAGAGGCCCCGATATCGGTTGGAATACGGGATTTGTGCAATTTTATGCTCACGACAGGTGGCAGGAGATTGGTAAATTTGCCACCAATGAATGGAGATATATCCGGATTGTTGCCAATTTTGACAAAAACGTGTTTGATTTCTACTCTGGAAGCAGCAAACGCGAGATTTTGCGTGCCAGACCGAAAGAACGAATCCCGTTTCGGATAAAAGCAGCTGGGCCCGCCGCCACGTCAATTGTTTTTTCTATGGAAAGATCAACTGTCCCGGGGTACATTGACGATCTGATCGTCTATGAAGGCGAAAATCCAATAGTCCTTGCTGTTGAACCTATCCGAAAACTCGCGACGGTATGGGGACATATCAAGCAACAATAGTTCTAATATAACTCGAGTTGCCACCTTGTAGCATGATGCACATCGCATCTGGGCGTGTACGCCGCAAACCTGTTAGGTTGTGCCTCTTCGCGCCGAAAATAACACGGAACGCTCCGAATCTTTCGCAAAAATGAAGGCTGCTTGCTGAAAAATGGTATCCGTGGGTCTAAAATCATTAGGTAGCAGTTGGGTTAATATAGAGAATAGGACACGGTGTTCTTGCCTTAGCAAGCCTGTTGAGAGTAAACCAGTGGCAACTTGCGTTAACATAGCACCCCTAATGAAGATTAAGAATTTAATCGGGTAATTCTAAGACGTGTGATAACAAGCAGATCCGTTCGTAGTAGTGCGATTTATCGCACGTCGCAGAGACACAATTACCCAATTTATTTGTTAAACCTCATACGGGGTGCAGCTTCTTGACTATCCGATGTTCTATTCTCACTGCGAAGCAATACCACCCCTACGGGGTGAGGAAAGGGTTTGAAAACTTATTCAAACGTCTATAACGCGTCAGGTAACAACTTGGGTTAAAACTAAATGCCCCTGGCATTATAGGAGGAATTTATGCGTATGAGACGCACGCGAACTTATGTGATATTAGGAATGGCGTTATGGCTAAGTATGAGTCTATTCACCAACAGTGAGTGGGCGGCAGGGGCTGAGATCATTTCTTTTCTCCCCAGAGGGAACGGCGCGCGTTCCATCCATTTCATAGATACCCACGGCAAACTCCTTCAAGAACTAATGGTAGATCCTGGACGTATAGGCACCTTCAGCTGGTCCCCTGATGGAGGTTCGATTGCCCACGGTTCTAATCAGAATGGGAATCCTGATATTTATGTGAGGGATGTGAGAACAAATGTAGAACGTCAGTTGACGTTCCACGATAGTCGGGATATATGGCCCGCTTGGTCGCCGAATGGGAAGTGGATCGCATTCATCTCTGAACGCGACGGGGAGATGGACATCTACAGAATGGATGCAGATGGCGCAAATGTGAAGCGGCTGACGAACCGAGGGGGCTGCAAAGAACCGGCTTGGTCTCCAGACAGCCAATCGATAGCATTTAGTGCATCCAAGAAAGATGCAGAAATAGGCTCCGATATTTATGTCATGAGTGCTGAAGGAAAAGGTTTGAAGCAGCTTGCAGATACATCTGCCGGTGTCTGCGCATGGTCGCCTGATGGTAAAGAGATCGCCTATATTCCACCTGGAGATGCTGTCGGGGGTGTTGCGCTCTTCAGTATTGACATAGATGGCAAAAACATGCGTCAACTCACTCGATTGTATAAAGGGTGGACATTAATCACTTCAGCGGTATGGTCCCCGCGTGGCAAATGGATTGCCTATATTTTGGCTGAAATGCCAGAAGCATTGGTCGAAAGATTGCTCGGAGGGGGGCGGATTCCGGCAGATGAGTTTTTCGCTAACGCGGTCCTCTGTATTGCCAATACAGATGATGTTGGGGGTGGGGAATCCATTGAGATGCCAAGAGGATTAGTACCCGGTCATCTTGAATGGATGCCGGAGGAATTTCTCTCCGTATCCCCGAGTGCAGAAAAACAGATAACGTTTTGGGGAGCACTCAAGCAATCGGAAAATACTGCCAAATAACCGTCATATTATAATAACACAGCTTGCTACCTAACGAGTTTCATACATTCAAGCGAGGGACTGGCACTTTCCACACTCCAGCGGAGTGTTATATCTATAGAAATCGCGCATTCAAATACCCGCACTCCAGCGGAGTGCTATGTGTATAAAAAGATGTCAACTTGGATTATTATAACCCAAGTTGCTACTAACAGATTTTACACACTTCAGAAAGGGGTTTTCGTCTTTTTCCCCACCCCAGAGGGGTGACATATCTATAGAAAATGGTGTATTTGTGCGATTGCACTCCAGCGGAGTGCTATGTGCATAAAAAGGTGGCAACTTGCGTTATTAATTAGACACTCTGCATCGGTTCGGTTAGGAATGCAGATCGCATTTGGGTGAGTACACCGCAAAACCGAACCTACCGGGCGATGAAAGTGTCTTTTTATTTTTAGGTTTCACTATAAATCTCAGAATTTTACATTTTTTTTTCAAATTATGCACCCTTTTTGCATGCGAGATGCGTCTATATTAACAGAACCTGTTATGAGCAACAGCGAGAAAAATTGTCGTGTAAAATAAACCTTATGAATCGAACGTTAGCGTTCTTATGAAAAATGTGTTAGGAGACTACAAAATGGCTATTAAAGACTATGATACGACAATTCGGCTTAAGCCGAGCAAAACGGTACTGACCTTTTCTTATGTCAAAAGAGGCAACGCGAAATTGGATAACGGCGACAATATCGGTGCCATTGAAGATTATAATGAGGCGATTCGCCTGCAACCGAAAAGTTCCGTTATGCTTACTGTTGCATACCTCAATCGCGGAGTTGCGAGGTTCAATATGGGGGACACTATCGGCGCGATTAGAGATTACAACGTGGTTATCCGTCTGAAACCGCAAAATGCGATTCTTGTGAGTGCTTACGTCCATCGTGGGACAGCGAAATCTAAATTAGGGGACAATATCGGTGCGATCAAAGATTATGATGATACGATTCGTCTTACCTTAGAGAATACTGATTTTGCTGCCTACGTCTATAGTCAGAGAGCCGCTGCGAAGTTGGAGATAAGCGACAATGAAGGCGCGGTTGAAGACAGTGGGACGGCGATTCATCTCAATCCCGACCTTGTTGAAGTTTATCGGATCCGAGATGCCGCAAAGTCGAATCTTGGTAACTATGCAGAAGCCGTTTAAGACTACAATATTGCGGTCAGTTTGTTATGTGAACTGTGAGATATTTACTGAATGAACCTATCATTGGCGAGGTGTAAAACCTCGCCAATGTATTATTATAACGCAAGTTGCCACCGATTTATTCTCACTGCGAAGCAATAGCACCCCTACGGGGTACGGTCCCTTAGATATACCATTTCTATAGACATAGCACCCCTACGGGGTGAAGAAAGTGTCCGAAAACCGTGTTGGAATGCTCAAAAATCCGTTGGTAGCACTTAGGTTATAATACCTGCCTACATTGTTAATCGTCCAACTATGCCTCGCGCGTTTGATGTCAACGCGATTCACCCAAATCCGTTATAATTGATAAACTTGTCCGTTTGAAGTAGACCAGAAAAATATCTGGAAATCAGAGATTGCGTTTGACAATAAGATTTCAACTTGTTAAAATGACACAACTTTCTTGTGTCTATAAAAACTATGAAAACACATATTTTTATCGTATTCCTATTGCTAACTGCATCCGGACTGACGCACGCCGGGGCAACTGATGGGGCGATCGCTTTTGATTGTCCTGATGCGCCACGTGCCAAATTTCAATTCCATTTCACTCGTGAGCTGATCACACTCGCTGCCACAACAGCATCCTTTGACAGCGTCAGAGATCTCTATATCCAGACCTATGATTATGACGCAGATATTTTTGATAAATTCGTTGCGCATTATGGTGAAACCTTGAAGGTAGAAAACTGGCGAAGTCTACATGAAGATCGCAACGTGTTTTTGTATACTCTTGAGGCACCTAATGAACAGAACGTGGCATCAAACGGCGTGGTTTCGGGGATTTTTGCGGTTGTGAAGAGTGATAACGATGTCCACCTGTTGAACATCATCGGCGATATTCCACGGCAACAGGTCAGACAACTTTTAGCAAATCTGGATCAACTTGGGATTGAGATTTCTGCCTTCAAGTCGCTGGGTGGATTTACGTTTCAGAACTCCGAAGGAAAACAAGAACCGATGCCGCTGCCAACCCTATTTCGCACCGCCAGCGATCAGCCAAATTTTTTTAGTATTGGGTTTGGAAAAAAAGGAGAAGGGTCAAAGTTTGGTCTGAAGTTTTCCATGAGTCATAACGAAAATCTTCGAGGACATTGGAATTACTATGGACACCCGATTGAGAAGATCCATATTCATACGGACAGCCAAAATAGTATTACCCAAATCCGTGAGGCACTTCAAGAGGGATCCGCTGATATTCAAGAAGTGCTGAATAGCCTGCGGTTACCAAACACGCCTGAACACAAGCAGAAACTTATTGTACGCGCCTGGGAACGGAGTGCTACAATTATCGTTGGGAACGTACCAGACCATGAAAATGAACCTTTTATGCTTTCAAAGCAGTTTCGGAGCGAAGCGGGAAATCCAGTTCATGAGATACTGATTGAAGGTCATCAGAACACACATCCGGCTACTGTTAGGAAGGCACTTGAAGCGGGTCCTGAAGAAATTGAAAAGGCGATCGCAGCACTACCGAGCACGATATCGGGTTTAGAAGCAGCACGTCTCAGGATTGAGGGGAAAGGTGCTCAACGCACAGCGATCGTTACCATAGTGGAAACACCGCTTCCGTCCCGTTTTTATTTTGACAGTGCCCCGTGGGCTGGTTTCAATCGCGTCACCGGGTGGGAGTTGGGTGCGCGCTTTGATTCCGGTTTTCGGAAAAGGGAGCGTCCAAACACATCTTACAACATCAGCGTTCCGAATGTATTCCGTGGTGATGATCTCTCAAAATTTTTCGGACGGATTGGTTACGGATTTGGCACTAAGCAATCCTATTATCGGGTTGGCGGCAGGGCAGTTTGGGGTGAACCTGATTCATGGCACCTTGGGTTGACGACGCAAGTGCATCGCACGACAAGCGTCATTGCCCCGGATCTTTTTCCCTTCTATGATGATACGGGTATGACAATTCTCCGAGTTTTGGGGGTGCCGGATCATCAGAATTATTATTTGAGAGAAGGGATCGAGGTCGCACTGCAATGGCAACCTGTTAGGCAAAGACATTCGTTCAAACTGGCACTACTTGCAGAGTCACACGACAGTTTACGCAAAAACACGGATTGGCACTTCTTCAATTGGCGGTCAAAATCAAAGGTGCGTGAAAATCCGATGATAACGCCGGGTCGAATGCGGAGTACCATGTTCAGATACGATTATAGTACTCGGCACAATTTTCTTGGTTGGCACAATACCTTCTTCGTTGAGCATAGCAATAGTGTCATCGGATCCGATTATGATTTTACACGGTATCAACTCCATCTCCGCTATGCGCATCCGTTCGGTAGACATCAGATACGCACCCGGGCAGTCGGCAGTTTTTCAACTGCACCACTACCGATTCAACGCCAATTTATTATCGGTGGACCGGGGCTGCTGAACGGCTATCCGCTTTACGCTTTTGCTGGCGATCAAGGATTTCTCTTTAATATTGAATATTTCTTCCATTTGCCGGCGTTACCGAATTGGAAAAACGTATCAGAATTTTCTGATGTGCCTCTTTTTTTAGTGTTTTTTCTTGATGCCGGGCAGGTGTGGAACGTGTCTGACGAGAGTTCCATTTTTGCGCCTAAAAGCGATGCAGGTATCGGTTTGCAGCTGGGTAAGACAGACTTCATCTTTCGGTTTAACGTTTCAAAAGCCTTTGAAGCGGATCAAGGGATTCGGTTCAACACAGTGTGGTTTTATAGTTTCTAATTGCACTATTTTAACTGCAGAGGTATACTGAGATGCGAAGACATACAAACCGTGCCCTTTTACTCTCATTCGTTCTGCATGTTGTGTTGGTGTTAATGGTTTCGCCGTTTTTTATCACGCATTTTGATCCAGAAAAAGAGCACATATCTGCGGAGATACTGGCAGCGGATCCTGAAAAACGGGTGAAACGGCGGATTTTACCGCCGCGCCTACGTCCAATGTCGCAGGCGGCAAACGCCGAGGCATCAGCCAATTCACCGGCTTCCCCGACGCATTCACCGCGTGTCAGTGTCCCGAAAGCACCGGTTCATGATGCTGTTGTGCCTGATGTCGTCATGCACACGGATATACCGCAAACAGATGAACCGAGTCCTGTATCCAATGCCAGTTTTGGGGAGGATAAGACAGTCGGGGGGGCTATTGTTATTAAAGGACAGCGGGGAAGAGGCAGTGGCGGTGCTGATGTCGGGTTCAACGGACCCGCGCGACAGGGTGGCGGCATTGGCACACAATTTTCTCAAGGGACAGGGGCATCAGAAGTCGGACTCGAAGTGCCTATCAAAGTTTCAAATCGTACAGACACCGGTCTCGGTATCTTTACGACAGAGGTGTTACCTGGACACGGATTCGTCGGAGAAGTCTATGTGCCGAGAAGACCTATCACTAAGATGCCCAATTTTGATCACTTGGTTCCTGTTTATACTTTCGTTACAGCAAATTTAGATGTCCCGACGCGAAGCTATACACAAGGCTTCCCGACCCCCGAAAAGCAGACGGTGGTTGAGAATTTTGCGATCCGTTTCCGTGCGGAATTAGAGATTAAAATACCGGGGATATATACCTTTTACCTTTACTCAGATGACGGCTCACAACTCTATATTGATGGTGCGCTTGTTGTGGACAATGACGGGATCCATCCAACAATGGGTAAACGCGGGCGTATAAGACTCACAACGGGTATGCACACTGTTGAGATCCGTTATTTTCAAGGTCCCCGACACGCTATTGCGCTGCAATGGTTCTATCAGCCGCCGAATAGCCAGAGACACATTGTGCCGCCCGCGGTGATCTATCATCCCGACAAACCACGGGTTCCGAATGCATTAAAAAAATTACAGCAACGGCTGCGCAACATTGGAAAGAAGAAGGACAAAAATTCCGGAGACCCTGAATGAAATATATCGCTGTGAATGCCTTAATGCTGCTCCTGTTTCTAACGTGCTATGCAGTCGATTCGCAATCGGATGAGGGGACTGTCGTTTTTGATTGTCCGGATGTATCATCGCCGCAATTTGAATTTGATTTGAACAGCGATGTCATCGCACTCGTTATGGAAGAGCCGACCTCAGATATTGCACCACTGTTTAAGAGCCTGGACAATCTGTATCTCAGGAGTTATCGGGACCGGTCTGACAATTTTAAGAAGATGGTTCAATATTACAGTGAGACACTCACAGCACCTGGCTGGCGGGCATTAGGACGCATCTCACAAACGGATCCTGAAAAAAATAGACTTCATCTCCACATTCTCCAGCAGAATGAGACTATTAAAGGTATTTTTGTCATTGTGAGAAGCAAAGACGGGATTTATCTGATAAACATCGTCGGCGAGATCCCGCGAAGGCGGCTCGGTGAATTGTTGCTGAACCTGAATCAACTCGGTATCGAAATCCCAGAATTGATGTCGCTAAAACCTCGTGATTTAGAACCCGCGCAGCCTCCTGTAACTTCCACACCGAAACCTGTTGAACCAACTTCTGATCCGTCTATTACAGCGCGCGAGGAAAGCGTAAAACCGCCCGTCCAAGAGATACCTGACCCCACAAAGCGTTGGTGGAGTTCTGATGGCAAGCCAATCCATGAATTTCGGATTCAATCCACAACACCCAGAGGCAGCGATCCAAAGAAGGTTGAAGCGGCAATAGAATCGGAAGAAGCCAATATTTTCAAGGTGCTTGAAAATGGCTCAGGCGACATCACATTGGTTCTGCCTACTCTGGTAAGGGTGCTTCACGATAATTCCAGAACGCTGACGCTGCGTGTTGTAGAAGAAGGTGAGCGGCGCGTCGTGATCATTAACATCGTCCCTACGCAAAAAATGTCAATTCTGAAATCTATGAAGATTTCGGGAGCTAATGGAACGCAGATAGACCTATCTGTAGAGACTATTTTTTCTCCACAAGACTCTGATACTCAGGTCCCTCCTGAGACAACACGATTTTGGGCGAAGGATGCCCCTATTCATGAGATCCATATCCGAGGGAACCGGAAGGTCCCAGAGACACGGATTCGGCAGACGCTTGAAAACGCTTCATCAGATATTGATCAGGCACTCAAGACGCTCTTTAAAGTAATGCCCCATTTTGAAGAGGTCCGCTTACAGGTTGATGAGGCGGATGCAAAGTACATCGCTACGATCACTGTTGATGAAAAACCGCTTTCTACGGACGTTTATCTCGGTTTCAATCCGCTGGTGAAGGGCGGGTTTAACCGGGTTACGGATTGGGAATTGGGCACAAGATTTGAAGTCGGGAAACGGAAAGAGATAGGTCCTCTCTGGATGTGGAACCTCAGTGATTCGCAGCACCTCAGTGATTCGCAGCTCGGTCAAACCTCAAGACTATTTGGGGAAGTCAGTTACGCGGACGGCAATCCACATTTCCAATACCGTTTCGGTGGCACAGCGAATTGGGGAAAACCCTACATCTGGAACTTGGGACTTACAGCGCAGATGCATCGGTTGACAGACGCAATCGCGCCTGAACTTTTCCCGAATCACAACGATTGGCTTTCTCGGACTTACCGAATTTTCGGAGGGTACGACTACCGAAACTACTACCTACGAAGAGGTTTTGAAATTGCCCTGAGATGGGAACCCGTCATGCCGACCCATTCATTCAAATTAGCGGTAGTTGCTGAGTCACACGATAGCCTTCAAAAGAGCACAGATTGGTCAGCTACAAATTTGAAATCTCGTCGGAAGGTAAGAGAGAATCCACCCATAAATCCCGGCGGCATGCGTAGCCTTACCTTCCAATACGATTTTAATACACGCGCCAATTCTCTCGGTTGGCACAATACACTTTTCATAGAACATAGTAACCCATCCTTCGGTTCTGATTTTGATTTTACACGTTATCAATTGCATCTGCGATATGCGTATCCGCTGGGTCAACATCGCATTCGTACCCGATTGCTCCTTGGTTTTTCTAACAAGCCTTTACCGATGCAACGCCAATTTTCGATTAGTGGACCGGGGGGATTAAGGGGTTATCCGCTATTTGCACCTGCAGACGCAGCAGAAAGAGAAGCTACATCTCATTGGCACAAGCATTCCCGATATGCTTTCGGCGGCGATCGCGGGTTTTTGTTTAATATTGAATATCACTATTCCTTAGCTGAGATAATTAAGTGGTCTATTTTCAAAAGCGCGTATGTCATCGCGTTCCTTGATGAAGGACAAGTCTGGAACGCATCAGATGCCGAGTATATCTTTGATCCGAGTGGGAATATAGGCATCGGACTACAGTTCGGTAAAGGTGATGTCATTTGGAGAACTAATATTGCGAGGGCTTTAAATTTCAATGCAGCTGCTAAGGAACGGCTTTTAGCAGAACCGGAATACGTAGTCACCTCCGTGTGGTATCACGTTTTTTAGAGGATTTTCAACCATGCGCATCTTACCTGTTTTCGCTATCTTCACGATGATGTCTATCTCGGCAGTGCTGCCAGCTCGGAAACAAGAGAACAAACCTCTATCAAGCGATGCGTTCACCATGTTTACGGGCAGGAAGCCCAAATTTTTAAGTTTGGGAGGAATGCCTGCCCTCGTTAATGAGATCAAACGCCTATCAAAAAGATTTGATATTGTGTCAAGAATATAGTATGATATTTCTATCAAGTTGGAAACCGGCATTATCAGCGTTACCGCTGGGTAGCGTGTCTGCCTCCCACTGAGAAGGGGATAAACGCTTGATACTTGATAAAGCATGAAATTAACCTTTAGATACCCAATATATCCTACGCAGACACAAGAACAAACACTGTTAGCATGGTTTGATCACTTGTGTGCCCTTCAGAATTCTGCTCGTAATAATCGTAAGTTTGCACATGAGGAAGAAGGTCGTTTTGTTTCTCAAGGCGAGCAAGAGAAACTTTTGAAGGTAGCTCGTGAAAAGTATGCTGATTTTCGTGCTGTGCCTCAAGACTTCCAAGTGTCTGTCCTTAAACGCGTTGATAAAGCGTTTGACGATTTCAAAAGACGTTGTAAAGCAGGTGCGGAGAAAAAAGGGTATCCTCGCTACAAAACACGCGTCCGTTCTCTGACATGGTGCTTGCGTAAATATAAACTCAAGACAGGTGAGCGTGTTCGGCAAAACCCAATCCGAAAAACAGCATGGAAACATGACCGTTTGAAAGTGCCAAACTTAGGCGAAGTTAAGATATACATGCACCGCACGCTTGTCGGTGATCCGAAAGAAGTGACGATCGTCAAAAAAGCGTCAGGTTGGTATGCTCATATCAGTTGCGATATACCGGATACGCCAAAAGTTG
>PYJC01000134.1 GCA_003635255.1 Candidatus Poribacteria bacterium | reverse complement strand
CAGAAAGATAGATAGACGCTACACAAATGACGTTCGCGACTGAAGGTCGCTCCTACAGAAAGATAGATAGACGCTACACAAATGACGTTCGCGACTGAAAGTCGCTCCTACAGAAAGATAGATAGACGCTACACAAATGACGTTCGCGACTGAAGGTCGCTCCTACAGAAAGATAGATAGACGCTACACAAATGACGTTCGCGACTGAAAGTCGCTCCTACAGGAAAATGGATAGATGCTACACAGACGTTTCCAGATATGAAAAAATAAAACATTGACAATATCACGCACCTGTGATATAATTTTGCAAGCGCAAGAGACTAAAATTTATAGAATAGGAATATGAAATCCACTACCTTCATATTCCCTCTCCGCAGGAGCAAATTTTATGAAATCCTATAGGCAAATCGTTGAGGAAGCTAAAACAGATATACCAGAAGTGACGGTTGCTGAGGTGAAAGCCGAACAGGATAAAGAGAGCGATTTCGTGCTATTGGATGTCCGCGATGAAGATGAGTATCGTGCCGGTTATATCCCTAACGCCGTACACGTTACACGCGGCATGCTCGAATTTTCTGTTGAAAACCATATCCCCGACCGAGACCAAAAGGTCGTCATCTACTGTGCAGCGGGACTCCGTTCACTGCTCGCTGCGAAGTCGCTCCGTGAAATGGGATACACCGACACCGTCTCCGTTGCAGGTGGCTATCGCGATTGGGCGGCTGCGGGCTATCCGACAGTCCAAGATAAACCGATGACGCATGAGCAACTTGATCGGTACAGCCGGCACTTTATGCTCACAGAAGTCGGTGAGCAGGGACAAGCCAAACTGCTTGCTGCCAAAGTTCTGCTCGTCGGGGCGGGCGGCTTAGGTTCGCCTGCAGGCGTGTACCTCGGTGCTGCAGGGGTCGGACACATGGGCATTATTGACTCCGACGTTGTGGAGTTAAGTAACCTACAACGCCAGATACTTCACCGTACAGAAGCAGTCGGCACCCCGAAAGTTCAATCCGCGACAACAACAATTAAGTCGTTGAATCCGGACATCAATATTACACCGTATAACCTCCGTTTGACAGCGGATAACGTCGAAGAAATCTTCTCGGAATATGACCTGATTGTTGATGGATGTGATAACTTCGCGACCCGTTTCCTTGTCAATGATGCCGCTGTCCTGATGAATAAACCGATTGTCCACGGCAGCATCTTCCAATTTGAGGGACAGGTCTCGCTCTTCAAACCGCACGAAGGCCCTTGCTACCGATGCATGTATCCGACACCACCCCCACCGGGCATGGTGCCGAGCTGAAGCGAGGCGGGTGTCCTGGGCGTGCTCCCAGGCGTAATAGGTGTGATGATGGCAACTGAAGCGATCAAATACATTATCGGTATCGGTGAACCGCTTATCGGTCGGTTAATCCTTTATGACGCACTCGGCATGACCTACCGCGAGATGAAAATTAATCGGGACGAAAATTGTTCACTCTGCGGCGAGAATCCGACGATTACAAAACTGATTGACGACTACGATGCAGCGGCTGAGAACCCGGAAACCTTCGCGCCTGCTGCTGATTAACAATTTGTCTCAACCCAGAGATTGAGGCGACTTCAAGGAGGATTTTATATGCTACCTTGTCCTGATTGTAACAATCCGCTGACACAGTTCCGATTGAACAAGATGACGTAGACCTCGTCAGTTGTGATGGGTGTTACGGCGTTTGGCTCGTCTACCCTGGTGATGATCTGGAACGTGTAGACAACGTTACCTTTGACGATCTCGTTGAAGTGTACGGCACTGAATACCCGATTGATGTTGACCCGAGCACTGTAGAACTTCCTGAAGAAGTTGAAGATGCCTTGATGTAGATTGGAAAATATGATGTCGGTGCTAACATTTAATTCGGCAATTGAAGACTGAAAAAGATGCACATTTTTTCCTCTAATTATGCTACAATAGTTTGAATTTACTACGCTAAGGAGGTTGTTAATGCGAACTCTCATTTTATTGGCGGTGTTAAGTCTCACTATCTCACCCGCATTCGCACAAAAATATATCAGTTGGGAAGCGGAAAACTTTGACGCTATCAACGGTGAAAAATTCCAAGTCTTTAAAACACCCGCAGACGTGGACGGTTACACCATCGCCGAAGCGTCAGGTGGTACTTTTATCGGTTCAACCAACGGTACCGGAAACGACGGTGGGGACTGGGTGAAATACGAATTCTCCGTTGAGGCGGATGATTGGCACTTTTGGGGACGTGTGATTGCGCCGACAGTTGCCGATAATTCCTGTTACTGGGCAGTCGATACAGGGGACGGCGATATTACCTCTACCAATGATGGCCCCATGAATATCTGGGATTTCTATGAAGCAGAGTCACTCAGGGAAAACTATACCACTGATTGGGTCTGGTTCCGATTGAATTCACGCAACGGTCCTTTTGAAGGCTTGGAACTTACCCAGCATGGTGATGAACCGGTTCCGCTGGAATTGGACGCTGGTAAGCACACACTGCACCTCGCACATCGCGAAGACGGGACATACATTGACCAAATTTTCGCGACAACAGATATCGAATTTGATCCCAATGAAACCGATCCACAGACTGCTGTTGAACCGCAAAACAAGCTGACTACGACTTGGGGCGCGCTCAAAAACGGATTCTAAGTGACAGAAACATTTAAAGGCATCCGATTCACTGGATGCCTTTAATTTTTAAGATCACTGCTAATAACGCGGGATATACGGAAACATTGAAAAACGACTGCTATTTCTCGCTCGGTGTCAAAACAGCACCCCTTTTACTTACCTGCCTGATACTTGTTGCCTGCACCACTACACTGACTGCAGCTGAAACAACACTCCACTTCACAGACCAGACGCAGCAAGCCGGTATCCATTTCAAACACACCAACGGCGCATCTGAACAGAAATATCTACCAGAAACGATGGGATCCGGTGGTCTTTTTTTTGACTACAACAACGATGGACACCTTGATATCTATCTCGTCAATAGCGGAACCCTCAGCAGTACGTCCCAACTGTCGTCCAGACATCCTGACCACATGAATGTTCTCTATCGCAATACAGGCGATGGAACATTTGTCGATGCCACAGTCGCAGCAGGACTGCAACAAAATCGAGGATATGGCATGGGATGCCTCGCTGCAGATTATGACAATGATGGCGACCCTGACCTTTACCTCACCAACTTCGGTAAAAACCAGTTATACCAGAACAACGGTGATGGCACCTTTACTGACGTTACATCGCGCGCGGGTGTCGGCGATGGAAATTGGAGCATTAGTGCCTCCTTTGGTGACTTCAACCTCGATGGCCACCTTGACCTCTATGTAGCAAATTATCTGGATTATCAATTAGAGACTGCCCACGCCTGCTTTTTGGAAGGTGTTCATATCTACTGCGGTCCACACGAATACCCCGGTGCGTATGATACACTTTATCGCAACAACGGTGATGGCACTTTCACAGATGTCACCACCCGTGCCGGGATTCACAGCACCGGTAAAGGGTTAGGAGTGCTTTTTACAGATTACAACAATGACGGTTCCCCGGACATTTTCGTCGCCAACGATGCCGTCCCTGATTTTCTCTATCGTAATAACGGTGATGAGACTTTCACAGATGTCGGTGTCACGGCGGGGGTCGCTTACAATTCGGAGGGACGCGCAACTGCCAGCATGGGTATCGCCTCTGGAGATTACGATAATGATGGCGTGTCAGATCTTTTCGTTACAAATTTTTCTTTGGAGATTAACAGCCTCTTTCACAATGACAGCGACGGCTTTTATACAATGACAACTTTTGAAGCCGGACTTGCGAATCGCAGCTTTTCGCAACTCGGTTTCGGGACTCATTTTCTCGATGCAGACAATGACGGAATGCTTGAGCTTTTCGTCGCGAACGGACATGTGTGGGATAACGTATCAGAAATTACGCCATCTCTCTCTTATAAACAACGATGTCAGATTTTTGGCAATACCCGTCAGGGACAATTCAGGGATTTGTCTGATACAGCGGGCGCGTTTTTCAAGCATCCGGTTGTCGGACGCGGTACCGCCACTGGCGATTATAACAACGATGGCGCGATGGATATCCTCGTTACAACTTGCGGCGAAGTCCCAGTGCTATTGCGAAACGATTCTCAAACAGAAATCCAAAAAAACAGTTGGGTGAAAATCCGACTTGTCGGAACTGAAAGTAACCGCGACGGCATTGGTGCGAAAGTGTGGGTACACACACGCGAAACAACACAGTTTCGAGAAGTGACCTGTGGTGGCAGTTATGCGTCCGGCAGTGATCGGACGCTTCTTTTTGGTATCGGCACGCAAGAAACGATTCAATCTATAAAAGTAGAATGGCAAAAGGGGCGTATTCAAACAGTTAATTTCTCAAATGCCGAGAGTCCTGTGAATGACATCGTTCATATTACCGAAAAGCGTTGAATGATAAAGCAGTCACAATTTTTTATCCACTCTCCAAAAAACGGCGACAAAATTTATTGTCAACCGTTCCTTCCATGACGATCACGCAAAAATGAGGGTGTTATTCTCAATAATTGCATATTATCCGGCAAAAATTGCACGCTTAACAACAAAAATTGACAGGATTACAGCATTACAAATCGTCATTTTCTCTGAATTTATTTACGTGCTGTCATGATCTTTTGCCTAAAGGTGTCTGTAAAGTGTGATGCTCCAAACACGTCGGATTTTACTGATCTTACTTGTTTCCAAACACTAAAACAATTTTTGTGATATATCCTGCAATTTTTGCGTGCTAACCCTGTAAGAGAACACGTAAACGCGTCTTATTTTTTGAGCCGTGTATTTTTCCGAAAAGAGTGAAAGTTGATGATTTTTTTCAGAAACCCAGTGTACACCTGTGTTTACAAAGGCACCATTGTAAAAAACCATTCTAAAATTTTAACGGCAGTATGGCATAAATACATCACATTTTTTGATAGATATTGGCACGAAATTTGCTTAAACATGACTAACGTGATTCAGTTTTAAAGGAGTTATTATGAACACGAACCAACAATCGGCATTTATACAATTGCCATCAGCACCGATGGAGGCGATTTATAACACAATCCAGCAGGTTGTAAAGTCAAACATCCCTTTCTTTATTACTGGTGAAACCGGTGTTGGTAAGGAAGGGATCGCGAGATACATTCATGAAACCAGTCCACGAACGGATAAACCTTTCATCGCAATTAACTGCGGTAGATTCTCCGCGGAACTCCTCCAAAGTGAACTCTTTGGTCATGAAGCTGGTGCATTCACGAGTGCGATCCGTCAGCGTCGAGGGGCGTTTGAAGCTGCGGATGGCGGTATCCTCTTTTTAGATGAGGTTCCCGAAATGTCTCTGGATGCACAGAAAATGCTGCTTCGCGTCTTAGATACTGCTACATTCACGCGACTCGGTGGGAATGAAGTCTTAACAGTTGATGTCCATATTATCGCTGCAACCAACAGAGATATTGTAAAAGCAGTCACCAATAGAGAGTTTAGAGAAGACTTATACTACCGTCTTAAAGGAATGATGCTGCATTTACCACCACTACGGGAACGCGCGGAAGATATTGGGCCATTAGTGGAGGCTTTTATCAACGAGTTCAGTGCTGAATACGGAAAAAATGTTACAGGGATTACCGCAGAGGCACTCAAGCAGCTGGAACAGGCAGCCTGGCCCGGCAATATCCGCCAACTTCGCAGTACTATTCAAACCGCTGTCGCACTCGCAACAACAGATGAACTTGAACTTAAAGATTTCCCGGATATCTATCCAGAATTCATTCAGACGCTTATTTCTATTTGGCAGACGCTCCCTTCTGAAACGCAACTCGCGATATGGGAGACACTCCCGTTAGAATTGCAGCACGCAATTATGCATGAAGTCTCGACACGGGCACCAGAGCCGTGGCGTAGTTTGCCAACTTCATACACTTCAAAAACGAGAGAAGGAGATGAGCACCTTGACATAAAAAACATGAATCAGAACCAGATTCTACGCGCAGTTGCCCAGAAGCGTATTGAGCAATATGCTTCCCTACGTGAGGCAGCTGAATCGTTGGATATTGATATTCGGACCTTGCAGAAATATGCACAATGGAAAGAATCAAATAGATGACATGTGATCGGGGTGAGAAACCCATTCCACAGTTCGTTTAACCATAAAATCCGAGATTCAGTAAAACAATATTCATCTATTTTAACTGAAAACTGAGAACTTTCACTGCGAGGCAGATTGAAACTGTAGAATAATATGTTCATCAAACATAGAGCACTATTTTCTAAAGCACAATAATTGTATTCGGTTTTCATATATATCAATGAAAACCACATTTTAAGTCAACTAAAAACCTGGATATAGCGTTAATACCCACGTGTTAATGCAAAAACACCACAATGTGCTATGGAAAATCGGTTTCTGTACCGTACGGTTCTATTTCCTGGGAGCCAAGAAAGATTGCGCATGGTAATGACGCACTGTGTCACGATCCGCTTTTAGGACTAAAACCGCCAAACTTAAATATATTCGTCCTTGTATTATCAATATACTTTAAGGAGCACATTATGAAACAGCAACCCGCCTTCATACAATTGCCGTCAATGTCTATGCAGGCAATCTATCATACAATTCAGCAGGTTGTAACATCAAACATTCCGATCCTCATTACCGGCGAAACCGGTGTTGGTAAGGAAGGGATCGCGAGATACATTCATGAAACCGGTCCCCGGAGCGATAAACCTTTCATCGCCATCAACTGTGGCAGATTCTCCGCGGAACTCCTCCAAAGTGAACTCTTTGGACACGAAGCAGGGGCATTCACGAGTGCGATTCGTCAGCGTCGAGGGGCGTTTGAGGTTGCGGATGGTGGTGTCCTCTTCTTAGATGAAGTTCCTGAAATGTCTTTAGACGCACAGAAAATGCTGCTTCGCGTTTTAGACACGGCTGCATTCACGCGGCTCGGTGGAAACGAGACTTTGACAGTCGATGTCCACATCATCGCTGCAACCAACAGAGATATTGTGAAAGTCGTCGATGCAAGGGAATTTAGGGAAGATCTCTACTATCGCCTTAACGGCATGATGCTTCACCTACCACCGCTGCGGGAACGCACGGAAGATATTGCGCCGTTAGTGACAACCTTTATTGACGAGTTCAGGGTCGAATACGGAAAGTGTGTTACGGGGATTACTTCGGAGGCACTTAAGCGTCTTGAACAAGCAGCCTGGCCCGGTAATATTCGCCAGCTTCGCAGCACCATTCAAACCGCTGTCGCACTCGCTACAACAGATAAACTTGAACTCAAAGATTTCCCGGATATCCATCCAGAGTTCATTCAGACGCTCATCTCTATCTGGCATACATTCCCTCCTGAGACACAGCACGCAATATGGGATACACTCCACTCGGAAACGCGACATACAATCATGCATGAACTTTCAATACGGTTACCGGAACCGTGGCAGAGCATGCCTGCTTCTTATATGCCGGGAATAGGTGGAAAAGTGGAGTCCCTCAATATAGGCGATCTGAATCAGAATCAAATTCTACGCGCAGTTGCCCAGAAGCGTATTGAGCAATGCGCATCCCTACGTGAGGCAGCTGAATCGTTGAATATTGATATTCGGACCCTTCAGAGATATGCCCACTGGGAAGAACCAGACAAGTAGTTGGGCAAATTTCTTAAAAAAATTAAAGTGCTAAATGCACGTGCAATAACATAAATCCGGAAAAATAGCATCGGACAGAAACCAAGAACGAACTCCCTATAGTGTAGGGAGTTCGCTTTTTTCCGTTCTCTCGCTCTAAAACGCGGTAGGAGTGCTCTCAAATCGCACCATAGGTGTCAATTTAGGAATATTCCTCGTCATTTCAGAGTCGGTATAGATGCCGCCCCTACGGGGCTGTTCCTTGGACGTGTTGCGTTTCTACAAAGATGCCGTTCCTACGGAACTCAAGAGGTTTTTGAAGCATTCAAGGTTTTCTGTAAAAATCCGGTTCGGTGTTTTTGCTAGGGTGTTTCTTCTAGGAAACCGAATCTACCGGCCTAGGGGTCGCGCTGATTATTTTTTCTTAAATTGACACTTATGGAACGGTTTCAAATCGCGCCTATTTTTGTTGGTTATCTTTAGAACATAAACCGATACATTGGACGTTCTAAAGCGATGCCGATGAGTGTCCAGATTGCTCCGACGAAAAACTCACCGATGACCAACCCGATGAAGAACGGCATCGCTCGACGATAGGTCCGTAAGCCGCCTGCCTGAAAGAGAATCGCCTTTATTCCCCACGACAAGAAGATCGAGAACCAATACCAACTTGTGTTCCAGAAACTCAGCGAGAGTGCATAGCCTGCGGGATGGAAGGGCCACCAGATAAACCGGCGGCGTAGCACCATTAGCAGCGTTGTTAAGGCGATGGCACCCCCAGACGCGGAAACAGCACCTACGTCTATGGATTGCGGGTTAATGAGCCACTGCTTCAGCTGCTCATAAGTCCAGCGACATTGTGCTTGTTCACCATACACTGCGCCGCCGTAGTAGTAACCTTGTGAGTAATACGCCCATGCTGAGGAGATTGTTGCGACAATCGTCACCAAAATGACAGCAACAATAAAACGGTTGTGCGACAGCCCGCGTACCTGTGCGACCTTGAAACCTTCCAACATAATTGGCATTGGATGGGAGCGGTAGGAGCGGTTGAAACCGTGAAACATGCTGAATGTCGTTAATCCCTCCGCACCGATACGACGCGTGCCGAGGAAGGAGACAAGCACTTTATCCGGTCGCCACGGCACGTCATGTGCTGGGGGCCCAACTTCCGCGCGGATACGCGTGATGGCAATCGCTAATGCAAAAAAGAGTGTGAAATAACCGAGGATGCTGAAGATTGGTGTACCTGTGCTTTTGAAAAAGACAAGGATGAAAATACTACCGACGATCAGCCCGATGATAGCGTATCGGGTATGTGCCGAAGGTGTGCCATCCGTGGGAAGTTCAGCGTTGTTTCCTCGAAAGGCGTTTTTCACCTGTCGCGCGATAAACTTCCGAGTCAGCCATATCGCGGAGACACCTAAGCAGAACCATGCGCCGAAGGATTGTGCGTCAAGGAATGGGAATCCGGGTAGATGTCCGATGCCTGCCATTGTTCCCCATATACGGGTCATTTTATGGAAGAGGTAGAAGAACCAGATGGAGAACGAGAGTTCCAACGGTATGAAGAAACTCATCCCGATCGCAAAAGGATAAACGGCGATAGGGAGTCTACCGATGGCGTTCAACGGTTTCGTCTGGAAGTGCTGCCCTAAATTATAGAGACTCCCGCCTAACCCCGGCACAACAGGGAACAAGAAGTGGAGTCCATTGAGAAGGTTCATTCCACCTGCGAGTACTGCCGCCAGCAGGAATAGCCGATTACTCAGGAGCGTCCGTCCGCCGTTTTCTGTTAGATGCAGTGGAATCTGAATGACGGGATAACTCAGTTTTTCGTGGTTGACCCATTGGTGTCGGATGAGGATCGTGATGCAAAGCATCATGCACGTTAGCACGATAATTAGGGCGGACCACCAAAGCACTGGTGTCAACCAAAGTTGTAGGTGTTGCGTGGTGTGAAGTGAAGCATCGCCTTGATAGAAAGTTGCCAGTACACTTCGTTCTTTGATCGTAAGCCAATCCGGCATGTGCCGATGGAAAAGTTCGCCCCATTCATTCTCTGGACTCGCGAACCAGATAGGGTAGGTGAGCAGGGGCCATAATATCTGGAGTGTATCGTGTCCAGCGATGGAGGAGGCAATGGACACGAGTAAGTAGGCTACCATTAACTCGGCATCGGTGAGGCTGGCACTTTTCCGGATTGCACGGAGCAATGGGTTCACTGCCATTAAAATCAGTACGACGAAAATGACATTGAAATAGACGGTTGAGACAGTCGGGAAACTCTGACCGGTACCATAACCGCTGGGCCCCCAATTAATCATGAGCCAGTGGGAATTTGGAATAGTGATGAGGAGTGCGAGGAGCACAGCGCGGAGGCTGACTTTTGGCGCAGCTTGTGAGCCAAAACTTGCTCTACTGAAGTTGTTTGACATCTTTTGAGTTTCCCGACTTCATTATACAGAGGACATCGAAAATTGTCAACGGTGCAAAAAAAAGAAAGCCCATGCTGATTGCATATTGGCGTGACGTAGAAGCCAATATCATCAGCATAGGCTTTCGACTTGCTTTACTATAGTTATTTCGCCAATGCCTTTAGTGCTCCCCAAGTTGTTGCTAATTTACCGTTCGGCTCAACGGCGAAAAACGCGGAATTTTCACCGAGATAATTCAGCACATTCGTTGTGAGTTTTCTCAGGTTATCTCCCTCTTTCGATTTTGCGTCAGTATAAACACCGTTGTGGTGTCCGAGGGTGATAATTATGCCATCGCCGACCTCATATTCAACGAACGGACGTTCCCCGCCACCAGCACCGCCGCCGCGTGTCTTCGTTCCGAGAATCGTACCTTCTGGATCTGTTCCGCCGAAGTTATGGAAATCTGAGGTAAATCCGACTTGTGCCATACTGGTGAGGTAGACAGGTTTACTGGTATCAAATCCCTTAAAGACTGGATGGTTTTTGGTATCAGCAGTTGGAACGACACCAATTTCAGGCGGATCCTTGCCGAGCGGACCAAAGACACGTGGATCGCCACCTTTTTCAACGTCGAGTTCGACAACATAACGGAGTGCTAATGCTGAGAGAAACACACCGCCACCTGCTTCTACGTAGTCAAGGATTGATTTGATGGTTGCATCTGTGAGAAACGGTTCTGGCAATGTGTTTGTCTCTGTATAGAACATCCATAACACAGCGAAATTTTCCGGTGGCAGCGTGGTGCCTCCAGCGTTTTTGAAGTTACCGCCTTTATCTACGAGGAGGGTTGTGGTTTTGAAGTTATCCTTCGCCCACGCGTAAGCGGTTTCTTCTACTTCACCGAGTTTGTTACTGCCAGCGAGGAGTCCAACGGTTACGTCTGCTGAATACGCTGGCATAGTGATCCACGCCGAAATTAGAAGCGTTAAGCATAGGCATCGAACTGTTAGCGAATGTTTCATTGTTTGCCTCCCTTGGTTTGGAAACTTGGATTTGATAGATGAATGATTGTCTATATATTAGCATGCATTGCGGACGTTTGTCTAATCGGATTCAATTCGCATCAGAGCCATTCATTTCTACACAGATGCTGTCCCTACGGGACTAAAGAGGGGTTCTGACATATATAAGGTTTACGACTAAGACCCGATGCGGTTGGAAACCGCACCTACCGGGTCTGGGGATCAATACCACCATTTTTCTAAAATTGACACTTATGGTGCGGTTTCCTAACCGCACCGGATCCTGAAAAAAAGACAAGAAACTCTATAATTTCTTAAAACTGAATGGCTCTGAATTCGCATAGATTTTGCTTTGAAATTATCCCTTTTTATGCTACGATATTGGATAAATATAAAGTCTGTGTTTAGGCAAACCACAGTATAATTCGTGGGATTGTATAAGGGAGGAAAGTAAAATGTTCTATCAGTTATTACGTTTACATTTCGGGAAACTACAGGTGGTCTTTGTCGTTGCGGCAATGGTAATAGCCTTTGCAGCTTCAACGCATGCCAACCTCAAGGACCCGACACTGTCTGTCTACTATAATTTCGACGAGGGTGGTGCTACCGTCAAGGACGGTTCTATCCACGGCAACGACGGAGAAATCGACGGGAAAGTCAAACGGGAAAAAGGTGTCTTCGGTGATGCTGTCGTCTTAGAACCGCAGACGTGGATTAACTTGAACGGACCAGAGTTTGAAAATGTACCGCTTGAAGGGATCACAATCGCTGTCTGGGTCAATCATAACGACCCACCGGATCCGCAGAGCATCTTTGATTCGATTGGGACCGACCATGGCAGCGGTCTCTACCACGTCGAAATCCGACCGGCTGGGTTCAGGTGGTTTCATCGGGATGGTGCCGAGAAACAGGTGTTCAACATCAATCCTGGTCCTGTTATCAAAGGCGGCAAATGGGTACATTTCACTGGCACTTACGATAGCAAGTCTGGCGACACGAAAACCTACGTTGACGGAAAGATGACGCACGAGGCAAAAGGGGACGGTGAACTTTCCGACAATTGGGGAGTCTCAGCTGCGATCGGACACCATAAGAATAGCCGTTGGTTCGATGGGCTGATGGATGAGTTCTATATGTTCGGTCGCGCCTTATCCGAAAATGAGATTAAAGCGGTAATGGATGGCGAATTTCTGTCAGTGGAACCGGCAGATAAGCTCGCCACAACTTGGGGCAGTATTAAATCACGACGATAAAATCATCTGCTCGTAGTAGTGAGATTCATCGCACGTTGAACGGCAGACTGAACGGCTTGAACATGGTGTTTTCTTGTGTTCGAGCCGTTTTTTGTTGATCTATCGGTGCGGGGCATATTCCCAATCGAAACGCTGCCGTCCATAACGCGTCCCGTCAATTTCGGCTTGGTGGCAGACGAAGCACCTTTGCGCATCGGCGACACCGTGCAGTTCGTGTGCTAACTGAATTTCTTCTGTGTTATGCACGTGGCATTTGAGACAGGTGTAACTCCGGTAATCGGTATCGGCGTAGACGGCAATTTGATCTGCGACTTTCCGGACGTGGTAGGTGTGTCCATCTTCAGTATCGGTGACCGTCCAAGCGTTTCCTCTTTCTTTGATTGCGATAGGCGCGGTTGTGGGCACTCTGCGTTCATTTTGTAAGAACCACCAGTGCAAGTCTTCGGGTATAGTGTCTGAGGTGTCCAAGTCTTCTGGCAGGGTTGTATTGACACGGAACAGGAAGCGTTCAGGCGTATGGCATCTCGCGCAAGGGACATCGTGGGCATCGGTGAGCGGAAGGAATTCATCGTGTTCCAGTTTTTGTTGCCCGTGGAACACGATGCTCACAAGTAGGATCGGTGCGAGGATGAGATGGCATCGGAGCAGCATCTGTCTCGTCTTGCGTGCGGTTAGACTCACGGCGACACCGGTCCCTAAATTTGACAAAGCGAGTAAGAACGTAAGCCATGAGTGCCATACGAGCGGTTGGAACGCAGAATGATATAACACCAAGCATAAACCCATGGACGCGAGGCGTTGATGGTATTTGAGCCATGTCTGACGATTGCCCCATCGGATCCAGCGGCTTCGGAGAATGTAGAGGCTGGCAATAACGATAGCGATAGCACCGATGATGCTAATGGTATGTCTCGCTTCACCGAAGCTGCCTGCCTGGTAGATACATAAACCTGAGATGACAGCGGCGCCGACAATACCGTGTCCGATTTGGATAAAGACTTTCATGTTATCAGTTTAGCATAGGGGCGCGGTGAAGGCAAGTAAAAAGCCACTGATGTAAACAGGACAAAGGCTCTTTTTCGGAATAGATATTGAGTTGGTGGGGTGTGGGTACTCTGGTTAATTTTCAAGAGCTATCCAGCGCAGGAAGTCAGCAGGGGGTAAAGGGGCCATAAAAGCGTTAAGGATAACGCCGAGAATTCTGGGTTCTTGAATCGCGAGCCAAATCAGTCCGTCGTCTTGCCCGTGTTCATGCAAAGTGTCTTGTATTTTTTTTCTTGCTATCTCATTCGCATCTACGACAAACGTTACAAAAGCTTTCCAGAAAGCTTGGCGTATGTGCGGCTCAATTTCTTTTGGTGGGAACCATCTGAAAAATGGCGCGTTTTTACGGGCGCGAGTTTCTGCCTCTATTAGGTGTGGTGGTCTGGAATGTACACGGAGATGAATAAGGATAACCATGCTTTGTTCTATGGTAGCGAGTTCATAAAAGCTGGCTATATCTTGATCATTGATTATGAGATGTGGCAAGCGTTGCTTAAAAATAGGATGGATTTTCTTTTCCGCATCCGGTGGTGTTGTGTCAAGAAACTCATCAAAGGTTTGAAAGGGTTTTACCTGCTTGGAAATGCGGGAGAGGAATTCTAAGTAGATATCTGAGCTGGCAAGGGTTTGAAGTGTTTTAAGATTCTCATCTAAAAGCGGAGGTGGAAACGCTGCTCGGAGTTTAGAAAACGTTCTTTCTTCAAGGTTAGCGACAGGTACAGTATCCAGAGTAGAAACGGATTTTGCTTCCTCAGACGAAACTATTAAAGTATCGTCGGATTTATCCGTACATCCGAAAAATAGGAATGCACTCAAAAAAAGGAGAATGGCGATGCGTTTGAAAACGTAGTTTGCTTGAATCATAATAGTATATTCTGACATGTCTTGCGAGACGTTAGACTCACGGCGATACCAGTCCCCAAATTCGACAGGGACAGTAGAAACGTAAGCCACGAGTGCCACACGAGCGGTTGGAACGCAGAGGGTTACTGTACAACTGGGGGATCCGGGTCCGGGATAGCTGCGAAATCAAAATCCTTAAATTCGCCTTTTGCCCATTTCCGAAACACCTTTACATTGGTGAAATAGGTCAGGAGTCGCCCAAGCAAACGGGGTTCTTGAAGCGCAAGCCAAATAACGCCTTCATTTTCACCATATTCGTCAAAGTAAGTCTGAACGAGTTTGGATTGTTCAGAATCAATTTTTTTAGTAAGCGTTTGAGCATCCTTTGTAAAATTATTAAATTTTTGGGCATCTATCGGTCGATTTTTAGCTTCAAAGCGCTGGTCTATCCATTCTTTAACAATTGGAAGCTGCCATGCCTTGGCACGACTGCTGAAAACAACAAGTTTGTTCCCACCTTGGTATGCCAGAAAATTTCCGTGCAGGAGTTCATCTATCAAGGCATCTGCTGCAATAACGTCATCTTCGTTTATACCTTGAAAATATTTCTCTAAAAAGGAGCGGTACCATTCAGCGGGGGGTGGTGTCATAGAAATGAATTCATCAAAGGTTTGAAACGGTTCATCTGTTGGGAAGACACGCTCTAAATAGTCCAAATACACCTTTGAATGCGTGAGTGAACGAAGGATTTTAAAATTATCGTCTAACAGATTTCTTCCAAACTCCGTTTTGAGTTTAAAAAAAGTCTCTTTCTGGAAATCATCAACGGTTTTAACAGCCACCGTAGTGATAGAGGGTTCCTCTGGAGTCAGTGTCATGTCATCTGGGGTATCCGTGCATCCAAAAAATATTGAAACGCCGAGAAATATTAGCATAGTAAACTGTGTAAAGGTGCGGCACTTGTGAATCATTGTATTGATTTCTCCTGATTTTGCGAATCGGTTTGTTTAAATTCGGGTAGGGTACTTCTAAGGTACGTTGCGATTTCGGAATCCTCTTCTGCAAGTTTGCGGATTCCATCCGTGGGACCATAACGATTCAAGGTTTCCATAGCATGAGTGAACCGATCTGGCGAAAAGTCCTCGCGAAGGAGAGTTTCTATCTGTTTTTCTGCCTCTTTCTGTCTCAATCCCGATTCTGATGACACTTCTGTTAATAACTTTTCAAACTCATTGAATTCCTCAGTACTAAGTGACTCCAAAAATGAATCCCAACTTTCATGGGTTAGCGGCGAGTTCTTATTTACTTCATTTTGTAGGGTCTTCGCCCAGTTTTCTTCAAATTTTTCTGTGCTTTGGGGTTGGACTTTTTCCACAAGTGCTTTTTCTTGTTCTGAATAAAAGGAGCCTGTCCAGCCTTTCTCACGTAGGGCCTCCTCTAAACCTTCAGGAGGTATCCAGTCTTCTGGTGGAATCCAATTATCTGGCGGGAGTGTTAAGCCTTCTAACATTTCTTCACGAGTGATAGGGAAATGACTTCGTACCCCTCTGGGGTGATACCGTTATAAAGTAGATCAAATTGTTGTGTTTCATCAAGTGTTTCGCCTAAAAAAGCTGCCCCGGTTCCCTGTCTTTTGACATAGACGCGTCCAGGCTTAGCAGGAAGAAAGGTTCTTTTATCTTCTCCTGTAAAGAACCCACCAGTTACACCGGGATCCGCCCGCATGACAGAACGAACCTGTTCATACTCCCAAATTTTTCTATCAACGAAAGCGGCTTTAAAAGTTTCCCAATCGTTTGTAGGTGGTAATCCAAAGATATCAGATGTCCATAATTCGGGTTTACCTTCAAGTTTCACTAACATCCGCCGTGCCGCCATATATCCGCTATAGTCGTTGTAATCTTCTATAATGATCCCCCTCTCAAGAAGCATCCTTAACCACTCGGCTTGTGGATACTTTTCATCCACTGACGGGTCCGCTAGAATTTCACCAAATGATTCAAAGAGGGCCGAAACTGTTTGAGGTCCGTTGTGCTTTTTGGGTGGAGGAGGTGTATGTCTCTGGGACTGAGTGGTGGATGTATTGACCGGTATTTTTGTTGTTACACCAACGCGCTTTTGAATACCTTCTTCTATTTGTGTCGGTTCTATCTTTGAATCGTTTCTCCGTAGAGTTTCTTGGTATTTACGGAATACAAAAGAGATTATGAGGATAATTCCTAAAAGAACGAGAATCTGAACCTTGTTTTTGTGTTTCATTCCTTGTTCACCTTCTGGATAGAATTGTCGGCAAGCTCGGGTAAGCATGCCGACAATAAGTTGATGTATACTTCAGGATTTTAGGGCATTTCTAAATCTGTCCTGATGCAGAGGCAGTTTTGGACTGCCAAGGCCAACCGGAGAGATAAACAGAATGGCCCTGGGCAGAATATGTCTTATTCCCCTCGGAGTTTATGTACACATTCACCCAAATATTCCCACTTGCCCCCTTGTATTTACCACCGACGGTGACACGTGCATCCCCATATCCAGTGCGCATACCTAACGATGTATTTTCAAGATCGGATACCGAAGGACGGACAGCAGCTTCTGCTGAGAACCAGTGAGTTTCCGCATTCGTCCAAAGCCAAACGTAAGTATATGCCACATTAGTCAGACTTCCAAGCAAGAAAAGAGCGAATGCTAAACTTATAGATATTATTTTTAATTTTATCATTATGAACCTTCCTTTCGATAAGTAAGAAAATTTCGAGGTTGCTATATATTGCCTGCGGATGATGCGGATCCATTAGATCCATAGGCAGTTACAACAACTCCGCTATTGTTCCAGTAGTGAGTACCGTCAACGCTCCAAACCTGAAGCCAAATTTCAGCAACTTCAAAAACTTCGTAATGAGTTCTGGCTTTCGCCCAGCCTGCCCCGGTGTACATACCTACAGATATGTTATTCGCATTACCATCACCAGGAACAATCGGGATAGCCCACGCGGTGGCTCTTTCCGAATTAACATCCGACGAAGCCCAAACCTGAAGAACCGCTCGTGTTTGAACTACTATGCCGAGCATCAAAAAAATCGCGATTATCGCGAACCATGTTTTGGATTTCATAAGTTATTCCCTTTCTGTCTGTTGCCCTATGCAGGCAATTTTGTTAATAATGGAACTTACGCAAAATTGACAATAATAGAAGGCTTTTCGATTTCTCGTTATATGTAATTATCGAATAAACTTTCTTTTACGTCGTCATTTGAGTGAAAAGTTATCTCTCCTTCTTAACCATTGCGGAGACGGGATCGGTGGGATTTTCCTTAGCAGCTTCCTTCCACTGCTTTATCACACGTTTCACCGTCTCCTCAACTTTAGAACGAGAGATGCCAACAATTGCTTTCGCAATTTTCGAGAGAGGTTGTTCATCCAAGTACCGTTCCATAACCCGTCTGTCTTCCTCTTCGGAAAGGTAGTTTATCAACGCGTCTAAGTTGCATCCGATGGGGATCAACACCTTAAGAATTCGTTCCCATCTTTTCTGAACTGCTTCAACGTTTGGGCCTACCGTTTCTGCTATCTCTTCAATCTCAGCCTCCTCAATTTTAAGTTCTGCGACTTTTCGGTCCTTACCTTGAAGGAGACAGAGGAGTTGCCTCACCAGATACCGTTCTGCCTCGGCTT